>NZ_CAFJ01000141.1 GCF_000239795.1 Bradyrhizobium sp. STM 3809 | reverse complement strand
ACGGCATGTCGAACAGGTTGAGACCGAGAAAGAGCGTGGCCAGATGCACGAACAGGCCGGTGCCGCCGACCATGGCGAACAGCAGGAAGCGCAGCGACACGATGTCGTTGGTCATCTTGGCCAGCACGAGGCCGAGGAAGTCGAGCGCGACCATCGAGTCGAGCTTGCTCTCGCCATGCAGGCGCGAGCCGAACGTGTAGGGTACCTCGACAGTCTTCAGCCCGCCCTCGGCGCTGGCGATGATGTCGAGCAGGATCTTGAAGCCCTGCGTGGACAGCTTCGGCGCGATCTGTTCGAAGCGGTCGCGGCGGATCATGAAGAAGCCGCTCATGGGGTCGTTGACCTCGACCTTGAGCGCGCGGCGCGCGATCTCGGTGGCGAAGGCGCTGGCCCCTGCCCGCTTGCTGTCGAAGCTCGCGGCGCTGCCGCCTGCGATGTAGCGGCTGCCGACCACGAGCTCGGCTGCGCCGCTCTGCAGCAGCGCCAGCATCTTCGGCAGCTGCGTCTCGTCATGCTGCAGATCGGCGTCGATCACGGCCGCATAGGGCGCGCTGGCGGCGAGGATGCCCTCGATGCAGGCACCGGACAGGCCGCGGCGGCCGATTCGGCGGATGCCGCGGACCCGGTTGTCGTTGCGCGACAATTCGCGCACCACCTGCCAGGTCCCGTCGGGCGAATTGTCGTCGACGAACACGACCTCCCACGGCACGTCCTTGAACGCCGCCTCCAGCCGCCGGTACAGCGTGGTCACATTGTCGCGCTCGTTGAAGGTCGGAACGACGACCGAAACGATCGGAACATCAGCGGTCTGCGGCGACACCGGCGGGGCCGTTCGGATGGCTTCGGTCATGGTGCGGATGCGTATATCCGCCGCTTTCAGCACTGCCAAGCGGGGCGGCCCGCCAGAGCCGCAAAAAGCCCGGCGGGTGGTGCTGTCCTGCACTGCCGATATCTCGAGGAAGGCCCAAAATGCCAACGACCACAAACAAAGGGGGCGCGTACATCCGGCGCAGCCGCTCTGCCGTGGTCGTTTCGGTGCCGGAGCCAATCGAGCTCGACGTCACCGTCCCTACCCAGATGGGGTGCGCCGGCCGGAATGCAAGGGCCTTCGCTCCCGCGTAACCCGGATGAGCGTAAGCGACATCCGGGTTCACACGAGCTGTCCGGGAGAACCCGGATGTCGCTGCGCTCACCCGGACTCCGGGTCCCCCCTAGTTCGGAACCTCACGAACGACCGGACCGCGCACGGCCGGGGCGACCGGAACGGTCTGCACCTGCGTCGGCGGCACCTCGACCCGGGCTGGCTGGGACGGGCGCGCCATCGGCCCAACGGGAACGTAATAGAAGGCCGCCGCCAGCACGGCAGCCGCGACGATCGCACCCAGCACGCCGCCGACTGATTCCGCTCTCATTGCCACATCTCCCCTTCCCGGCCCGTGTCCTGGATACACGAGGGCTCCGGGCGCTGGAAGAGCGCTCGCGCAACAGGATCAAACTGGCCAGGGCGGCCCCGGTTGACTACTGTTCACCCCGCCCCGCCCCCGGCCACCAGCATCGGAACAGCTTCGTGAGCAAAGCTCCTGCACGCGCCTCTCAATCGAAGAGCAAGATCTACATCGGCATCGGCGGCTGGACCTTCGCGCCCTGGCGCGGCGTGTTCTATCCGGACAAGCTGCCGCAAGCGAAGGAGCTGGAATACGCCGCCTCCAAGCTGACCTCGATCGAGATCAACGGCACCTATTACGGTTCGCAGAAGCCGGAGAGCTTTCGCAAATGGGCCCGCGAGGTGCCCGACGGCTTCATCTTCTCACTGAAGGGGCCGCGCTTCGCGACCAACCGCAAGGTGCTGGCCGAGGCGGGCGATTCGGTGAAGCGCTTCTACGACACCGGCGTGCTCGAGCTCGGCGACCGGCTGGGTCCGGTGCTGTGGCAGTTCGCGCCGACCAAGAAGTTCGACGAGGCCGATTTCGGAAAATTCCTGGAGCTGCTGCCGCGCGAGATCGACGGCCGCAAGCTGCGGCACGTGGTCGAGGTCCGGCACGACAGTTTTGGCGTGCCCGGCTTCGTCAAGCTGCTGCGCGAGTTTTCGACGCCGGTCGTGTTCGCGGAGCATGGCAAATATCCCGCGATCGCCGATGTCGTTGGCGACTTCGTCTACGCGCGATTGCAGAAAGGCAATGACGAGCTGAAGACCTGCTATCCGCCGAAGCAGCTCGACGCCTGGGCCAAGCGGCTGCAGTCGTGGGCCAGCGGCGGTGAACCGGACGATCTGCCGCGCGTTGACGACACGCCGGCGAAGAAGACG
Source organism: Bradyrhizobium sp. STM 3809 (assembly GCF_000239795.1). Classification (GTDB taxonomy): domain Bacteria; phylum Pseudomonadota; class Alphaproteobacteria; order Rhizobiales; family Xanthobacteraceae; genus Bradyrhizobium. Next base: position 34,419 of record NZ_CAFJ01000141.1, on the reverse strand, counting down.
CCGCGCGACGTGTTCGCCTATGTCATCCACGAGGGCAAGGTGCGCGCGCCGGCCGGCGCAATGGAATTGATCGAGCGGGTCGGCTGAGGGCAGCATCATGGCCAAGGCAAAGACGCTGTTCACCATCGGCTACGAGCACACGCCCGCCAAGGCCGTGCTCGACGAGCTGCAATCGGCCGGCGTCAAGCTCCTGGTCGATGTCCGCGCGGTGGCGGCCTCGCGCCGGCCGGGCTTCTCCAAGAGCCAGCTCGCCGCCGGGCTCGACGAGCGCGGCATCGGCTACGTCCATCTGCGCGGGCTGGGGACGCCGAAAGAAGGTCGCGAGGCGGCGCGCAGCGGCCACTACGACACGCTGCACAGGATCTACAGCGCGCACCTGAAGACGCCGCAGGCCAGGGAGCAGATGGACGAGCTGGCATCATTGGTGAAGAGCGCCGGGCCGGTGTGCCTGCTCTGCTACGAGCGCGACCACGCCCATTGCCACCGGCAATGGATCGCCGAGATCATCGAGGAGCGCGACAAGGTCCGGATCGAGAACCTCGTCGCGCCGCAAGTGTAGGCCGCTACTCCGCGGCGCAGGTGAAGGAGGACGCCTGCTCGATGTCGCCGCTGACATATTTGGCAAACTTCGGCCACGGGCACAGCGGCCGCGTCCGCTGCGCGCTCCAGCTTGACGGGACCTCCTTGTTGGCCGCATTGACGGAGGCCGTGATCGCCTCGGGCGCCTTGCCCTTCTCGACCCAGTCCATCAGCGCGCCCAGCGCGTCGAACTTCTCCAAGGTGACGCCGCCGCCGCAATGCGTCTCGCCCGGCAGCGCAAACAGCCGCGCGAAGCTGTCGGCCTTGCCCTGCACATTGGCGTCGAGCTTCTCGTACCAGCGGATCGTGTCATTGACCGAGAACACCGGATCGGCCTGGCCGTGATAGATCAGCATCTTGCGCGCCCCGTTCTGGAACGCCGGCAAGGTCGGATTGTCGACCGAGGGCGGCGCCATGAAGTCCATTGCGGATTCGGTGAAGGGGCCCTCCTTGGCGAAGATCTTCGGCGCGTCCTTGTCGAAGTCATACGTCTGCAGCTTCTCGACCAGCTTGTCGGGCGAGCCTTCGATTTCCACCGGCGGCGTCGAGAAGATGTAGTTCAGCGACGCCCCGCCCATGGTGGCGATGATCGGGAGGTTGTTCCAGGGCGCCACCGGGCTCTCGACCTTCCAGGCGCGCCAGTTGCCGGTGCCGACGCCGCCATCGACCGGCCAGTCCGAATAGAGCTGCTCGCCCTTGGAATTCTGCGGCCCGGCGAACACCTTCTTCAGGGCATCGACCTTGGCGGCCGGCAGACAGGCCTCGGTGCTGCCGGCGGCGCAGCGCAGGCTGTCGAAGCTGAACGCCTTCTGGCAGGCCTTGAGATTCGCGGTCAGGCCATCCTTGGCGCCGTCGAGTCCGTCACAGACCTCGGTGATCTTGGCGGAGATCAGCTTGGCGTCCTCGCGGGTGATCGACTTGCGGATGTCGGCATCCGCCTTGGTCAGCGCCTGCACGTCCCAGGCATGCTGCACGGCGGCGCGCGGCAGATTGAAGCCGGGATTGCCGACCAGGAAGCCGTCATACTGCTCGGGCATGCGCTCGGCCGCGACCATGGTGTGACGTCCACCATTGGAGCAGCCGGCGATGTACGAATAATCCGGCTTCTTGCCGTAGTGCGCCGCGATGATCGCCTTCGCGATCGGCGCCAGCGTGATGTCGGCCGAATAGCCATAGTCGCGCCGGGCCTGCGGATCGAGGCCGAAGGCCGAGCCGGAAGCCAGGCCGCGCGGCTTGTTGGCGGGGTCGTTGCCGGAATGGCCGCTGTCCGACGACAGCACCGCGAAGCCGCGGGCGAGCGGGGTCGTGCCGCCGCTGACCAGACCATCGGCCTTGTCGCCGAGCGCCGGCACCACCACGCCGTCATTGCCGCCGTTCACCTGGTGCAGGAAGCGGCCGTTCCAGCTCTCCGGCAGGCGGATCTCGAACTGGATCGCATAGGCATGGCCGTCGAGACCGGTGCGCTCATTGACCTTGCCGGAAATGATGCAGTGACGCGGCAAGCCGTCGGCCGCCTCCTGCAGCTTCGATCCGGTCAGGGTCAACCCCGCGACCTTCAGCGCCTCGGCCGTCACCTTGCTGCACGCCGCGTCCTCGGCCCGCGCAGATCCGATTGCCGCCACGCAGGCGAGGCTCACGCCGGCCAAAAGCGACGTCCCCGTTCGGGTCATGCATTTCCTCCTGATGCCCTGTTGGTTGGCGCGCAGTTAAGCGTGGAGATCGCGGAATGTAAATCGCCGGCGCCGCGCCGCCGGCGGAAGCGTGAACAATCGGTTCTAGTGCAGCTGCCAGACTTCGAACGACCGGTCGTAACCGCGCACCGATACCTCGCCGTGGAAGACGGCATCCTCCGCCTCCTCGCCGGCCGCCTGCCGCACCTCGGTCGAGATCAGGAGCTGCGAATTGAACTCCTTGTTCAAGGCCTCCAGCCGCGAGGCGAAGTTCACGGTATCGCCGATGACCGTGTACTCCTTGCGCCGCGGCGAACCGATGCTGCCGGCCACGACCTCGCCGAGATGAATGCCGATGCCGATGCGCAGCGGCCAGGACGACGCCGCGTTGTCCCGCTGCATGGCCGCGACCATCTCGCGCGCCGCCGCCACCGCCTGCACCGCCGCGTCGCGCGACTCGAACGGCGCACCGAACAGCGCCAGGAAACCATCGCCGAGGAATTTGTTGACGATCCCGCCATGCCGCTCGAGGATCTCGACCAGCACGGCAAATGCGCCGTCGAGCCGGTCGACGACCTCCTGCGGCGACTTCGATCGCGCCGCCGCGGTGAAGCCGCGGAAGTCGACGAACATCACCGCGACCTGGCGGATGTCACGCGCCTCCGCTGTGCCCTCCTTCATCAACCGCTCGACCACCTGCGGCGAGACATGCTGGCCGAACAGGTCGGTGACGCGATCGCGCGCCGAAGCCGCCTCGATACTCGCAGCGAACTGTCGCCGCAACTGGACGCTGACGGCGCCTGCGAGCAGGCCGCTCAGCAGGATGATGAAGCTGCGCTCGCCGTGATAATAGATCTCCGGATGCTGGCTCACATCGATGGACGGCCTGTCGATCAGCGCGACCGTCAGCAATTCCGCTGCTGCCACGAGCCCGGTGAAGCTCGACAGCCAGAAGTCCAGCCGCAGGGTCGAGAGGATGATGAAGATGAAATAGACCAGCGGCGCACCGAAGCCGAGCGCCCTGTCGCGGCCGATGCCTTCGACCTGCAACACCAGCACGAGCGTAGGCATCGACGTTTCGACCAGGACGCTGAAGTAGCGCAAGATGATCGGAACGTCGCGGCCGAGGCGAATATTGGCCTTGATCCTGAACAGGACCAGGACCTCGAAGGCGAGAAAACAGCCGATGATCGCGTAGACGTAGAGGACTCCGACCCGGCTGGGCCAGATCCACTCCGAAATTCGCGGTTCGAAGATCTCGACGAAGATCGAGATGACGAGGAACAGTCCCGCCGTGGCGATCAGGGCTTTCACCCGCAGCAACTCGGTGTTCAGCGTCTGGCGCATCAGCGCCCGGTTGAACTCCGTCGCCGCGTTTGCCGGCGAACCGCTCCCTTTGCCTGCCCCCGCGATCTGCATCCTGCCCCAGCCGGTTCTCCGCCCGGCCGGCATTCTGCCTCAATCGAGCGTGCGGCGGAAGCGGAAGACGGCAACCGTCATGGCGAACAGCATCAGCCCGAACAGGGCGATCGTATCATGCTGCAGGTTCGAAAGCGTCGATCCCTTGAGCATGATGGCGCGGACGATGCGGAGGTAGTGAGTCAGCGGCAGGCATTCGCCGATGACCTGGGCCCATTGCGGCATCCCGAGAAACGGGAACATGAAGCCGGAGAGCAGGATGCTCGGCAGGAAGAACATCATCGACAGCTGCATCGCCTGCAGCTGGTTCTGCGCCAGGGTGGAGAACGTATAGCCGATCGACAGGTTGGTGGCGATGAACAGCGTCGAGAGCAGCGCCAGCAGCAACAGGCTGCCCATCACGGGCACGCCGAACAGCAGCACGCCGATGCCGATGATGATGGTGGCTTGCAGGAAGCCGACCAGCACATAAGGGATGATCTTGCCGAGCATCACCTCGACCGGCTTGATCGGCATCGACAGCAGGCTCTCCATCGTGCCGCGCTCGATCTCGCGCGTCACCGACAGCGCGGTGAAGATCAGCATCGTCATGGTCAGGATGGTGCCGACCAGGCCCGGCACGATGTTGAGCCGCGACGAGGCCGCCGGGTTGTAGCGCGCATGCGCCCTGATCTCGAACGGGGCCGCGACGGGATCACCGGTGTAGAGGTCGTGGGCGAGCGCGGTCTGCACGATGGTGCCGAGCGAGGACAGCGCCGAGGACGCCGCGACCGGATCGGTGGCGTCGGCGGCCACGAGCAGCGCCGGGCGGTCGCCGCGGCGGACCGCGCGCTCGAAGCCGCGCGGGATCTCGACGCCGAACAGCACCTTGCCGGACAGCAGCAGATCGTCGAACTCCGCAACGCTGCTGACCTCGCGGGTGAAGCTGAAATAGGCGGTGTTCTCCATCGCCTTCAGGATCGAGCGGCCGAGATCGCTGTCCTCCTGCAGCAGCACCGCGGCCGGCAGATGGTGCGGCGTGGTGTTGATGGCGTAGCCGAACAGCATCAGCTGCATCACCGGGATCATCACGATCATCGCGAACGAGACCCGGTCGCGCCTGAGCTGGATGAACTCCTTGACCAGCATCGCATAGGTCCGGCGCCAGAAACCGAAGCGCGGCTCGCGAGAGGTCGGATGGAGGGCGGCGTCGCTCATTGGAAATTGTCCCGCGAGCGGTTCATCAGATCGATGAAGACGTCCTCGAGCGATGGCGCGGCCGGCTGCCAGTGCAGACCGGGCTTGTCGCGCCAGGGCGCGATCGCGGCATCCAGCGCATCGTGGTCGCGGCCGGAGACGTGCAGGCTGGTGCCGAACGGCGCGACCATGTCGACGCCCGGCTTGCCGGAAAGATCGGCCGACAGCGCCCGCAGATCATCACCGCTCACGGTGAAGGTGGTGAGCTTGGATTGCGCGATCACGTCCGACACGGTGCCGTGGGCCAGCAGATGCCCATAGGCGATATAGGCGATCTCGTGACAGCGCTCGGCCTCGTCCATGTAGTGGGTCGAGACCAGCACGGTCAGTCCGTCCGCGGCGAGCGCGTGGATCTCGTTCCAGAAGTCGCGCCGCGCCTTCGGATCGACGCCGGCGGTGGGCTCGTCGAGCAGCAGCAATTGCGGGTTCGGCAAGGTGCAGGCGCCAAGCGCGAGCCGCTGCTTCCAGCCGCCGGACAATTCGCCGGCGAGCTGGCGCTCGCGCCCAGAGAGCCCGAGCCGCTGCACCATGTCGCGCGCGGCGGCTTGCGGATCGCGCATCCCGTACAGCCGCGCCACGAATTCGAGGTTCTCGCGCACGGAGAGATCCTGATAGAGGCTGAAGCGCTGCGTCATGTAGCCGACGCGGCGCTTGATCTTGTCGGCGTCGCGGCGGATGTCGAAGCCGAGACAGCTGCCGTCGCCCTGATCGGGAGTCAGCAGGCCGCACAGCATGCGGATGGTCGTGGTCTTGCCCGAGCCGTTCGGACCGAGGAAGCCGTAGATCGAGCCGCGCCGCACCTGCATCGACAGATCGTGCACGACCTCGCGGCCGCCGAAGGACTTGGTCAGGCCCCTGACGTCGATCGCGATCTCGGCTGGTCGGGCACCGTTCATTGCTTGTCCGCGACGGGGGTCTTGGGTTGCGGATAGATGCTGACGGGCTGTCCGACGCGCAATGCATCCGGTCGCGCGGGACGCGCCTGGATGAGGTAGACGAGCTTGTTGCGCTCATCGAGGCTGTAGATGACCGGCGGCGTATATTCCGCCGTCGTCGCCAGGAAGTAGATGCGCGCCGTCAGGTCGGCGGCGCAATTGTCGCAGGTCACCCGCACCTCGTCACCAATCGCGAATTTGGGCAGATCGGTCTCGGACACGTAGAACCGCAGCTTCATGTTGCCGGGCGGCATGATCGACAGCACCGGCCGCTGAGCGGCGACCATCTCGCCTTCGCGGAAGTAGATCTGCTGGATGGTGCCGGCGACCGGCGCGACACCCTTGCGCCGCGCGAGCCGGGTCTGCGAGGTCACGACATGAGCCTCGGCCACGCGCAGCGCCGAGACGGCCGCGTCGAGCGTCGCCTGCGTCCCCGCGCCGGTCTTGCTCAGGGCGGCGGCACGATCGTAGGTCTGCTGTGCGTTGGCCAGCGTCGCCTTGGTCTGGTTCAGATCGGCCTGCTGCAGGTCGTCGTCGACCGCGTACAGCGGATCGCCGACCTTGATCTCATCGCCTTCGCGGACATTCAGCCTGGTGACGCGTCCCGCTTCGTCGGGACTGACGAAGATCATGTCGGCCTCGACCCAGCCCTGATAGCCGGGATCGCGCGTGTCCTTGCAGCCGTTGAAGCTGAAGGCCGTGACCAGCACGGCAAGGCAGTGCAGCAGGCTCATGTCGGCCTCCTCGCGCCGAAGATCAGATCGAGATGCGTCTGCAGCATCGCCTCGGCATCGAGCGGCGCATGGCGCTCGAACAGGCTCTTCCAGATCACGGCGACCATCATCGGCGCGATCATCAGTTGCGGATGCTGCACGAGCTTGGGCTCGCGGATCTCGCCGCGCGTGACCGCCAATTGGATCAGCGCCCGCATCGCCGCGAGGCCGCGCGACACGACCTCGCGATAGTAGAAATCGGCAATGGCCGGAAAGCGCGGTCCTTCGGCGATGATGAGGCGGACGAGATCGGCCCGTCGCGTGCCCGCGATCTCCTGCAGGAACATGCGCGCCAGGCCCTCGACCATGTCGCGCACCGAGCCGCCCACCGGCGGCGGCGCAGCGAGCCGGCCGACGAAGGGCACGATCGCAGTCCGGATCAATTCCTCGAACATCGATTCCTTGTCCTTGAAGTGCAGATAGATCGTGCCCTTGGCGACGCCTGCGCGCTTGGCGATGTCATCTAGCCGGGTCGCGGCAAAGCCGCGCGCGATGAACTCGTCCATCGCCGCCTGCACGATGGCGGCACGGCGCTCGGCGGCACGATCAGCGCGGCGGGAGACGGCGCCCGCCCCTGCGACGTCCGCCACGGCGCTCACAGCATCTCCGCCGCGGCGGGCGGTCTTCAGAGACTTCGACATCCCTCATTTATGACTGACCAGTCAGTCATTGTAAAGGGCCTTTCGACCCTGGGGCGCAACTGCCGAGACGTCTGCGCAGCCGCGTGTGCCGCGGATCCGCTGCCCCTTGCTGGCCCATCAGGCGCATGGCCGGATGTAGGGCCGGTTCACCTCCCAGAGCTCGTCCAGGATCTGGCGAGCCGCCGTGGCCGAGTTCACGACGGGATCGATCAGCAGCGCCTGCAGCGCGATTTCCTTGGAGGCGGTGATCGCCGCCTGCACGGAGAGCTGCTGCACCTGAACCTGGATCGCCATCAGCTTGGCGACGGCGTCCGGCAGCGGGCCCAAGCAGATCGGATGAAGGCCGCAGCGATCCGCGACGACAGGCACCTCGACGGCCGCCTCCGCCGGGAGATTGGGGATGACGCCGCGGTTGAGCACGACGCCGGACTCGATGGCCTGTTTGCGATCGTGCAGCACCGCCCCGATCACTGTCACCGCGCGTTCGCCGGACGGGGACCGCCACCAGGCCGGCACCTCAGCCCCGCCCGCCAGCACGTCGTCGATCTGGCGGATCAGCTTGGCCCGTTCCGCCTCGTCCCAGGCAAAATCATAGCCGCGCTCGCCCGCCTCCCAGCCATAGGCGAGATACTCGCCGACATGGCCGTCGCCGCAGCCGAGCCAGACGCCGAAATCATGCAGCAGCGTGCGGGTCAGCGGCGCGACCTTGGGATCGTGACTGCGCTCCCGCTCGCGCAGCAGCGGATAGAGATCGGCTCCAGTCTCACGGTCACGGATCTGCAGCAGGCACTGGAAGTGATTGAGGCCGGCGCCCCACACCTCGACGCGCTCCTCCGGGAGCCCGAGGATCGACGCCACCTGGCTCCGCGCGATGAAGATGCCGTGGCACAGGCCGACATGGGCGATACGACTGCGAAGACCGAGGGCCAGGATGATGCGGCTCTCGGGATTGGAGAAGTTGATGAACAGGGCGTTCGGGCAGCGCCGTTCCATCTCCCGCACGAAGTCGAACACCACGGGCAAGGTACGGAGCGTGAAGAACAGCGCGCCAGGACCGCCATTCTCACCAAGCGTATGGCGCATGCCGTATTTGCGCGGCACTTCGAAGTCGAGCTTCCACAGCCGGTTGCGGTCGATCGCGGTGGAATGGATCACAAAGCCGGCGCCGTCGAGCGCGGCGCGCCAATCCGTCGTCGCCTCGATCCTGAGGCCCGCGCCGGAGCGATCGTTCAGCAGCCGCGCCAGGCGCTCCGACCGCGCCAGCCGTGTCTTGTCTCGACCGACCAGCACCAGTGTCGAGCCCGTGAGATCTCGGCTCGAGAACAGGTCCCGAAACACGCTGAGCCCAAACGATGCGCTGCTCGCACCGAGGAAGACGATCTTGGTGACGGCGGTCATCTGATATCTGTGCCAGGACGCTGCGCCGTCATCCTGATCCAGATCAAGACGGCCGCCACGCTGATGCGCGGCGGCCGCCCGGAACAGGCGCCTTCGATCAGGTGAAATCCAGCACCACGCGGCCGTCGATCTTGCCGGCCTTCATCCGGTCGAAGATGGTGTTGATCTCCGACAGCGGCGCCGTGGTGACCTCCGCCTTCACCTTGCCTTCGGCGGCAAAGGCGATGGCCTCGTCGAGGTCTCGCCGCGTGCCGACGATCGAGCCGCGCACGGTGATGCGCTTGAGCACGACGTCGAAGATCGGCGTCGGGAATTCTCCCGGCGGCAGGCCGACCAGGCTGACGGTGCCCTTGCGACGGACCATGTGCAGCGCCTGCGCGAAAGCGGGCGTCGACACCGCGGTCACCAGAACGCCGTGCGCCCCTCCTCCGGTGATGGCGATGACACGCTCCACGGCGTCCTTGTCGAGCGCATTGACGGCGTGCGCGGCGCCGGCCTCCAGCGCCAGCTTGAGCTTGTCTTCGGCAATATCCAGACCGATCGCCTTCAGCCCCATCGCCTTCGCATACTGGATCGCGACGTGACCGAGGCCGCCGACGCCCGAGATCACCACCCACTCGCCCGGGCGCGCATCGGTTTCCTTCAGGCCCTTGTAGGTGGTGACCCCAGCGCAGAGGATCGGCGCGACCCTGGCGAAATCGACGTTGGCCGGCAGCCGCGCGGCAAAGGCCGCCGACGCGATGACGTATTCGGCAAAGCCGCCATTCACGCTGTAGCCCGTGTTGTGCTGATGCTCGCACAACGTCTCCCAGCCGGTCTCGCAATATTCGCAGCGCAGGCAGGCATCGTGCAGCCAGGCCACGCCAACGGCGTCGCCGACCTTGAAGTCGGTCACCCCGGCACCGAGCGCGGCGACGACGCCCGCCGCTTCGTGACCGGGAATGAACGGCGGCGTCGGCTTCACCGGCCAATCGCCCGAGGCAGCGTGAAGGTCGGTGTGGCACACACCGCATGCCCTGAGCTTGACCAGCAATTCGCCTGGACCGGGCGTGGGAACAGGCACGTCCTCGATGACGAGCGGCTTGCCGAAGGCTTTGACGACGGCGGCTTTCATGGTCTGCATCTGTCTGCTCCTCATGTTGAGGCGCAAACTAACGACACCGGACTATTCCGGTCTTGATCGGTGTCAAACCACGCTGCCGCTTTGATGCGCAGCATGTAACAGTTTCATGACAGAACAGCGATCGCTATCGCGCGGTCTCAGGCATGAAACTTCAATCCGTCGACGATCTTGTCCACCACCTTGCGCTCGGCGCGCAGCGCCAGGCCCACAAGGTCGAGATCCGCGCGGGCCACCGCCCTCACCGCTGCGCGATTGGCCTCGTCATGCGTGGTCTTGAACATGTCCGCGGTGTAGAGCGCCGGCTTGACGTTGCGCGTCAGCGCGCGATCCAGGGCACGCGCCAAGGCTGCGTTGTCAGCCGCGCCGTAGATCAGGATCGGCTGGCCGATCAGCGCGTGATAGCGCGTCGCCGAGCCGTCCTCACAGGGGGCGCCGATGCAATCGGGAAACGCCGCGGCGATGCCGCTGGCGAGGAAGGCCGCTACGTTCAACTTCTGCCAGGCCTCGAGGTCGTTGCGGATGATCAGCGCGATCTTGGTGTCGAATTGCATGTCACTTCCAGCTCATGAGACGCGAGCGCCCAGAATAGCCGAGCCATTCCGGGCGTGAAGCGGTGAATGAGCGGACGTGCGCGTGGGAACTCAGCGGTCGGTGTCTTATCAACCCTTGGCGTCGCAGACCCAGGCGCGGATCACGCATTCCTTGCCGCCATATTTGTAGCATTCACGCGTCGCCTCGTTGAGCGAGGCCGAGATCTTCGGGCGCACGGCATAGCCATGCGGGCCGCAGGGATTGGTCAGGTCGACCGCGAATGCGGCACAGGCCTTCTTCATCGTGACTGCGGTGCATTCGCCCTTGCACTGCTTGAGCGCGGCAGCCTTGGCGAGGTGCTCCGCCGGATAGTCGAACGCCTGGCCGTAGGCGGCACACCGGCCGATGGCAAAGGCGCCGGCAGCATGGGCCGGGCTGATGGCGCCAGTGCTTGCAACGCGTGCGGCACCTACGATCACGGTCAGCCCAAATGCGAACAGCGCGAAACGTCGCGCGGCGGTCGAAACGATCACTCTCTCCTCCCCCGAGGCCAATACGGCAAATTTAGCCGGGGGTCGTTGAAACTTGGTGAACGAGAGGTTGAGATGGAGACCGTAGCCCGCATGAGCGCAAGCGACATGCGGGTTCACCGACACAGCACGTGAGAACCCGCATGTCGCTTGCGCTCATGCGGGCTACAGGGCTTTACCCCCGCCGCGCCGCCTCCAAAGCCTGCGGCGTATCGATATCCAGGAAGGCGCTGTCGCCATCGACCGGGACCTCGGCGACGGCCTCGGTGTGCTTGGCGATGAGGTGCCGCGCGCCGACGTCGCCGTCGAGCGTCATCAGCTCGGCGAAGAAGCGGCGTGACCACAGCACGGGATTGCCGCGGCGGCCTTCGGACACAGGCACGACGATCAAATTGCCGCGATCGGGAGCGAAGGCTCCGATCAGGCGGTCGAGCAGATCGGACGACACCATCGGCATGTCGCCAAGACAGACCACCGCGCCATCGACGCCGTCCGGCACCGCGGCGATGCCGGCCTTCACCGAGCTGGCGAGCCCGCCGGCGAAATCGGGATTGCGCACGAAGCGGACGTCGAGGTCGGACAGCGCCTGCTCGACCAGCTCGGCCTGATGGCCGGTGACAACGACGACCTCACTGGCCTTGGAGGCCAGCGCCTGCTCGGTGACGATCCGGACCAGCTTCTTGCCGTCGAGCTCGGCCAGGAGCTTGTTCGGTCCGCCCATCCGCGTCGAGCGGCCCGCGGCAAGAACGATCGCAGCGACCCTGCGCTCGCCCTCGCTCTCTTCGGGCTTGGCGCGCGGCTGCGGCCGCGTCACGATCTCCATCAGAAGCCCCCCGACGCCCATCGCCGTCAGCTCGGCCCGGGTCACCTTGATGCCGGCGAGCAGCCGCATCAGCACCCAGTCGAAGCCGTTCTCGGCCGGCGAGCGGGCGCAGCCGGGTGCGCCGAGCACCGGCACGCCGCCGGCGCTGCCGATCAGCAGCAGGTTGCCCGGATCGACCGGCATGCCGAAATGAGCAATGGCGCCGCCGATGCCGGTGATCGCCGCCGGAATGACGTCGCGGCGATCGGCGATGGCCGAGGCGCCGAACACGATGACGAGCTCGGCGCCGAGGCCGAGCAGCTCCTTGATCGCCGTGGCCAGCGCGGCCTGCTCATGCGGCACGCGGCGCTCGGCGATGATCGCCGCGCCCGCGGGCGCGAGGCGCTCGGCGGTAACCCGCAGTGTCTTGTCGATGACCTTCGGCGCCAGGCCGGGCAGGATCGTCGAGACCACGCCCACCCGCTTGATGATGTAGGGCGCAATGCTCAGCGCGCCGCGCCCCGCGGCAGCGACGGCGGCATCGCGCAGGCGGCCTTCGACGCCGAACGGAATCAGCTTGACGGTGCCGACCATCTCGCCTTCGACCACCGGCTTGAACGCCGGCAATGTCGCGAAGGTGATGGCCTCGTCGACCTCGTTGATGCGCTCGACCGCGGCGCGATCGATCACCAGCACCCCGGCGTGCGCTGCAAACAGGTTGGCGCGCCCGGTGAAGGCGCGATCGACATGGATGCCCTCGCCGGCCACGACCTTGGCGACGTCGGCGGCCGCCTCGTCCTCGGACACGTCGCCGGGCTCGAGCCTGACGACGACGATCTCCTTGACGTTCTCCCTGACCAGCGCCTCGACCTCGCCAGGACCGATCAGGGTGCCCTTCTTGAGCACCAATGATCCCTTGCGCAGGGTGTGCACCGTCACCCCGCCGATAGCCTCATGCGGACTGGCAGGACCGAACTTCATGCGGCCTGCTCTTTCTCCTTGGCCGGCAGCCGCAACGTCGCGGTGATCTCGGCCATGATCGAGACCGCGATCTCCGACGGCGATACCGCGCCGATGGCGAGCCCGATCGGCGCATGGATGCGGGCGATGTCGGCGTCGCTGGCCCCCTGCGCCCGCAGGCGATCGTGCCGCTTGGCGTGGGTCTTCCGCGAGCCGAGCGCGCCGATGTAGAAGCAGTCGCGCGAGAACGCGTGCAGCAGCGCCGGATCGTCGATCTTCGGATCATGCGTCAGCGCAACGAACGCCGTGTAGTGATCGACGTTGAGCGGCGGCAGCGCCACGTCAGGCCATTCGGCGATCAGCGGCACATCGGGAAAACGCTCGGGGCTGGCGAAGGCCGTGCGCGGATCGACGACGGTGACGTCGTAGCCGAGCGACTTGGCGATCGGCGCCAGCGCCTGGCTGATATGGACCGCGCCGACGATCACGAGCTTGGCCGTGGGTGCGTAGACGTTGAGGAACAGCCGCTTGCCGTTCACCTCGACCATGCCGCTCTTGCCCATGCGCAGATGCTTGGCGAGTTCGTCGCTCAGCGGATCGCGGGCGATCGCGGCGGCCTTCACCAGGCGCTGCTCGCCGGAGGCGACGTCGGTGACGAGAACGGCCGGGCGGCGCGCGGCGCGCTCGGCATTGAGCTCGGCCAGTGTCGACAGCTGCATCGATCAACCCACCTTCTCGACGAACACGCGGATGGTGCCGCCGCAGGACAGCCCGACATTCCAGGCCGTCTCGTCGGCGACGCCGAACTCCAGCATCTTCGGCTGGCCGCTGGAGATCACGTCGAGCGCCTCGGTGACGACGGCGCCCTCGACGCAGCCGCCCGACACCGAGCCCAGGAATGTGCCCTCGTCGTTGATCACGAGATTGGAGCCGACCGGCCGCGGTGCCGAGCCCCAGGTCTCGACTACTGTGGCGAGCGCCACGCCGTGTCCGCCCTTGTGCCAGTCCTCGGCGGCCTTGAGGATGTCTTCGTCGCGGTTGAGCATGGCTGTCTCCTTCACGGACCGATCAGGCGGCGGGCCGGATCGCGCTGCGACTATGCGGCGGCAGCGGCGCCGACAGGGCCGAGATCAGGGCCTCGATGGACGTCAAGTTATGTACCGGGCGAAATTCGTCAACGTGGGGCAGCATGGTTTTGATGCCCTGCGCCTTGGCCTCGAAGCCGGAATAGCGCAACAGCGGGTTGAGCCAGATCAGCCGACGGCAGGAGCGGTGCAGCCGGTCCATCTCGAAGGCGAGCTTGCTGTCGGCCTCGCGCTCCAGCCCGTCGGAGATCAAGAGCACGATCGCGCCCTGCCCGAGCACGCGCCGCGCCCATTGCTTGTTGAAGGTCTGCAAGGAGGTCGCGATCCGGGTGCCGCCGGCCCAGTCCTCGACATTGGCCGAGCAGCTCGCCAGCGCCTCGTCCGGATCGCGCTGCCGCAGCGCGCGCGTCACGTTGGTCAGGCGGGTGCCGAACAGGAACACCGAGACGCGCTTGCGGGCATCGGTGATGGCATGCAGGAAATGCAGGAACAGGCGGGTGTACTCGCTCATCGAGCCGGAGATGTCGAGCAGCGCCACGATCGGCGCCGGCTTCTCGATCCGTCCCAGGCGATGAAAGTTGATGATCTCGCCCTCGGTGCGCAGCGCCTGGCGCAGGGTCTTGCGCATGTCGATGCGATGGCCGCGCGGATCGGCGGTGTAGCGGCGGGTCTTCAGCTCGGCCTGCGGCAGCCGCATCTTGGCAATCGCACGCGCGACCTCGGCGATCTCGGCCGCGCTCATCTGCGCAAAATCCTTCTTCTGCAGCACCTCGCGGTCGGACACCGCGAGCCGCAGGTCCTGCTCCTGCGCCTTCGGCTCCTCGTGCATCTGCGGCTGCGCCATCGCCTCCTGGACGCGGCGCGAGGCCGGCGGGGGCTTCTTCTTGGCGTGGTCAGGCAGCGGCACGGAATCGAGCATCGACTTCCATTCCTCGGCAGGACGGAAGAACAGATCGAATGCCTGTGCGAAGATCAGCGCGTGCTCGTGGCGCTTCACGAAGATCGATTCGAGCGTGGTGAAGACGTCCGGCCGCTTGCCGATGTCGATCGCTTCGAGCGCGGTCATGGCGTCGATCACGGCGCCCGGCCCGACCGGCAGGCCCGCGGCCCGCAACGCCCGCGCGAAGCCCGCGATGTTGTCGGCGATGCCACCGGTCGGCGGCGCGAGGTGATTGATGCTGGTGGGCATTGGTTGACCCTCGTCTATCCCGGCACGCCCGCAATCGGGTTCGTCATTCCGGGGCGCGGAGCGCGAGCCCGGAATCCATACTCACGATCGTGGTTATGGATTCCGGGCCTGCGTGCTGCGCACGCATCCCGGAATGACGACCTTTGTTGTCGCGCGACCTCGGCTCACGTCTCGCTGGTCGCGTCCTTGATCACCTTGTTCAGCGCATCGCCCTGCATGCGGGCGATATCGTCCTGATATTTCAGCAGCGCGCCCAGCGTGTCGCCGACGACTTCCGCATTCAGCGAGCGCGCGTCGAGCTCGGTCAGAGCGGTGGCCCAGTCCAGCGTCTCGGCGACGCCCGGCGACTTGTAGAAGTCCTGGTCGCGCAGCGCCTGCACGAAGCGCACGATCTGCTGCGACAGCCGCTGCGAGATGCCGGGCAGCCGGGTCTTGACGATGGCGAGCTCGCGCTCGGCGGAGGGATAGTCGACCCAGTGATACAGGCAGCGCCGCTTCAGCGCGTCGTGGATCTCGCGGGTACGGTTGGAGGTGATGATGACGATCGGCGGATGCGGCGCCTTGACGGTGCCGAACTCGGGGATCGTCACCTGGAAGTCGGAGAGGATCTCGAGCAGATAGGCCTCGAACGCTTCGTCGGCACGATCGAGCTCGTCGATCAGCAACACGGGTGCGCCCGCGACATCCGGCTCGAGCGCCTGCAAGAGCGGGCGCTTGATCAGGTAGCGGTCGGCGAAGATGTCCGACGACAACTGGTCGCGGTCGACCTCGCCGCCGGCTTCCGCCAGACGGATCGCGATCATCTGCGCGGCCGAATTCCACTCGTAGACGGCCGAGGCGACGTCGAGTCCCTCGTAGCATTGCAGGCGGATCAGCTTGCGGCCGAGAGCCGCCGACAGCACCTTGGCGATCTCGGTCTTGCCGACGCCGGCCTCGCCCTCGAGGAACAACGGCCGGCCCATGCGCAGCGACAGATAGGTCACCGTCGCCAGCGCTCGCTCGGCCAGGTAGCCGCGCGAGGATAGCAGTTCAAGCATCGCATCGACCGATGCCGGCAGCGCTGCAGCACTCATGAGCGAGACCGCCCTCCTTGACCGTGGGCGCCCGTCACGACGCCGGCGCTTCGGGCTCCGCGTCCGCCGCAGACGGGGCCTTGGCTTCAGCATTGGCGGCATCGACCGCGCGGCGCGCCAGCACACCGATCAGGTGCGCGCGATATTCGGCGCTGCCGTGGATGTCGCTGTTGAGGCCCTCAGCCGGCACGGCGATGCCTTCCAGCACCTTCGGCGAGAACCGCTTCTGCAGCGCCTCCTCGAAGGCGGTGACGCGGAACACGCCATTGCTGCCGGCGCCGGTCACCGCGACGCGGACGTCGGAGGGGCGCCGCGCGACGAACACGCCGACCAGGGCATAGCGCGAAGCCTGGTTGCGGAACTTCACATACGCCGCCTTCTTGGCCAGCGGGAAGCTCACCTTGGTGATGATCTCGTCGGGCTCGAGCGCGGTCGTGAACAGGCCCTGGAAGAACTCCTCGGCCTTCAGCTTGCGCTTGTTGGTGACGATGGTGGCGCCGAGCGCGAGGCACGCCGCGGGATAGTCGGCGGTCGGGTCGTTGTTGGCGATCGAGCCGCCGATCGTGCCGCGATGCCGTACCGCGGGGTCGCCGATCAGGCTCGCCAGATGCGCGAGCGCCGGAATCGCCTCGCCCACCGTGGCGGAGTTGGCGACCTCGGCATGGCGCGCCATCGCGCCGATCACGAGGTTGCGCCCCTTCAGCTCGATCGTGCCGAGACCCTCGACATGCGACAGGTCCACGAGGTGCGGCGGACTCGCGAGGCGCTGCTTCATCACCGGCACGAGCGTATGACCGCCAGCGATCAGCTTGGAGTCCTCGTTCTTGACCAGGAGATTGGCGGCCTGGCGTACGGTCGCCGGCCGATGATATTTGAATTCATACATGGGGGATGTCCTGTGCGCGGCGGGGCGGCTGAGGCGGGGTCCGGCTGTTAGGCGAGGTCCGATTTGGCCATCGCCTTGGCGCCGGCGGCAATGGATTGCACGATGTTCTGATAACCGGTGCAGCGGCAGAGATTGCCCTCGAGCTCCTCGCGGATCGTCTCCTCGCTGAGGTCGTGTCCCTTGCGGTGGACGAGATCGACCGCGGTCATGATCATGCCCGGCGTGCAGAAGCCGCACTGCAGGCCATGGTGCTCGCGGAACGCCTCCTGCATCGGATGCAGCGGCGCGCCATCGGCGGCCAGCCCCTCGATGGTCCGGACCTCGTGGCCATCGGCCATCACCGCCAGGGTGGTGCAGGACTTCACCGCCTTGCCGTCGAGATGCACGACACAGGCGCCGCATTGCGAGGTGTCGCAGCCGACATGGGTACCGGTGAGGCGCAGATTCTCGCGAAGAAACTGCACGAGCAGCGTCCGCGGGTCGACGTTCGCCGTGACGGGATTACCGTTCACAATCATGGAAATCTTGGCCATTCAGGACTCTCTATTATCCGCACGCAGCGTTGCACTGCAGCGCAGCCCAGCAAAAACAGTCGAAAACCATCATATTGACGCTCCCGGCGGCGGGCAACCTCACCACCGGCAGTGCATGGGTCCGTTGCGGCGACGCGTTGCCACGCCCACCCGAAGCATCGTCGCGCCTCAGCCTTGGACGGCCTTGGCGAAGTTCGCGAAGAATTCGTCAGCGAGCTTTTTTGCAGTGCCGTTGATCAGGCGCTGGCCGAGCTGCGCCAGCTTGCCGCCGATCTGCGCCTCGACATTGTAGGTCAGCAGCGTACCGCCGTCCTTCTCCGCCAGCGCGACCACCGCGCCACCCTTGGCGAAGCCGGCCACGCCGCCCTCGCCTTCGCCGGAGATCTTGTAGCCGTTCGGCGGATCGAGATCGCTCAGGGTGACCTTGCCCTTGAAGCGCGCGGACACCGGTCCGACCTTCATCTTGGCCACGGCACGAAAGCCGCCGTCCTCGGTCTTCTCCAGTTCCTCGCAGCCGGGAATGCAGGCCTTGAGCACCTCAGGATCGTTCAGCTTGGCCCAGACCTGCTCTCGCGGAGCCGCCAGTTGGACCTCGCCCGTCATCGTCATTGCCATGTGCATCTCCCCCCGATTGGCGCGGTTAGAGGCATTCAAGTAAAGCACCGAACGCCCAAAAGGAAGGGCAAGCAGCGCCGCAAAGCGTTGCAGAAACGCTGGAGCACCGCAGCATTCCGGGTCTTGCGGCGTCGGGTTTCGATTGGCAGACGGCATCCGCGATGGTTAGTTCGCCATCGAATCTGCACGATTCACATCAACGGCCGACGGCCGCCCGCGACGAGGAATTCGCCCATGCCGATGATCGATGCCGACGGTTGCCTGCTGAACGTCACCGTCGAGGGCCGCGACGGCGGGCCGACCCTGATGCTCTCGAACTCCCTGGGCTCGACGCTGCAGATGTGGGAGCCGCAGATGCGCGCCTTCACGCAGGTGTTCCGCGTCATCCGCTACGACCGGCGCGGCCATGGCAAGTCGCACGTTCCCCCCGGCCCCTACTCCATCGAGCGATTCGGCCGCGATGCGCTCGCCATCCTCGATGATCTGAATATCGAGAAGGTGCACTGGTGCGGCGTGTCGATGGGCGGCATGGTCGGCCAGTGGCTGGCGGCACACGCGCCGGAGCGGATCGGCAAGGTCGTGCTCGCCAATACCACCTGCCATTATCCCGATCCGACGATCTGGGACGCGCGCATCAAGGCGGTCCGGGACAGCGGTCTGGCCGGCATCGCCGACACCGTGATCGCCGGCTGGCTGACGCAGGATTTTCGCGATCACCATCCCGACATCGCCGATCGGATGAAGGCGATGCTGGTGGCCACGCCAGTCGAAGGCTATCTGGCCTGTTGCGAAGCGCTGCGCGCGCTCGACCTGCGCGAGGATCTGCCGGGCATCAGGAGCCCGACGCTGGTCATTGCCGGCCGCTACGACAAGTCGACACCGATCGCGATGGCCGAAGCGATTCGCAGCCGCATCCCCGGCGCCAACATGACGATCGTCGACGCCGCGCACATCTCGAATGTCGAAGCAGCCGGAGCGTTCAATGACGCGGTGCTCGGCTTCCTCACGCAGCGCTGACGAACAGCCGGCGCTGGACGGGCGGCGCGCGTGATCGTTCAGGCCTTCGCGCCTGCGGGCGTTCCGGGCGCCACCGCGTTGGCCGGAGCGGGCGCGGAGGATGGCGAGGCCGGCTTCTCGACGAGCATCACGATCGCCGTTCCGAGCAGCATCAAAAGTTCGGTCGCATGCAGACGGAGCGCCTGGGTCTCACCGACCTTCGCGGCCATGATCATGCTGAAGAAGGTGAGCAGGCTGCCGAGGCCAAGCCCGATCGACAACGCCTCGACATAGCCCGCCACCTTTCGCACCCGAGGTACCAGGATCAGCACCAGGAACATCGCAAAGAAGCCTGCGACCGTCAGCCGCGCCAGCGCGAGCAGCCAGGCCGCGCGGACGGTCTCCATTCCCGAGAGGTGCAGGTGATCGCTGATGAACAGCGCCACCGCGATGTTGGGCCGTGCGAACAGGGCCTGGATCGGGGAGACCATGATCTGGAAGGCGATGACGGCCCAGGCGGGAACGAAATACAGCGCCAGCAGGACGCCGTTGACGCAGCTGAGCCGCCAGTTCCTGATGACGCAATTCCTGATCATCGCACGCCCGCCTTTGCATCCCACGCTCGCCCGTCCGGCGAGTTCCAGAGGAGCTAACGCGCGACAAATGCACCGGGCAATTTAAACCCTTTGTTTACCTTAACGCGGCCGGCAAACGGCCCGTGAGGAGACTGCGACAGGCAAACCGGGCTCGTTCAGCTTTGGCGCTCCTGCCCGGGATTCGGACGGTTTGGAGCGGATTGTTCCCCTCCCTGTTCCCGGCCCTGGTCCTGGCGGATCGGCTTGCCCTGGGTCTGTCCCTGCTGGTTCTGTCCCGGGTTCTGGTGGCCCTGGTTCTTGTCGGTCAGGCTGCTCATGGGCATCTCCGTGACGAGGGAACGACAACCAATGCGCGAGTGCGGCTGACGTTGCTTCGGCACGCTGTTCCCCGGCGTTCACCCCATGGCGATCGTCCGACCAAACCAGGGCAGCGGAACCACGCCGTCAAAGCAGGCGGGATAAGCCCCTAATTGTGGCACTGCACGCTGTTGCGGCACCCGGTTCCTAGCTGTTAGTACTTGGCCACGCGCCGCCTTCGGCCGCGGGCGGCTGATCCCGGCAGGATCGGCGCTCGTTGCGGAAGGCCCCCGCCGCGTTGCGAACCGGTATCGACTCTCAGTCTCGACAGTCCCAGCCACGGCAGTCCATGGATTATTTCGCGCAGCAGCTCATCAACGGCCTGGTCCTCGGCTCCATCTACGGCCTGATCGCCATCGGCTACACCATGGTCTACGGCATCGTCGGCATGATCAATTTCGCCCATGGCGACGTCTTCATGATCGGCGGCTTCATCGCGCTGATCTCGTTCCTCGTGCTGGTCTCGGTCGGCCTGACCGCGGTGCCCGTGATTCTCTTGATCGTGCTGCTGGTCTCGATGGCGATCACCGCGCTGTATGGCTGGACCATCGAGCGCATCGCCTATCGGCCGCTGCGCCACTCCTTCCGGCTGGCTCCGATGCTGTCGGCGATCGGCATGTCGTTCGTGCTGACCAACTTCTCGCAGGTGTCGCAGGGCGCGCGCGTCAAGCCGGTGCCGCCGATCATCACCGGCGGCTACACGCTGCACGAGGGCGACGGCGGCTTCGTCGTTCAGCTCTCCAACATCCAGATCGTCGTGGTGATCACCACGATCGTGCTGCTCGGCCTGTTCACCTGGCTGGTGTCGCGCACGCGGCTCGGCCGCGACATGCGCGCCTGCGAGCAGGACCAGACCATGGCGGCGCTGCTCGGCGTCGACGTCGACCGCACCATCTCGATGACCTTCGTGATCGGCGCGGCGCTCGCCGCCGTCGCCGGCATGATGTACCTGCTGTATTACGGCTTGGTCGATTTCTTCATGGGCTTCGTCGCCGGCATCAAGGCGTTCACGGCGGCCGTGCTCGGCGGCATCGGCTCGCTGCCGGGCGCGATGCTTGGCGGCCTCGCGATCGGCTTGATCGAGACATTCTGGTCGGCCTATTTCTCGGTCGAGTACAAGGACGTCGCGGCGTTCTCGATCCTGATCGTGGTGCTGATCTTCCTTCCGACCGGCCTGCTGGGCCGTCCCGAAGTCGAAAAAGTCTGACGACGGAGCCCGTGTGAGCGCGTCCCCTCCTCCATCTTCGCCGGTCTCGCCGGATGGCGCCGAGCCTGTCGGAGCCGCCTTCATCCTCAGGAAAGCCGTCCTCAGCGCACTCGTCGCACTCGGCCTGTTCTCGCTGATGGTCGGTGTCCGCACCGAGGCCGGCCAGAGCGGCCAGCTCGAATACTGGACGCGCTTCGGCGAGCTCGCGAGCCTCGTCGGCGCTGTGTTCGTCGGATCGATCGCGGTCGAGCTGCTGCGGCTATGGCTCGGTCCGCGCGGCGGCCTCGGCAGCTTCGTGCCGTCCTCGGTGCAGAACGGCCTGAGCGCCGCGGGCCGCTACGTCGCGCCGGCGCTGCTGATCTTCACCTTCCTCGTTCCGGTGATCTTCTACAATCAGCGCTACATTCTCGACCTCGGCATCCTCGTCCTCACCTATGTGATGCTGGGCTGGGGGCTCAATGTCGTGGTCGGCCTCGCCGGCCTGCTCGACCTCGGCTATGTCGCGTTCTACGCGGTCGGCGCCTATTCCTACGGATTGCTGTCGACCACCTTCGGCCTGTCGTTCTGGATCTGCCTGCCGCTGGCCGGGATCCTGGCCGCGTTCTGGGGCGTGCTGCTCGGCTTCCCCGTGCTGCGCCTGCGCGGCGATTATCTCGCCATCGTCACGCTCGCCTTCGGCGAGATCATCCGCCTCGTGCTGATCAACTGGCAGGACGTCACCGGCGGCCCCAACGGCATCTCCGGCATTCCGCGCCCGACCCTGTTCGGCATCCCGCTGGCGCCGGGCGAAGGCGGGCTTGCCGCGATGCTCGGCATTCCGTTCTCGCCGACGCACCGCATCGTGTTCCTGTTCTACCTGATCCTCGCACTGGCGCTTTTGACCAACTGGGTCACGATCCGGCTGCGCCGGCTGCCGATCGGCCGCGCCTGGGAGGCGCTGCGCGAGGACGAGGTCGCCTGCCGCGCGCTCGGCATCAACATCACCACCACCAAGCTGACGGCGTTCGCCACCGGCGCCATGTTCGGCGGCTTTGCCGGCGCCTTCTTCGCAACCCGCCAGGGCTTCATCAGTCCGGAGTCCTTCACCTTCCAGGAATCGGCGCTGGTGCTCGCGATCGTCGTGCTCGGCGGCATGGGGTCGCAGCTCGGCGTCGCGCTGGCCGCGCTCGCCATGATCGGCGGCTTCGAGCTGTTCAGGAGCCTCGAGGTCTACCGCATGCTGGTGTTCGGTCTCGCGATGGTGCTGGTGATGATCTGGCGCCCGCGCGGCATCGTCGGCCATCGCGCGCCGACCGTGTTCCTGGAAAAATCCAAGAGCATCTCCTCGGACCTCGTCAAGGAAGGCCACGGATGAGCTCCGCTCCCATCCTCGCGCTCGAGAATCTCACCATGCGTTTCGGCGGCATCGTCGCCGTCAACGCGCTGTCGTTCACCGCCCAGCGCCAGCAGATCACGGCGCTGATCGGCCCCAACGGCGCCGGCAAGACCACGGTGTTCAACTGCATCACCGGCTTCTACAAGCCGACCTCCGGCGTGATCCGCCTGACGCATGACGACGGCGCGCAATTTGAGATGCAGAAGCTGAAGGACTTCAACATCTCCAAGCAGGCCAAGGTGGCGCGCACCTTCCAGAACATCCGGCTGTTTCCCGGCATGACGGCGCTCGAGAACCTGATGGTGGCGCAGCACAACGCCCTGATGCGCGCCTCCGGTCTGACATTGATCGGCCTGCTCGGCCTGCCGTCCTGGCGCGCCGCGGAGCAGAGCGCGATCGACAACGCCGTGTTCTGGCTGAAGCGCGTCGGTCTGATCGACCGCGCCGACGATGCCGCCGGCAATCTCGCCTATGGCGATCAGCGCCGGCTCGAGATCGCGCGCGCGATGTGCACCGGCCCTGCCCTGCTCTGCCTCGACGAACCGGCCGCGGGCCTCAACGCCCGCGAGAGCGCGGCGCTGAGCGAACTCCTGCTGTCGATCCGCAGCGACCACGCCACCTCGATCCTGCTGATCGAGCATGACATGAGCGTCGTCATGGAAATCTCCGACCGCGTCGTGGTGATGGACTACGGCGTCAAGATCGCAGAGGGCACGCCGCGCGAGATCCGCGACGACCCGAAGGTCATCGCCGCCTATCTCGGCACCGACGAGGAAGAGGCTGCAGCCGTGATGGAGGCCGAGGCGTGAGTGCGTCCCTGCTCGCGATCCGTAGCCTGCGCGCGTCCTATGGCAAGATCGAAGCGCTCAAGGGCGTCGATCTCGACATCAAGGCCGGCGAGATCGTCGCGCTGATCGGCGCCAACGGTGCCGGCAAGTCGACCTTGATGATGTCGATCTTCGGCCGCCCGCGCGCGAGCTCCGGCCATATCGTCTATGACGGCAACGACATCACCCAGGTGCCGACGCATCTGATCGCGCGGCTCAAGATCGCGCAGTCGCCCGAGGGCCGCCGCATCTTCCCGCGCATGAGCGTCGCGGAAAACCTGCAGATGGGCGCGGACGCCGGCGACACCACGGACGCGCAGCGCGCCGACGCGCTGGAGCGCGTGTTTGCGCTTTTCCCCCGCCTGAAGGAGCGCATTGATCAGCGCGGCGGCACGCTGTCCGGCGGCGAGCAGCAGATGCTGGCGATCGGCCGCGCGCTGATGAGCCGCCCCCGCCTGCTGCTGCTCGACGAGCCCTCGCTCGGCCTGGCGCCCCTGATCGCACGACAGATTTTCGACGCGATCCGGACCCTGAATCGCCAGGATGGTTTGACCGTCCTGATCGTCGAGCAGAACGCCAATCACGCGTTGAAGCTCGCCCATCGCGGCTACGTGCTGGTGAATGGCATGATCACCCTGTCGGGCACCGGGGCCGAGTTGTTGCAGCGCCCCGAGATCCGCGCGGCCTATCTGGAGGGCGGCCGCCACTGAGGCGGGCGCTCGAATCCCGGACCGGATCTGCCTTAGCCCTTCGTCGGTCTGCCCGAAAAATGCCGGTGACTTCGGCGGAAAATCAGCCACAATGCGCGCGGTCTGCGGCCCGCCATTCGGGCCATTTCCATGTCGACCTACCCGCGAGGATTTCTCATGAAACCACTCAAACTCATTGGTCTGGCCCTGGGCGCCACGCTTGCGCTCTCGACCGCGGCTTTCGCCGAAGACATCACCATTGCCGTGGCCGGCCCGATGACCGGCGGCGAGTCGGCCTTTGGCCGCCAGATGCAGAACGGCGCCGAGATGGCGATCGCCGACCTCAACGCGGCCGGCGGCGTGCTCGGCAAGAAGCTCGCGCTGCAGATCGGTGACGACGCCTGCGATCCGAAGCAGGCCCGGTCGGTCGCCGAGAAGCTCGCCGGCTCCGGCATTCCGTTCGTCGCCGGCCATTTCTGCTCGTCGTCGTCGATCCCGGCCTCCGAGGCCTATGCCGACAGCAACGTCTTGCAGATCACCCCGGCTTCGACCAACCCGCTGTTCACCGAGCGCAAGCTGTGGAACGTCGCGCGCGTCTGCGGCCGTGACGATCAGCAGGGCCTCGTCGCCGCCAACTACATCGCGAAGAACTTCAAGGGCAAGAACATCGCGATCCTCAACGACAAGACCACCTACGGCAAGGGTCTCGCCGACGAGACCAAGAAGGCGCTCAACAAGGCGGGCGTCACCGAGAAGATGTTCGAGTCGTACAACAAGGGCGACAAGGACTTCAACGCGATCGTCTCGCGACTGAAGCGTGACAACATCGACCTCGTCTATGTCGGCGGCTATCACCAGGAAGCCGGCCTGATCCTGCGCCAGATGCGCGACCAGGGCCTGAAGACGATCCTGATGGCGGGCGACGCCATGAACGACAAGGAGTTCGCCTCGATCACCGGTCCGGCCGCTGAGGGCACCCTCTTCACCTTCGGCCCCGAGCCGCGCAACAAGCCGACCGCGAAGGCGATCGTCGAGAAGTTCAAGGCCAAGAACATCGACCCCGAGGGCTACACCCTCTACACCTACGCCGCGATCCAGGTCTGGTCGCAGGCGGTGAAGAAGGCCAACACCACCGACGCCAAGAAGGTGATGGACACCATCAAGGCCGGCGAGTGGGACACGGTGCTCGGCAAGCTCGGCTTCGACGCCAAGGGCGACATCAAGCAGATCGACTACGTCGTCTACAAGTGGGACGCCAAGGGCGGCTACGCCGAGCTCGGCGGCGGGAAGTCCTGATCAGTTCGCCTGATTGCGATCCTCTCACATGCAGACGCCCCGGTCATCGACCGGGGCGTTTTGATGAGATGGTGTCGCCGGGAGAGAAGTATTGTCGCGGCGCCGGCTTTCGGTGCGATGCAGCGGGAACCTAGCCGGCGCAGGCCGACAGCGCCGTCGCATCCCGGCCATGGGTGGCTGCACGCGCCATGTCGACCGCATGCATGAGTTCCGCCGGTCGGAAAGGCTTCTGCAGGTAGACGACGCGGGTCAGTTCGTCCGACATCGCCGCCCCGTCGAATGCGCTCATGCCGGAGACAGCCACGACCGGCACGTCGGGAACCAGCCGCCGCATCTCGCTGACCAGCTCGAGCCCGTTCGAATCCTCCAGATAGATATCGACGATCACGGCGTCGAAGCTCTGATCACGGAACAACCGCAGCCCGTCCGGGGCGGTTCCCGCTTCGGTCACCTCGAACTGATTGACGCGCAGCACCATGCTGATCATGGCGCGCACGTCCTTCTGATCGTCCACCACCAGGATCCGTGGCATTGAAATCTCCGGAAATTTTTCGTTGGACAGCCTACAACACAAAAGGAAATCAGCTACAACTACGGGTATATTTATCCCGGTTGCAGTAAAGGTGCAGTTACTTCAAATCACGACTCATTCTACAGAACGTTTCAAATTGGTACCATACAACCTTTGTTAGAATAATACGATTTTTCGCGCATCAGTCTCCCCAGTGCACGCTCTCAGCACGTTGATGCCAGGTGCGCAGGACACTTTCGAGATGCAGAGCATCGAGGATACTCGCGACGTACTTTTATCGACTTCCACTACAACACGTCGGGATCAACTCGCAGCACTCGCGGCGGTTGCAGCCTCCGCTGTTCTATTTGCCGCCGCCGCGCCCTACGCCAAGGTGCAGTTGCCGGCAATGCCGGCGTTCGTCGCGAGCTACCAATCGGCGCTCGCGCTCAATGATCTGATCACGGCGTTCCTGCTGTTCTCCCAGTTCGTGCTGTCGCGCTCGCGCCCATTGCTCTGGCTGGCGTGCGGCTATTTGTTCACGGCCCCCGCGGCACTGCTGCACACGCTGGTGTTTCCCGGCCTCTACGCGCCGAGCGGCCTGTTCGGCGCCGGCTCGCAGGGCGCTGTCTGGATCTACATGATCTGGCACGGCGGGTTCCCGCTGTTCGTCCTCGGCTATGCGCTCGGCAGAAACGGCCGCACCAGCCCGGTCAGCTCGATTGCCGCGTCCCTGGCGATTGCCATCGTCGGCGTTGCGACCGTGCTTGCGACGCTGGTGTGGATCGTGATCGCACACGAGTCGGTGCTGCCGAACCTGCTCGAGGGTGACGTCGCGACGCCAGCGCTGAAGGTCATCGTCGGCGGCATCTGGAGCGTGACTGTCCTCGCTCTCGTCGTACAGGCGTGGCGGCGCCCGTACAGCGTCCTCGATCTCTGGATCATGGTGGTGCTGTGCGCCTGGCTGTTCGACCTCTCGCTGTCGTCGATGCTCAACGCCGCCCGGTTCGACCTCGGCTACTACGCCGGCCGCATCTATGGCCTGCTGGCGGCGAGCTTCGTGCTCGGCGTTCTTCTCGCCGACAATGTCAGCCTGCAGACGCGTCTGACACGGCTCCTGCAGCAGCAGCGCCGGCAGAATGAAAGCGAGCGCGCGCGCTTCATCGCCCGCGAGCGGCTGTTCAGCGCCGTCGTGGAGTCGTCGAACGACGCGATCATCACCCTCACCCTGCACGGCAAGATCACATCCTGGAACCGCGCCGCCGAGCAGCTGTTCGGCTATGGCGCGGACGAAGCGCTCGGCAGCGACATCGGTCTCATCGTGCCTCCAGACCGGCGCGGCGAGGTCGACCGCATCCTCGACAGGATCGGCAATGGCGAGAACATCGAGCATCACGAGACGGTGCGGCGTCACAAGGACGGGCACGAGGTCGAGGTGTCGCTCAGCGTCTCGCCGATCCTCGACGCGCGCGGAACCGTGATCGGCGCCTCGAAGGTCGCGCGGGACATCACCGAGAGCAAGCGCACCCGCAACGCACTGACCCGGGAGACCGAGGAGCGGCGGCGCATCTTCGAGACCTCTCAGGATCTGATCCTGATCGCGGATTCCCGCGGCAATTTGATGCAGGTCAGCCCGAGCGCACGAGCGATCCTGGGCTACCGGCCGGAGGAGATGGTCGGCCGAAACGCCAGCGACTTCGTCTACCCGCCGGAGCTGGAGGCGGTGCGGAGCCAGATGCGCGACTGCCGTCGCGGCCGCGACGTCCACGATTTCGAGGCGCAGCTGCTGCACAAGGAGGGGCGCGGTGTCGAATTGAACTGGATGGCGAGCTGGTCGGAACCGGTGCAGCGTCATTTCTTCATCGGTCGCGATCTCACCGAGAAGCGCGCCGCCGAGGCGCAGTTCCGCCAGGCGCAGAAAATGGAGGCCGTCGGCCAGCTCACCGGCGGCATCGCCCACGACTTCAACAACATCCTCACGGTGATCACCGGGAGCATCGCGATTCTCGCGGATGCCGTGGCCGACCGGCCGGAGCTTGCCGCGATTGCCAGACTCATCGACGATTCCGCCGACCGCGGCGCGCATCTGACACGGCAGTTGCTGGCCTTCGCCCGCAAGCAGCCGCTGCAGCCGATCGATCTCGACGTCAATGCGCTCGTCTTGGAGACCGCCGCCCTGCTGCGGCCCACGCTGGGCGAGCATATCGACATCGAGCGGATTCTCTGCGCCGATCCATGCACCGCGCTGGCCGATGCGAACCAGCTCGCGACCTCCGTCGTCAACCTGGCGCTCAATGCGCGCGATGCCATGCCGCAAGGCGGCAAGCTGACCTTGGAGACGGCGAACGTCGCACTCGACCAGGACTACGCCAATGCCAACTCCGAGGTCGCGGTCGGCGACTATGTCATGATCGCGGTGAGCGACACCGGTTGCGGCATCCCGCCTGCCTATCTCGACAAGGTGTTCGATCCGTTCTTTTCGACCAAGGGCGTCGGCAAGGGCACCGGGCTTGGCCTCAGCATGGTGTTCGGCTTCGTCAAACAGTCCGGCGGCCATATCAAGGTCTATAGCGAGGTCGGCCATGGCACCTCGATCAAGCTCTATCTGCCGCGCTCGACCTCGGCGCCGACGGCGGCCACGGACCGACGGCTGCCGGCCGCAAGCGGCGGCGACGAGACGATCCTGATCGTCGAGGACGATCCGCTGGTGCGCCAGCACGCGGTCACCCAGGTCGCGAGCCTCGGCTACACCACCCTTGCCGCCGCCAATGCGGCCGAGGCGCTGGAGGTGCTGGAGCATCATCCGGAGATAGATCTGCTGTTCACCGACGTCATCATGCCGGGCGGCATGAACGGACGGCAGCTCGCCGACGCTGCCCGCGCGCGCCGGCCGTCGCTGAAGACGCTGTTCACATCGGGCTATACCGAGAACGCGATCGTGCATCACGGCCGGCTCGACGCCGGCGTGCTGCTGCTCGCCAAGCCCTACCGAAAGCCCGATCTCGCCCGCATGATCCGCATCGCGTTGGAAGGGTAGAGCTTCGGCGGTGCACGGATGAGCGCAAGCGACATCCGGGGCCACCGCCAAAGCTCGTGAGATCCCGGATATCGCTTGCGCTCATCCGGGCTTCGGGGATGCATTGAGCCATCGGGGCGACCGCGCTATCCATTGATCATCACCACCAGCTCGAGAGCGACGTGCAGAATCTCCTGACCGACATCCCCGGCGTCCGCGTCGGCCATGCCGATGACGCGGCGCTCGCCTCCGGCGTGACGGCCATCCTGTTCGATCAGCCGGCGGTTGCCGCAATCGATATTCGCGGCGGCGGGCCCGGGGTACGCGAGGATGCGCTGCTGGATCCGGTCAATACTGTCGATCGCGTCGACGGCATCGCGCTGTCGGGCGGCTCGGCGTTCGGCCTGGAGGCCGCCAGCGGCATCCAGGCGTGGCTCGCCGAGCAGGGCCGCGGCTTTGCCGTGCGCGACGCGCTGGTCCCGATCGTGCCGGGCGCAATCGTGTTCGACCTGCTCAACGGCGGCAACAAGCAATGGGGCCGCTACGCGCCCTATCGCGAGCTCGGCTACGCAGCAGCGGCCGCGGCCGACACGACCTTCGCGCTCGGCAGCGTCGGCGCCGGCCTTGGCGCCACCACGGCCAATCTGCAGGGCGGCATCGGCTCGGCCTCTGCCACGACCAGTCGCGGCATCACGGTGGCGGCCATCGCGGTGGTGAATGCGGTCGGCAGCGTCACGGTCGGCGACGGCCCGTGGTTCTGGGCTGCGCCCTACGAGGTCGACGGCGAGTTCGGCGGCCGTGGCCTGCCGGGCACGTTCACGCCCGACATGCTGGCGATGCGCCTCAAGGGCGGCCCGTCGCCATCGGCGGCCGAGAACACGACGATCACCCTGGTGGTGACCGACGCCATCCTGACCAAGGCGCAGGCCAAGCGGCTCGCGATGATGGCGCAGACCGGCATGGCGCGGGCGATCTATCCGGTGCACCTGCCGCTCGACGGCGACATCGTATTTGCGGCTGCGACCGGTGCGAAGCCGATCGAGCCGCTGGTCGAGCTCAGCGAGCTCGGGATGATCGCCGCCAACGTGCTCGCCCGCGCGATTGCGCGCGGCGTCTATCACGCCCAGCGGCTTGATTTCAGCGGCGCGCTGCCCTGCTGGCAGGAGCGCTTTGGCCGCTAGCCCTCGGATCGATCACAGAGCGCCTTGCCTGGGATCCTGCACGACATGCGGCTCGGCGTGTTCGGCCTGGAGCCAGCGGTCCAGGATTCGTTTCAGCTCAGCCGGCCGGAACGGCTTGCCGACGTGGTCACTCATGCCGGCGCGCCTGAAGCTTTCGACCTGATCCACCAGCACCGCAGCGGTCATCGCAATGATCGGGAGGGTTGCATAGCGGCCGCCAAGGGCCCGGATCCGCGCCGTCGCCTCGACGCCGTCGAGAACGGGCATCTGCACATCCATCAGCACGACGTCGTAGTGCTTGCCGCGGACCGCTTCCAGCGCCTCGCTGCCATTGGCGACGACGTCGACGTGGTGACCCCACTTCTTGCCGATGATGGCGACCGCGAGCTCCTGATTGAGCGGATGATCTTCCGCCAGCAGGATCGTCGCCTTGCGGCCCTCCGCCCCGCCGCCAATCGGTTGGCCGACGTCGGTCCGCTCCTTCTCCTGTGCGCCGAGCGGGAGTTCGACGACGAACCAGAACTCGGATCCCTCGCCTTCCCTGCTGTCGAACCCGATGCTGCCGCCCATCCGCTCGACCAGCGCCTTGCAGATCGAAAGGCCCAGCCCGGTGCCGCCATAGCGCCGCGCGATCGTCCCGTCGACCTGGCTGAATTTCTGAAAGATCAGGTGCTTCGCCGAATCGGGAATGCCGATGCCGGTGTCACGCACCCCGACCCGGAGCTTCGCGAGGCCCGCCTCGTCTGCCGATCCGGCGATCGTGACCGTCACCCCGCCGCGCGACGTGAACTTCAGAGCATTGGAAATCAGGTTGAGCAGGACCTGGCGCAACCTTGCGTCATCTCCGATCACGGACTGCGGCACGTCGGCATCCACGCGTGCAACGAGGTCGAGGTCCTTCGCCGCCGCTTCCGGCTTGAGGAGTTCGAGCGTGCTTTCCAGCAGTGACCGGAGCGAGAACCTGCGGCAGTCGAGCTCCAAGCGCCCGGCGTCCAGCTTGGAAATGTCGAGAATGTCGTTCACGATCGACAGCAGCGTCTCGCTGGCATCGTGGATCAGCTTGGTCCGATGCTCGTTCAGGGAATCCTTGGGGGCATCGCTCTCCAGAATCAGTTGAGAGAAGCCGATGATGCTGTTCAACGGCGTCCGCAGCTCATGACTCATCGCAGCGAGGAATTCGCCCTTGGTCCGCGCCGCGAGCTCGGCCGCCTGCTTGGCTGCCTGCAGCTCGGCCTCGATGGCCTTGCGCTCCGTGATATCGCGCAGCGCCCCGAGGATACCGCTGACGGCGTCGGTCGCAGACTCGCGCAGCACCTGCAAGGAGGTCTCCACCCAGAGCCATCGGCCGTCCCGGTGGCGGACCCGGTGCACGATCGAGCCGTGCTCCAATTGTCCTGCCAGCAATGATTGATAGACCTGCGCGACGTGTTCCATGTCGTCCGGGTGAATTCGCCCTTCCGGGGACCGGCCAATCAGTTCCGAGGCGTCGTACCCCAGGATCCGCTGCGAGGTCGGCGAGACGTAGCGGCGCACCAGATCACGGTCGAGCTGGAAGATCATGTCCGCGCTGTTGTCGGCCAGAAGCCGGTAGCGGGCTTCGCTCGCCTCGAGCCGCTGCTCGGCCTCCCACAGCGGCGTGACGTCGGTGATCAGGGCGAAGAAGCCCAGGACCGCGCCGTTGTCGTCGAATTGCGGTACGTAGTTGGCCCAGACGTGATTGAAGGTTCCGTCAGATCTTGTCACGTCGCGGTCGAAGTTCTTGGCGACGCCCGCGAGAGCAGCCTGGACGAACGGCTCGTTCTGCGCGAACAGCTCCTCTCCCAGCACCGAGACCATGGTCTCGCCGGCCATCGACTCCATCGTCCGGCCGTACCAGTCGAGATAGGCCTTGTTGGCGAACCCGCACCGGAGCTTGTTGTCCCAATAGGCGATGCGGCTCGGCATCGCGTTGATGATCGTGTTGAGCTCGGCCGTCTTGGCGATCACCTGCTGTTCGAGCGACTCGTTGAGAATGCTCACCTCGCGCTGAGCCGCGACGTAGGACGTCATGTCGCGGGCCGACGTGCCGATGCCGACGACCTCGCCATTCTCGGACCGGATCGGCGACAGGTTGACGACCATGTCGAGCGTCCTGCCGTCCTTCGAGCGCCACTGCGTCGTCAGCCTGACCGTCGACCTGCTTTCGAGCAGCCTCGCTGTCGCATCGTCGAGCTCCTCCACGAGGTCTTCGGGAACGATCAACTCGGACAGGCGTCGCCCCAATGCTTCCGCAGCCGAATAAAGGAAGAGCTTTTCGGCTGCCGGATTCCAATCCGTCACTTCGCCCGTCAGGGTCGTTGCGACGATGGCCTCGCTGGACTCGGCGACGATCGACGCAAGCCGCGATCTCTCCAGCCATGCCCGCTGCCTGCGACCGAGCGACGAGAGGTGGAGGCCGATCAGCCAGGTGAACAGCGATCCCATCACCAGAACCGTTGCCGCGGAGGTGATCGGATGAGCCAGATTGAGCTGCTTGAAGAACGGGGAACGGGCACGCACTTCGACGTCCCAGTTCCGGCCATAGATGCTCAGCGGCAGGCTTCGAGTCACGCCTTCGTCTTCAGACGCCGGATCCGAATAGAATGTCTTCGTTTGTCCGCCCGTTCTGTCGGACATCGCCAGCGCGAACTCGCCCGTGAGAATTCGGGAGCTCGCAACGATTTCGTCGATGACGAGGGGCGTATAAGTCCAGCCGATCGCGGCGGCGCGCCGCTGCTCGGGCGTCTCGATCGGCTGTCCGAAGCGGTAGATCGGGAGCAGGAACAGAAATCCGCTGCCAACCTTTCCCGACGCCTGAACCAGCGTGATCGGCGCCGTCAGCCGGGATTCGCCGCTGTCCATTGCAGCCAATGCCGCCTCGCGCCGGGTCGGTTCGGACGCGATATCGAGACCGACGGCCTGGGCATTGCGCGCTTCCGGCGCGATGTGTTCGATGATGTATCGCGGGCCATGGTTGACGCTGAGTTCGCGGATCTTGAAATCGGCGCGCCCATCCGCCCTGACATTCGCCGCGAACGACTCGGCCTGATCCGATGGGACGATCCTGATGAACCCGTAGCCGCGTGCGCCTGGAAACTCGGCGTCCACATCGCGCTGCGAGGAGTACTTGCGAAAGATCTCCTGCCGCGGAAGTCCGTCACTGGCGACGGCCAATCCCCGGAGACCCCGCAGCCCATATTCGTAGAGCTGGATTCGGCTCGACAACTGATCGACCACGCGCGCGCTCAATTCGCCGAAGCGCGTCGAGATGATCGCCTGGTTGCGAGCGTCGTGCAGGAGGAAAACGGCCGTGCTGGCGAGGACGGTCAGCCCGATCCCGCACGCCACTGCGAGCCGGACGTTCCTGGCCACACCATTCCACACCACGTCGTTTGTCATCGGCTCCGCAGCGATCGCGCCGCCGTCGGGGCGCGTCTCAGAAAGAGAAAGGTCGCTGCAGGCTCGCGGTCGCCCGTGACCACCTGCCTAATTTTTGTGCCGGTAGAACTACGGGCGAATCCGCGGATATCAGGCGGAAATCGCAGTAGTGGGTGAGGATGTCGCCGAAACGGCGTTGGATTCGGCCCGGATCAGCTTCTCGATGAGGTTGTAGGAGGACGTCGCGGCGTTGGAAGCGGTCGCGGCCGCCGGCGTCGTCAGCGTCACCTTGGAGCCGTCGGCATAGGTGATCGTGGTCGTCGTCGAGCCGTCGCTGTTGGTGGACGACGAGCTCGACGCACCCGACAGCGCCTGCATCAGCGCATCCGCGCCGGCGCCGGATGAAGTACCCGAGCCGCCGCTCCCGCCTGCTTCCTGGTGATGGTGGTGGCCACGCCCACCCTTGGCGCCCTGCAGCGCCGAGGACAGTTCGTCGAGGCTGACGCTGCCGTCGTTGTTCGCATCGAGCTTGCCGAACACCTTGTCGGCATTGGCGAGGTTGGTGCCGCCGGCGCCGAGCGCGGTCTCGAACTCGGATTTGCTGATCTGCCCGTCGCCATCGCCGTCGATCTGCGAGAACAGATCCTGCAGCGGGTTGCTGGAGGCGCTCGTGCTCGACGATGTGCCCGACTGGCTCTGCGCCGCCAGCAGCGCGCTCATCGTCTCCGGCGCGATCTGCCCCGAGCCGCTGCTGCCCGAGCTCGACCACGGGCTGAAATTGCCGGAGCTGCCCGTTCCCTTGGTGTCCAGGCTGAACAGACCGCCGCCCGACTTGCCAGAACCCGATTTGGTCGAGCCGAGCGACTGCAGGCCGTCCAGGACCGACGAGGCGGCCCCCAGTGCAAACCACATGGCGAAACTCCCGCAAGGCCGCATCACGCGGCGACGAAACATCTCTCCATGCCTTCGCAATCCCCATGCCAGCGCCAAACCG
>NZ_CAFJ01000142.1 GCF_000239795.1 Bradyrhizobium sp. STM 3809 | reverse complement strand
CTGCGCGGCGGCATGAATCTCGGCTTCATGTTCCTGCCCATCTATCGCGGCTGGGTCGTGGTGTTCTCGCTGGTGGTGTGTCTCGCCACCTGGTTCCTGATCGAGCGCACCCGGCTCGGCGCCTATCTGCGCGCCGCCACCGAAAATCCCACCCTGGTGCGCGCCTTCGGCATCAACGTGCCGCGCATGATCACGCTCACCTACGGCCTCGGCGTCGGCCTCGCCGCGCTCGCCGGCGTGCTGTCGGCGCCGATCAACCAGGTCCGGCCGCTGATGGGCGCCGATTTGATCATCGTCGTTTTCGCGGTGGTCGTGATCGGCGGCATGGGCTCGATCATGGGCTCGATCATCACCGGCTTCGCGCTCGGCGTGGTCGAGGGACTGACCAAATATTTCTATCCCGAGGCTTCCAACACCGTGGTCTTCGTTCTGATGGTCCTGGTGCTCCTGGTGAAGCCGACGGGTCTGACCGGACGGGCGGCCTGACATGACATCGATCACCGACGCGACCCTGCCGATCACCTCGCGCGCGCTGCGCGACGAGATGATCGTGTTCGTCATCATGGCGGCGCTGCTCGCCATCGTGCCGTTCACCGGCCTGTACCCGTTCTTCGTCATGCAGGCGCTGTGCTTCGCGCTTCTGGCCTGCGCCTTCAACCTCCTGATCGGCTATGGCGGCCTGTTGTCGTTCGGCCACGCGATGTTTCTGGGCACCGCGGGCTATTGCAGCGCGCATGCGCTGAAGGTCTGGGGGCTGCCGCCGGAACTCGGCATCCTGACCGGCGTCGCCGGCGCCTTCGTGCTGTCGATCATCACCGGCTACATCTCGATCCGCCGCCAGGGCATCTACTTTTCGATGATCACCCTGGCGCTGTCGCAGCTGCTCTACTTCGTCTACCTGCAGACGCCCTTCACCCATGGCGAGGACGGCATCCAGGGAATCCCGCAGGGCAAGCTGTTCGGCTTCATCGATCTGTCGAAGCCGGTCACCCTGTACTACGTCGTGCTGGTCGGCTTCCTCGCCGGCTTCCTGCTGATCTTCCGCACCATCAACTCGCCGTTCGGCGAGGTGCTGAAGTCGATCCGGGAGAACGAGCAGCGCGCGATCTCGCTCGGCTACAAGACCGACCAGTACAAGCTGCTGGCCTTCATCCTGTCGGGCACCATCGCCGGCTTCGCCGGGTCGCTGAAGGTGTTCGTGGCGCAGAATGCCTCGTTGACCGACGTGCACTGGTCGATGTCGGG
Source organism: Bradyrhizobium sp. STM 3809 (assembly GCF_000239795.1). Lineage (GTDB taxonomy): Bacteria > Pseudomonadota > Alphaproteobacteria > Rhizobiales > Xanthobacteraceae > Bradyrhizobium. The sequence continues at coordinate 2,150 of NZ_CAFJ01000142.1, read as the reverse complement.
CGAGATCGTGCTGATGACCCTGGTCGGCGGCCTCGGGACCATTTTCGGCCCTGTCGTGGGCGCCTTCGTCATCATCGCCATGCAGCAATACCTGGCCGGCTTCGGGCAGTGGGTGACGGTCATCCAGGGTGTCATCTTCGTTGCCTGCGTGCTCACCTTCCGCCGCGGTGTGGTCGGAGAAATCGCGCATCTGTTCAAGCGGTCGCTCTAACCCGTTGATTTAGCTGGAGATAGCCGACAAAGGCAGAAACCGGTGGATGACCCGTCCGCCGCTTCTGCTGCGGCGTGATCCGGAGTATGACACTTCCGTGACAGGCCAGCCCTGGCCCGTTCCGGAATGGATGGATCTCGTCCCATGCTGAACTGGTTTCGCGCCGTCCTCCCCAAGGAGGAGCGGTTTTTCGATTTGTTCGCCCGCCACAACAAGGTGGTGATCCAGGGCGCACATGCGCTGCAGGACATGCTCAAGGGCGGCGACGACGTGCTGACCCATTGCCAGCGCGTCAGCCAGTTCGAGAACGAGGCCGACAACATCACCCGCGAGGTTCTGACCGCCGTCCGCCGCACCTTCATCACCCCGTTCGACCGCGGCGACATCAAGAACCTGATCACCTCGATGGACGACGCCATCGACCAGATGCAGCAGACCGCTAAGGCGGTCGTGCTGTTCGAGGTCAAGGCGTTCGAGCCGACGATGCGCGAGATGGGCACTCTTTTGGTCGATTGCGCCAACCTGATCGGGCGCGCGCTGCCGCTGCTGCAATCGATTGGCCAGAACGTCCCGATGATCACCGCGATCACCGAGGAGATGACCAAGCTCGAGGGCCGCGTCGACGACCTCCACGACATCGGCCTCAAGGAGCTGTTCCTGAAGCACCGCAACGCCAACACCATGGACTTCATCGTCGGCGCGGAGATCTACGACCATCTCGAAAAGGTGGCCGACCGCTTCGACGACGTCGCCAACGAGATCAATTCGATCATGATCGAACAGGTCTAGGCAGGGGCCGCGCCGTGGACGCTCAACTCGGCCTTCCGATCCTGGTCGGCCTCATCGCCGTCGCGCTCGCCTTCGACTTCCTGAACGGCCTGCACGATGCCGCCAACTCGATCGCGACCATCGTCTCGACCCGTGTGCTGCGGCCGCAATATGCGGTGTTCTGGGCCGCTTTCTTCAATTTCATCGCTTTCGGCGTGTTCGGCCTGCACGTCGCCCAGACCATCGGCACCGGGATCATCGACCCCGCGATCGTCGATGCGCAGGTGATCTTCGCCGCCCTTGTCGGCGCCATCGTCTGGAACCTCGTCACCTGGGCGGCCGGCATTCCCTCATCGAGCTCGCACGCACTGATCGGCGGCCTGGTCGGGGCGGGGTTCGCCAAGGCCGGCATCTCCGCGACGGTCTGGAGCGGCCTGTCGAAGACGGTGCTTGCGATCGTGCTGTCGCCGCTGGTCGGCCTGATCCTGGCGATGGTCCTGGTCGCGATCGTGTCCTGGGCCTCGGTGCGCTCGACGCCGTTCGCGGTCGACCGCGCCTTCCGCATCCTGCAATTCGCCTCCGCCTCGCTGTACTCGCTCGGCCATGGCGGCAATGACGCGCAGAAGACCATGGGCATCATCGCGGTGCTGCTCTATTCGCAGGGCCATCTCGGCGAGCACTTCACGGTGCCGTTCTGGGTCGTGCTGTCCTGCCAGGCGGCAATGGCCCTGGGCACGCTGATGGGCGGCTGGCGCATCGTCCGCACCATGGGCCTGCGCATCACCAAGCTGAACCCGATGCAGGGCTTCTGCGCCGAGACCGGCGGCGCCATCACGCTGTTCCTCGCGACGTTCCTGGGCGTGCCGGTGTCGACCACCCACACCATCACCGGCGCCATCGTCGGCGTCGGCGCCGCCCGGCGTGCCTCGGCGGTGCGCTGGAACGTCGCCGGCTCGATCGTTTACGCCTGGATCTTCACGATTCCGGCCTCGGCAATCGTGTCCGCACTGACGTTCTGGCTGGTGTCGGTGCTGCGGCACTGACGACGGCGCAGCAGCGCCGTCTGGGGGGCGGGGCCTCATGGTTCGAGACGCGCCAGGAGGCGCTCCTCACCATGAGGGGTGGGACTGGATCTCGCCGAATCATCGGACCCCGCCGCACATTCCGCCCT
>NZ_CAFJ01000143.1 GCF_000239795.1 Bradyrhizobium sp. STM 3809 | reverse complement strand
CTGTGGCTCGGTTTCTTTCCGCTTTGCGACGCCATGATATGCTCTGCCTGGTCACGGCCTATCGCCAACCCTCAAGCCGTGCCCTCTCCGAACTTGGCCTAGATGAGAACGCGCATCTGGCCGTAGCCGATCTCTCCCTGGCCGAAATTACGGCTCTGGTGTCGGCGGGTGGCGGTGACGGGGATAAGTGGTCCGAGGCCGTGCAGCGCGCGAGCGCATGGGGTCACCCTCAACTTGTCCAGGCGATCATCTCCGGACTCCGGACCCGGGGATGGCCCCAAGTCGAGCGCAAGGGCCTCTTGTCGTTCAGTCCCTCAGCCGACCTTGAAGCCGAGCGGCGCGCCGCTCGAGGCAGAGTATTCTCCATGCTGGCTGGAGAAACCGGCAGGTTGCTTTACCGCATCAGTATTTTACTCGGTCGTTTCGATAGGCGGCTTGCTTTGTCGGTTGGAGCGATTGAGCAGCCAGTTGCTGAGCCTGGCACGCATCTCGACCAGTTGATCGGACCGTGGGTCGAGGTGGCCGTTCGCGGTGACCTCCGCGTTTCGCCGCTTATACAAAACGCGGGGTCGGAAATTCTGCCCCCAGCCGAAGCCAAGCGCGTGCATGAAATCGCCGCCCAGCACATTTTGGGAGGTCCCGCGGTCGACATCCACAAAGCAAACTTTGGTTTTGTGCACGCGCTGCTCGGCCAACAGGAGTGGTTGCTAACCCGACTCGCCTATAACATCATCGCGGCTTCGCCCGATAGACGCCGCCAGCTATCCGAGTGGATGGGCAGCCTACGGCACCACCGGCTGGACCAAAAGATTTATTCGGATGGACGGGCTGGTGTGCCCATCCTGCTGAGGCTTGCCCAGTTTCTACTCATTTCGACAGGCGGCGAGCCAAAGGCGATCCGCGGCTGCTGGTCTACGCTCCAGATAGAACTCGCAGAGCTTGAAGATGCTCAAGCGCGCGAGCACTTCGAATACATGATGCTCGCCAAGGCTCTCTTCAGTCAGGAAGCGCTCGCCTGCTTGCATGATCCCGTCGGACTGATGCTGCGTTTCGAGGCCCTGTCGCAAATTGATCCAGAGTGGCGCGCCACCCTTCAGCAGCGCACGCCGTCAACCGATGGGCGCACCCATAGCATCCTCGGTACCTTCTTCATCACTTATGCGCTGCGCATTCCGAGTGTGCCTGATCTTCAGCGCGCGTTTGACAGCCTCGATACTGCGACGCCTGCACAACGCGCTGCGCTTCTCGGCGATGTATCCGATATGCCAGGCGACGCAGGATACATCGTGAACCATGCCTGGCTGGAAGAGAGTAAGCGCGAGCCGGCAGATTGGCCCGCGCATTTGAAAGCCTATGCGCGCATGGCCGAGCAAGCGAATAGCTGGGGCTACCGTGATCTGGCGCTACGATGCCATGTCGCGCGCGGGATAATACTCGACGAATATCTCAAAGATGCCGACACTGCACTGCAGGCACTTGACCAGGCTGAGGCACTTCTCGGCAATGATCCGGCTCTCGATCGCGCGCGGGCCAAAATCTTTTTCCGTCGTAAGGACCACGAGGCTGCGTTGCGGCTGTTCCGAAGCAATGCCGGAGAAATGGATCGGCAGGACCGCGCTGCCCGGTCTTACATGCTTCGCGAGGCGGGCATCTGCGCCGCTGAACTCAGCCAATGGGCGGAAGCGCGCGAATGGTTTGCGGCAGCACGCGAAGCAGCGGGCAGTGCGCTATCGCCCAGCGTCAAGCTGATGGCCGTAGGATTGCGCGCGGACGAAGCTCTTGCCGCCTTTAAGGCTGGGGACGTCATTGCGGCGCTTAGAGGCTTAGACGTCGCGCTGAATGAACTTGCGTCGATTGATCCCGCCACGTCGATTGTCGCGGGATATCGCCATCGCGTCGTGCGTCACTCAATCCTGTGGCTATTCGGACAGGCTACCGCAACTCCCGTACAGGTAGGAGATGAGTCCACGATGATGGTTCCCGGAATGTGCAGCAATCCGGAGCCGGCCGACCTCAGCGATCTGCCGCTCGGCTCCATCGATTATGCACGCTACCTTCTGGTTCAGGCCGAAATCGCCAGCGGCGTCTCGGCCGGTATCGAAGAGGGACTTAGGATCCATCTTAAGGGGCGCGCCATCCCCAACATGGAGATGCTTGTTCGTGGAACGAGGATGGAAGTCTTATTGCGGCGGCTCGATGCTCCAAGCTACATTGCTGCACTGCCGTCCTGGGTGGATTGCCAAATCTACATGGATCTCAATCGCGACAGCATTTGGCAGAGCGGTCCGGAGAAGCCCGTCTACGGTGAAATCCCGTCCGCTACCTCGCGTCAGCTGAAATCCGAACGAGCGATCTTGGCGGCGGACGACGCGTTGTTGAGCTTCGGAATCATGGCGGCGTTGCGAAACCGGACGGATGCGCTTGATGCCTTATCCGCGGAGGAAAAAAATCTAATGCCTGGCTACTCGGGAAGCAAAATTTTCGAGATCGTTGCTGCAGGCGTGAGTGATGAAGAGGAATTGCCGTTCTATGTGGCCGTCCAAGTTTACTATGTCGCACAGCATGTTGATCTCACGCCAGATGAATTGTTCGTTGCCTCTGTTCGCTTTGCTCAGTGGGCCAAGAAATCGAGCCTACAAAAAGTTCTGACGCCAGTTATCGAAGGTTGGGCGCGCTTACGATGGTCGCACGTGATCGAGGAACAGCGCTTCAATTTGCGAAGCCCGGCCAGTTCGGTACCACCGATCCGTGCGGTATTAGAATCTTCCGAGACCGGTTTGAAGTTTCTCGGAAAGCTGATTGTTGCTGCCGAACCAGCGGTTCACCATCGGTTCGACCGGTCGTTCCGTCAGTTCCTTCTCTCGCTTTGAAGTATCGGCCGGCCGCCCAGAGCGGCTTTTCTTCGGCCGAATCAATCGGTAAAGTCGCCGTCATCGTCCGCCGGGGCTCGCGGCCCCTCTGCTTTCGGGCGCCCTTTTTCGATCAACTCGCGAGAGACGACCTTGGCAGGATCGCGCTCCCGGTATCGCTTCGCAAATTCGTCGTCGCTGAGCTCGACGTCGCCGTAGTCGGCGTAATCGAGGTGCGTCCAATAGCCGTCCGCGGAAAGCTCCATCCCATAGAGCGGGCCGACGAAGCCGCTGCGCGGGATGATATAAGTACGCACGAATGCATTCGCTTCGTAAGCGCGTTTGACAAATTGCGCGCCCGGCGTGTTTTCGATGAACCAAGGCTGACCACCGAAATAACCAAACTGCCTGGCGAGGAGTGTGTTCAACCGCTGTAAGGCTGCGAGAGCGTCTACGCGCAACGACTGATAAGTGTCAGGATTGAAATGAATGGACCGATTCCGAAGCTCGCCGAGCCCCAGAAATTCTGCGCCGACACCGTCTACCAGGACGTTCCAATCGGTCAGTACGGAGACCGCAAACGGCCAATTGTCGAAGGAATCCTTGCGATATAATTTTCGATAGTGAGTGGAGGCTTTGAAGCTATCGCGCAGATCCAGAACGAGATGGTTCAGGATGCGCTCACCGAGTGCACAAGCGGCCACGAGCGCCGGGTAGTACGCCCCTATAACGAAGGACCTTCGGGCCTGCTCATGAAGCTGGTTGTGATATGCGAGGAGGGACATCGATTTTGGCCCGAGATCGATCACATTCTGGATGACGTTCTCGATGTGCCGCGAACCGTACTCCGTCTCAAGGCGCTTCATCTGCTGGATGCGGTTCTCTTGATGTGTCTGCTTGACCTGCTCGTCCCAGTTGGCCTCGGGCTCGTTAAGGTCCAGGGGCGTTGAATCAAAATCAAATGAATAAGGATGATAGCGGCGTGCGCCACGGTCAGCGAGCGAGGCGTGCGCGTCATAGTCGTAAACCCCACGGGGCAAGTCGGCGATTGTCTTTCGAATACCTTGCGCCACGATCATACCGGTATGCACCTTCTGAAATGTACTTAAGCAAGCGCCGACTTGGCTTACGGAACGAGACGGTCAGTCGATTCCCCCGCATCACTTGTGGCGGCGACCGTGCACGGCAATAGAGGGGATCCTGATGTAGACCAGCAGACCGATTGAAAAGCGCAGGCTTTGCAGCAGAGATACGCTTCAAACGGTTCGATAAAGCATTTTTCTGCACGGAGGTCGTGCATTTCGATGTGAGCACAGTGGTGCGTGGATCCCGATACAAAATAGGACTTAGGATCGACGCTGGAATTTAGGATTGCTGGCGCGCGGACCTGCTTGCCCATGGCATGGCAGGCCATCCAATCATGACCGGGACAGTGCGAAAAATCTGAGGAGGCCAAAAGAAAGTGCGTATGCTCGCCGGTGACGATCACGAACTCACTCGGGCGTTCGTCGATAGTCTTTACGTACGAAGGTCTATCGGGCGTGTTCTTGGGGACTACCGAACTGACAGATCCACGAAGGACGATTGGGGGAAAGCCTCGAAAGGCCGTTAGGGGCGAGACGCTTTGATGCTGTCCGAGACGCGACGTGAGTTCGCCATATAACCGTTCGCTCGACAATTGCACCTCTTCTCTATGCGTCGACAGATCCTCAACCTTGACCGGCACGACGCTATGGCCAAGGCTTCCTTCGGCGAATACCAGGAGTTTTGTATCGGACCGTTCAATCACGACCGCAGGGTAGAGCAGGATGCGCGGAAATGTGTCCAGCAACGTGGGAGAACCCGACGATTCCCAGCGTACCAGTAGCGCGCGAAAGATGTGCCGGATCGTCTTTGCCGGAGCATAGGTCGTGATCTGCGAGGGCCGCAGCGGAAAGGGTATGTGGTCTGAAAGCTGGAAATGCGACAGCTGGCCATAGATATGGTCGGACTGCGCGACGTAATGGTCGATTTCAAGGACGAGAATGTTGCGGGCATTGACGCCGTTGGCGGCGATGAAGGCGTCGACGGGGTCGGTGAATATAACTAGCCATTGGCCGGACGAAATGGCGAACTTGCCAACAATCGCGCCGCTTTGCTTCTTTAAGGTCTGGACGTAGTCGACGAGCTTCTGCAGCCACTCTGTCCACTCGGCCAGTATCGGCGCGTCCTCAGGGCGTTTGGCCTTTAAGCAGTCGAGGGATTTTGCAATGAGCTGGTCGGCCAAGATACTGCTGTCGCTGGCACTCTTGGCACGTGGAGGTGGCTTTTCCCAGGCTTTGGCCTCAAACAACAGATGCGGTGTACGCTCCTCAAGATGGACGCCTAGATAGTCAAGGAACAGAGTATTTTCGGCCTGCAATCGAGCTTCTTCAGCGACAGCGCGTTCCAAGTTCCATCCCAGCGCTCTCAAGAGCTGGTCAATAAAGGTCTTGCGAACATTATGCTCCAAGGTCGGCGCGATCTTTTCGCCTAGGTACGCGGCCGGCGCGTTGGGAAACTCGTTAAGCTTCGCTCGCTGTACAAGCTTCCCAACCGTCTCCTTGAACGCAGCGAGACGCGCCGGGTTCATTGGAGAAGCTCCGGAAGGCGATACAGCAGTCGACGGGCGGACGGCCAACCGACCTCGATAAACATATCGAGGCAGCGGACCAGGAGTTGCCGTCGGCTTTCATCATCGAACAAGGAGCGATAGTCGGCCAGGAATCGGCCGATCATCTTCACGACCTGGTCAGCCGCAAGGTGTTCGAAATGGTAGCCCTGCTCGCGCCCGGCTCCCAGCAAGACCTCCGCGGTGAGGCTAAAGACGTGCTCCGGATCGGCTTCCAAAAGGAAGTCAAGCAAGTCAACGAGGTAGTGGATGGTCTCGGGTCCGCTTGCTTGGGTGATGCGCATGATGATGGGCGTGACATCGTGGAGAAAAGCTCGCTTTCCCTGCTTCGTGTTTAAGGGCCGTTCGCCATCCTCACTACCTCCTCCGTGTCTGAACGCTCCCGATGAAAAGTAGAACTGGTTCAAGACATGGCCCGACAACCGAGTTGCGGCTGTGGCCTTTGCCTCCTCGGCTTCATCCAATGTTGTTTTCGGCGCGACCTGGAGAAGTATCACTGCGGAGGTCTTGGTAATCAAATCCGCGAGCTCCATAGCTCGCTTGCGGAGTTCGATTTGCTGCAGGTTGCCATCCTCGTAACCCGCAATTACGGCCCCGCGTAGCATCGTGACCGCGCTGTTCAATTCATCGTAGCGCTCGGCGATCGAGGAAAGCCAGTCAGCCAGCATAGCCCGGGCCGCGGGACGCGCGTGAGTCACCCATAAGATACAAATCAGGTTTCCGACGGGCTCGCGAACTTGATGGAAGCGCTCCTCGGTCGTGCAGCGTGCAGCGATCGTCGATAGAAGTTGTTCGACGCGGTCCGGAGCACTGTGGACTAGCCGACCCAGCACGCCGTTTGTGAAGAAGGAAAGAACCGCGCAATTGGTTTCGGATGCGGCGATGCGCTCGGCGAGCGCCCACATGTAGTCGCGATCCACAAGCCATATCGCGTTTACGCGCGTAGCAATGGCCATGCGCACCGCGGGGTGCTTGTCGACCAGGAGCTGGTTGATGATTGGTCGCAAGCGACGCACGGCTTCAGTCGAGAGACGTCCCAGCACGAGGCAAGCATGGGCCGCTGAAATGCGCGGTGCCGATGCCCAGCCTGGAGAGTTCTCGAAACTGGTTTCGGTTTGTTCCTCTATCCTTGGTGAAGCATGAGCCGCAAAGCGCGTGACGATGTCACAGAGTGCGGCAATGTCCGATGGCTTGTCGGTGAGATCCTTTTCGAACATCTCGATCAGAGCCTCAAGAAGCTCGGCCGCGGCGTCTTCGCCGTGCTCCTTCGTGCGCAGATCGCTATCCGTCTCCCGGTCAATTTCGCCGAGATACGTTGTCAGTCGAGCGATCGCGGACGTTAGGTCCAGGAATGCGGCGGTCCGGTTTTCGGGCTTGGTGTCATCCTTGAGCGCTTTTGCAAGGGCCAAAATTCGCGCATTGGCCGGGGCCGCGATATCGACCCCTTGCTCCCGCAGCCACCAGCCATATTCGGTTTCCCCAACCCAGCTAGATTCGAACCGTACTGGGCGCTCATTCGTATAGTGGCCGCTAGGCTCGCCCACTTTTGGTCTGCCAATGTCTCGCGCTTCGGCTGTAAGGAGCTGCGCCGCGCCGATAGTGGCGAACAGCGTGGCCAGAACGTATTCGCGCGCCTTCGCCGGCTTTTCATGACTGCTGAAATCGAACGCCAGTGCCGCCCGTTCGAAGGCCAGGCGATCTTGATCAGGAAGAGCCGGATACATGACAGCAATCAGATCAATCGCGTCCTTGCGCGTATCGCTCGCCCAGAGAAATGGAAACGTCGTCGCAATCGGCCAGAGTAACGCCCCGAGAACCTCCGGGCGCTCGGCGGCAACCATGAAAAGCCGCGCCCAGACAAAGCCCATCTCATTTTCGTCGATGAGAATGGCCGTCGCCCGCTGCGCAACCTCCGGCTCGGCTGTTCGGAGCCAGTCCGTAAAGGTCTTTGAAATTTGTAGGGCGTTATCGCCATGGGGGTCGTTGGGATTGGAAGCCCAGATGTAACTCCAATCCTCCTGAAGCGAACAGGTCCGGTCCGCAATCCGGATGGTGGTCTTCTCCACGTTTTCACGCGGCGGATGTTCGCGGAGAATAAAGCCCTTGACGGCTTTGACGTAAGCTCGCGTAGCGATCAACGGATCGGCGCGAAGGAGCTTTGGAAAGAACTCCTGCAGTCTCCAGTAAGCCATTTCGTAGCTCTGCCGGCGAGTCCCACGAAGTCGTAAGATGCGGCTCTGTCCAATATCATTAGGGCTTTGATCGGAGATTATGTCGGCGAAGGTCTTATCGTAGATGTCCAAAACGAAGCCGGTATCGAACGGATAGATCTTGCCGAGTTTTTGGGCGAGCCAGGGAACATACTCCTCGCCGTGCGCTTTGAAGCGCGCGGGCGCAAAGATCGATTGGAGGAGCGTGCGCGAAGCGTCGACGTTACTGCCATAAGTATCGGCAACAAAGCCTATCGCGGATTGAGCAAGCTTCGGGTCGTGTTCCAGGCCGTAGATGAGTAGGGCGCGGGCGGCAACGCCGAAACGGGCGCGCTGGACATCGGTTTGCGGGCGTTCAGTAAGGAGGAATAGCACGATTCGAAGCGGCCAGGCCACGAGTGGAAGATGGGGAGCCAGTCCTTCCGCCAGAACGCTCCACGGCTCCACAGCGATGTCCGCGCTATCGTCGGCACGAACGCTCAATGAGCCTGCGACATGGGTGATGGTTACTTTGCCGGCTTCTCGCTCGGCGGGAACAGCGAGCGGACGCAGCAAGCCGGCGACATCCTCTCCGGTCGCAGGAAGTTCCGAAGCGACGCGCGCGGCAATGCTGCGGATAACCGCATCCACGTCGCTGCGGCCCACACAGGTGAGAATGGCGGACCAAAAGGCAGAGCGCTCAGGTCGCGAATCTTGCCATATCTCGTCCAACGCGAAGATAAGGGCTGGTCCCAATAACAGCCCCGGCGCGCGTGCGCTGTTCACAGTCTCGGCAAGGGACGCTTCATCGTAAAGGTCGAGAAAAACTTTGCTGGCTGCGAAATCGAAAAGGATGTGATGCCGAAAGCCGATGTAGCGCCCACCCGCAACGAGCATCAGGACATCTTCCGCGAGCATGACTTGGAGCGCGGTCCCATTATTCTTGGCGATTGCGAGCCGCGGGGTTTGAAGAGAGCGTTTAGCGACCATCGCTGTGATGGTGTCCTGCAGGCAAACAAGCACGCCGTCACCATGCGGCGTGACCCGATATAGCCAGTAAAGATCTAGCAGCTGAGATTGCGTGCTCACCTGGCTAAACGCTTCGGGGTCGGCTCCCTTACTCAAAAGATCGGCCAGCAACCGCGTGTTGAAGGGGGCGCGGGCCAGCTGGCGTAGCTTGGCGCCGCCAACGGCGATCGCTTTGGCCAGCGGTTCGGCTTGCGCGAGGAGCTGGTCGAGCTCTTCGTCCGTCCAGACCGGAATGAGAACATGCTTTACGTTCTTGAAATCGCGATGCGCGTATTCGTCATGGGGCGGCTCGCCGGAAAACAGGTCCGCCAGTTCTTGCCCCATGCGCAGATCGAAACTGCGTATCGAAGCAATGATGCGCCACCGGGGCCGTTGGAGTCTGAGGACCTCCGACATGAGCCAGCGGAACACACGCTGGCCTTGCCCGCCGCGCGAAGCATCCAAGGCATCGATGAAAAGAAACGCGGGCTCATTGCCTGGCCAGCTATCGAGGACGTCGAGAACCCTATGCTCAAGCCCGAGCTGTCGCTGAAGTTCGTCGGCGCTCTCGATGGGCAAGCGATCGACTGCGAGTTCAATGACTTCGGCGCCTTGGCTTCGCAGCTTCTGAGCCGCGCTGCTGATAACGGCGCTTTTTCCAGCACCGGGATCGCCGACGATCAGAATGGATTCCTTTTGTCCAGCGGCGATGACGGCATCGGTGCATTGGCGCCCAATCTTGATGGTGAAACCGTTGATTTTGGTTTCTTCCAGATGCTGCAGATGGGCCCGCGTTTGGTCGCTATACTGTCGGAGCTTTTCGATATCCTCCCGATAGCTCGGTGGCTCTTTGAGCCGGCAGGCTCGTGCGAGCAGATTGCGCAGGCCGCTTGAGTCAACGCCAGAACGGCGTGACATCAAACGCAAAAACAGGTCGCTCAAGACAGCAACGGACGCGTCCGCATCATCCTCATTTTGGAGGATGCGTCGCATCATAGAGGCTATGGCAAGGTGATCGGGGCCAGCAAGATCGAAGACGACCACGTCTACGAAGCTCGCGAGCTTCCGCACCTCGACAGGATCGGATTCTGCGCCGGTCGCTGTCTTCCAAGCGTCCGCGAGCACGGTCAAGAACGTTTGGAGAGCGCTCTCCTGATCTTTCGGGCGCGTGCTATCCGATCCGAACCGGAGCGAGCGCAGTGCATCGGCGAGATCGTTCTTGACCGAATTGGCGCTGGTAGGCCCGACGGCTAAGACGAACCGATCCTTGCTCAAGGATAAGGGACGATCCCACGTCCTCTGCCCTGTTCCGACAGCGCACAACAGCCATTGACGCACAAATTGGTCGGCCGATTTCCCCAATGGGCTGGACGGATTCTTCGTAAGGTTCACCGAAGACTTGGCTTGGATGAAAATCAATCCGCCATTGTTCGTCTCGATCAACAGATCATCGACTGGCGCTTCGGTCTCGCAGCGTATGGAAACGGGGACAGCGTGACCAAGCCCAGCTGGGCGATCCAGGCTTTGCTCCGCGAGCAGGGTGGATCCGAAATACGCAGCCACTTGGGCTTGAAAAGCGACCCCGCTGGCCGTGGCGTTTCCACCGCCAGACGCTAGGTCCGATTTTGATTGCGTACCTGCCATGTGTGAAAGACTCTAATGTTTTGAAGGCAATGCGCGCCGGGCGGCGATCATGGGGTGCGTCAATCTTAGGCGATTTTCGTTCTGAGCAGAACCCTATCGATAATCCTGTCCAGAACGCGAATGCCACATAAGTCATTGGAGCGAAACAGATGTTGCCTCGCAATGGAGGCTTCGGCCCAGCGGCATCGCCGCTGAGCGGATCCCTCGGCTCGGGCTTAGTAGATTGCGGTAGCAAAAAACCGGTGCATTGGCGTGTCTGAACGGCTTGTCACTGGGATTAGCTGAAGCACGCAGATAAATAATTTCAGGTTGGCGTCAGCACTAGCGTGGTATTCAAGAGTAAGAGTGCAGGCCGCGGTGGCCGTGACGGGTTGGAAGTGGCGAGAGAGGTTCGCCGCGCCCGTCGCGGAGAACCGCGATGCAGGGACGGAGAGTTGGCGGGCGCGCTGGCGAGGGCCGGGCGAGCCTTTATGAGGAGATCACGAGCAAGATCATCGGCGAGCTGGAGGCCGGGCGTGTGCCGTGGGTTCAGCCTTGGGGCACGCAAGCCGCGAAAGCTCAGCTTGCCTTACCCAGGAATGCGACGACGGGTCGGGCATACACCGGGATTAACGTCCTGATTCTTTGGGGTTCAGTGATCGAGCACGGATTTACTGGCCAGAGTTGGCTGACGTTCCGGCAGGCGCTGTCTGTAGGCGGCCATGTGCGCAAGGGCGAGCGCGGTGTCAGCGTCGTCTATGCCGATCGCTTTGTCCCCTCCGATGAGCGGCAGCGTGCTCGCGAGGTGGGCGAGGAGGCGCAGGCGATTCCGTTTCTGAAGCGGTTCACCGTCTTCAACATCGATCAATGCGGCGGTTTGCCTGAGGATATCGCGACAGCGTCGCCACCGCCGCTGCCGGTAGCGGTAGAGCCTGTGGTGGAGACGCTGATCGCGAACAGCGGCGTTGACTTCCGGATCGGTGGTCACCGGGCCTTCTATGCTCCCGTGGAAGATTTCGTGCAGGTACCGCCGCCTGCTGCCTTCTTCGAGCCGATCAACTGGCATCGCACGGCCTTGCATGAGCTCGCCCATGCCAGCGGGCATTCATCGCGGCTGAACCGCGATCTCTCAGGCCGGTTCGGCAGCCGCAAATACGCCTTCGAGGAGTTGATCGCGGAAATAGCGTCGGCCTTCAGCTGTGCTTCTCTTGGGATCGTGCCGACCGTGCGCCATGCTGATTACATCGGCGCCTGGCTCGATGTTCTGCGCGAGGACAATCGCGCGATCGTCCGCGCGGCGAGCCAGGCGAGCCGTGTGGCCGACTATCTCCTCGGCTTTGCACCGGAGGCGGCTGCGCAGGTCGAGACAAGGGGAGCGGATTGCGCCGCTGTCTGAGTGCGGCGCTCCGGGGGCGCGTGGGGGAGAGCAAGAGGGCGAGAGGTGCTCTGCGACGGGGTGAAGGCCTGAGAGAGAGGTTTTTGGGCCGCCCGTCGTGGAGAACCGAGCGATGACCAAGGCTACCCAGAAGATCACGCTGTCGCCGTCGCGCGACATTCCTTTCAACAAGCTCGTCCTGAGCCAATCCAACGTCCGCCGGATCAAGGGCGGCGTTTCGATCGAACAGCTGGCGGAGAGCATTGCCGAGCGGACGCTGCTGCAGAGCTTGAACGTCCGCGCCGTGCTCAGTGATGATGGCAAGGAGACCGGGATGTTCGAGGTGCCGGCGGGCGGCAGGCGCTACCGGGCGCTCGAACTCCTCGTGAAGCAGAAGCGGATGGCGAAAACGCAAGCCGTGCCTTGCGTGGTGCGCGATTCCGGTTCGGCCCTGGATGACTCGTTTGCCGAAAACGACCAGCGCATCGGCCTGCACCCCCTCGACCAGTTCCGCGCGTTTCAGGCGTTGCGTGACAGCGGCATGAGCGAGGAGGAGATCGCCGCGCGGCATTTCGTGGCGGTTGCGGTCGTCAAGCAGCGCTTGCGGCTGGCTGCTGTCTCGCCAGTGCTGCTCGATGTCTACGCCGCCGACGGCATGACGCTCGAGCAGCTGATGGCCTTCACAGTCACGACCGATCATGCGCGCCAGCAGGAGGTCTGGGACAAGGTCAGCCGCTCCGGCTGTGACGCACCGTTCCAGATCCGGCGTCAACTGACGGAGCAGACGGTTCGTGCCTTTGATCGCAGGGTCCAGTTCGTGGGGCTTGCCTCCTATGAGGCTGCCGGCGGGGTGGTGCTGCGCGATCTCTTCGAGGCCGATGACGGCGGCTGGCTGCAGGATGTCGCGCTGCTCGATCGGCTCGTGGCGGAGAAGCTGCAGACCGAGGCCGAGCGGATCGGCGCCGAGGGCTGGAAGTGGATCGCTGCCGCGGTCGACTTCCCGTTTGGCCATACCCATGGCTTGCGCGAGCTTCAGGGCGAGCCGGCCGAGCTCACGGCCGAAGAGCAGAACGCAATCGAAGCGCTCAGCGCCGAACAGGCCATGCTCGAAGCGGAGCATGGCCAGGCCGATGAGCTGCCCGAGGACGTCGATCGGCGCCTCGGTGAAATCGAAGCCGCGCTGCAATCCTTCGAGGAGCGGCCCATGGTGTTCGATGCGGCGGAGATGGCGCGCGCCGGCGCGTTCGTCAGCGTCGACTCGGAGGGCCGGCTTCGGGTCGCTCGCGGCTTCGTCCGTTCGGAGGATGAGCCAGCCGCGACGAGTGACCAGCCGGATGCCGACGCTGGGACGGAGGGCGATGGCCGGACCGGCATTCCGGACGCGGAGGGCAAGGCAACGGCGCCGACGATCGTGGTCGGCGGCGGCCAGAGCGATGTGCCCGATGAGGAAGGGGATGACGTCGAACGGCCTCTGCCGGACCGGCTGATCAGCGAGCTTTCGGCCTATCGCACGCTCGCTTTGCGCGATGCGTTGGGGCAGCAGCCGCAGGTCGCTTTCCAGGCGGTGCTGCATAGCTTTGTGCTGGCGACGTTCTATCCGTTCGGCTCCGAGCTCAACTGCCTGGAGATATCGCTGCGCAGTCCGAGCTTTCCGGTGCAGCCGCCGGGCCTGCAGGACAGCATCCCGGCAAAGGCGATTGCCGCCCGTCACGCGGCCTGGAAGGCAAAGCTGCCGGCGAGCGACAAGGATCTCTGGGCGGCACTGACGGCGATGGATGGGGCGGCGCAGGCCGAGCTCTTCGCGCATTGCGCGGCGCAGGCGATGAACGCGATTTCCGAGCCGGCCAACCGGGTGCATCACGGGCGCATGTCCGCGCAAGGCATCCGTGGTCGCCTCGACCAGGCGGACAGGCTGTCGCGCGCCGTCGGGCTCGACATGATCAGGGCCGGCTGGAAGCCCACCGTGGACAATTATCTTGGTCGCGTCACCAAGCATCGCATCCTGCAAACCGTCCGCGAGGCCAAGGGGGAGGGCTCAGCCCAACTCATCGAGCACCTCAAGAAGCCGGACATGGCACGTGAAGCCGAACGGCTGCTCGATGGCAGCGGCTGGCTGCCGGAGCCGCTGCGAGGAGCAGAGACCGAGGTCGCACCGGCAGCTGAAGGCGAAGGTGGTGACAGCCTCCCGGCGTTCCTCAGCGAGGACGAGGAGGCGACGGAAGGCGCTGATGAAGTCGAGGAGATCATCGCTGCGGAGTGACCCGCGGTCCGGGAGGGCCTGAGTGACGGGACAGAGATCATGGAAGCCCGGCCAGTTCGGCCGGGCTTTGTCATGCAGGTCATCAGCGAGCTGAGGCGCAGCGAGAGTGAGAGAGGCGGGGCAGCGCGGGTGAGGTCGCCCGACAAGAGAGAGCGTTCGGCGGCCGTTCCGCATCCTCGCTCTCCCTTGAGGTTCTTCGCCATGGTCACCGAGACGAGCTGCCCGACGGCTCCCTTCGCACTCCTTGCCCGCGCCAAAGCCATCCATCGTGCGGCCGAGCCGCTGCTTCCAAGCCTTAGCCGCGGCGAGCGCATCGACGCGAGGTGCCTGCGCCACGCCATGCAGACGGCCTTTGGCGCCTCTGATGCCGAGGGCAGCTGGGAGTGGAAGACGGCGTACGAGGCTTGCGAGATCGCCGCCGTTCTGTTTTTGGCGAAGTACGGTCCCGCGATGATCAAGGCCAGCAAGGGCGTGCCCTCGGCCTTGCTGCCCATGGTTGGCAAGATCGCAGCGCTTCTGCCGAGCCAAACCAGGCGCTCGACGGAGAGCCAGACCCTTCAGCAGTTCTCGACGCCTCTGCCGTTGGCGCTTGCCGCAGCCACAGCGGCGCAAGTGACCTCGGCCGATCGCGTGCTCGAGCCCTCTGCGGGGACGGGAAGCCTGGCCATCTTCGCGGAGCTCGCCGGCGGCTCGCTTCTGCTCAACGAGCTTGCTGCAAGCCGCGCAGCGTTGCTCGATCTGGTGTTCGCAGGGCTGACCGTGACGCGCTTCGACGCCGCGCAGATCGATGACTATCTCGATGCAGTCTGCGTCCCAAGCGTGGTCCTGATGAACCCGCCGTTCTCGGCAACGGTAAATGTGGATCGTCCTCAGGCCGATACAACGTTGCGCCATGTTTCTTCGGCACTGGCGCGGCTCGGAAAGGGTGGGCGGTTGGTTGCTATCACTGCCGCTGGCTTTGCGCCGGACAACCCGACCTGGACGGAAGCCTTCGTGAGCCTGCAGCAGCGAGGTCGCGTCGTGTTCTCCGCCGCGATCGACGGCTCGGTCTACGCGCGACAAGGCACCACGACTGCCACGCGCTTGATCGTGATCGACAAGCAGCCCGCGCCGGATCCTCGCGCGCTTCCGCAGTCGGCGGGAATGGCACCGGATGTCAGGACCTTGCTCGACTGGATCACGGCGCTGGTGCCGCCACGGCTGCCGATGGCGGGGCGCCTTGTCGCGCAGGCGAGCGAGCCTGTTGGTCTCCGTGCCAGAGCAGGACGCGTCCCGCCTGCTGCCTGCGAAAGTTCACCGGCGCCGACCCGCGAGCCCGCCGGCTGCGAGCTCGCCTATGACCTCGTGGATGATCTGCCCGAGGACGGGCCTCGCCTGACGGAGGCGCTCTATGAGCCGTATCAGTTGCAGTCGATCAGGATCCCAGGCGCAAAGCCTCATCCGACAAAGCTGATGCAATCGGCGGCGATGGCCTCGGTCTTACCGCCCAAGCCCACGTATCGGCCGCATGTGCTGCCTCAGCTCGTCTCAAACGGCATTCTTTCCGATGCTCAGCTCGAGAGCCTCATCTATGCCGGCGAGGCGCATGGTGGATTCCTCGCGGGCTCCTGGATCATCGATGAGGCCTTCGATCAGGTCCGCGCAGCCGGCGACGATACCGAGGGGGCGGTTCGCTTCCGGCGTGGCTGGTTCCTCGGCGATGGGACCGGCGCGGGCAAGGGACGCCAGGTCGCCGGCATCCTGCTCGACAATTGGCTGAAGGGCCGGCGCCGGGCGATCTGGGTCAGCAAGTCCGACAAGCTGATCGAGGATGCCCAGCGCGACTGGGCGGCGCTCGGCATGGAGCGGCTCCTGGTGACGCCGCTGTCGCGCTTTCGACAGGGCACTCCGATCCGGCTGGGCGAAGCCATCCTTTTTACGACCTACGCCACGCTACGGACCGATGAGAAGGGCGAGAAGCTTTCGCGCATCCGCCAGATCGTCGACTGGGTGGGACGTGATTTCGATGGTGTGATCATCTTCGACGAGAGCCATGCGATGCAGAATGCCGCGGGCAACAAGGGCGATCGCGGCGAGCAGGCGGCTTCGCAGCAGGGCCGCGCGGGATTGCGGCTGCAACACGCGCTGCCGAGTGCGAGGGTCGTCTATGTCTCGGCGACGGGGGCGACGACCGTCCACAATCTCGCTTATGCCCAGCGGCTCGGATTGTGGGGTGGCGCAGACTTCCCGTTCCCGACGCGGGCGGATTTTGTGGCGGCCATCGAGGAGGGCGGGGTGGCCGCCATGGAGGTGATGGCGCGCGACCTGAAGGCGCTCGGCCTTTATACCGCGCGGTCGCTGTCCTTCGAGGGCGTCGAATATGAGCTCCTCGAGCACCGGCTCACGGACGAGCAGGTCCGGATCTACGATGCCTATGCCGAGGCGTTTGCGGTCATTCACAACAATCTCGAGGCTGCGATGCGCGCGGCCAACATCATCGGCGCAACCGGGACGCTGAATGCTCAGGCCAAGTCGGCGGCGCGCTCGGCCTTCGAATCCGCCAAGCAGCGCTTCTTCGGGCATCTGTTGACCTCGATGAAGACGCCGACGCTGATCAATGCGATCAAGCGCGATCTCGAAGCCGGCCATGCCGCCGTCATCCAGATCGTCTCGACGGGCGAGGCCTTGATGGAGCGCCGGCTCGCCGAGATCCCGACCGAGGAATGGGGCGACGTCCAGGTCGACATCACGCCCCGCGAATACGTCCTCGACTATCTCGCCCATTCCTTCCCGGTGCAGCTCTATGAGCCGTTCACCGACGGCGAGGGCCAGCTGTGCTCGCGCCCGGTGTACCGCGATGGCCAGCCGGTCGAGAGCCGCGAGGCGGTGGCACGTCGCGGCGAGATGATCGAGCATCTGGCCTCGCTGGCGCCTGTGCCTGGTGCGCTCGACCAGATCGTCCAGCGCTTCGGCACGGATGTGGTCGCCGAGATCACCGGACGCTCCAGACGTATCGTTCGGATCCGTGATCGGCTGGCTGTCGAGACGCGGCCGGCGTCGGCCAATCTCGCAGAGGCCGCTGCCTTCATGGACGACCAGAAGCGGATACTGATTTTCTCCGATGCCGGCGGCACTGGGCGCAGCTATCATGCGGAGCTCTCGGCCAAGAACAAGCGGCTGCGGGTGCACTATCTGCTGGAGCCAGGCTGGAAGGCGGATGCCGCGATCCAGGGGCTGGGGCGGACCAACCGCACCAACCAAGCCCAGCCGCCGCTGTTTCGGCCGATCGCGACCGACGTGAAGGCGGAGAAGCGGTTTCTGTCGACGATCGCGCGCCGGCTCGACACGCTGGGGGCGATCACCCGCGGTCAGCGTCAGACAGGCGGGCAGGGGCTGTTTCGCCCGGAGGATAATCTGGAGAGCCCGCACGCGCGAGATGCCCTACGGCAGCTCTATGGGCTTCTGGCGCGCGGCCAGGTCGGCAGCTGCTCACTGCAGCGTTTCGAGCAGGCGACGGGCTTGAAGCTGACGGACGAAAACGGCCTGCGTGACGAGTTGCCGCCGATCACGACCTTCTTGAACCGGCTGCTGGCGCTGACGATCGAGCTGCAGAACATCCTGTTCGCGGTCTTCGAGCAGCTGCTTGCGGCGCGGATCGAGGGCGCGATCGCGTCCGGCACTCTCGACGTTGGTTTGGAGACGTTGCGTGCCGAAAGCTTCGTCGTCAAGCATCGGCGCACGATCTATACGCATCCGGCCAGCGGAGCGGAGATCCATCTCGTCACCATCACACAGCGCGACCGCAACCGGCCGATGCCGCTGAACGAGGCCCTGGAGCGGCTGCTGCAGCGTCGTGCTGTTCCGGTGCGTCATGGTCGGTCCGGACGGACCGCGATCCAGGTGCCGGCCCCGAGCTGGTTGCTCGACGATGGCGAGATCGAGCAGCGCGTCCATCTGATCGGACCGATGAGGCGCCAGACCATGTCCGTCGCCAAGCTCACCGAGCAGGATTGGGTCGAGACGGACCGTGAGCAGTTCAAGGCGGGCTGGAGCGCGCAGCTCGCGTCCATTCCGGAGTTCACGACCAGCACGATCTATCTCGTCACCGGGCTGCTGCTGCCGATTTGGAAGCGACTACCCTCGGAATCTACCCGAGTCTATCGGCTCCAGACCGACGCTGGTGAGCGCATCATCGGCCGCAAGGTCCCCCTTAGCTGGGTGGTGACGACGTCAGTGGAGGGGACTTCGCTCGCGCCGGATGACGCGTTCTCGGCGCTGCTGCGTGACGGGTGCGTGCTCGAACTCGCAGAGGGCCTGCAGCTCCGGCGCGTCCGCGTCATGGGCGCCACTCGGATCGAGCTCGCAGGCTTCTCTGATGGACTCAGGGACTGTCTCCGAGCCTACGGACTGTTCGCTGAGATCATCTCCTGGAAGCTCAGGATGTTCGTGCCGACGGGCGAGGGCGGCGCTGCCATCCTCGCCAAAGTGCTGCAGCGGTTTCCGATTGTTTGTGTTCGTGGGCGGGAGCAGTCGTGATGGGCGATGCATCCGAGCTGGCGGGCCGCCTTGGACGTGAGGCCGAGGCGGTGTGCCGTCACTATCTCTCCAACGGAAAGCGCGAGGGACGCTACTGGCTGGTGGGAGATATCAACAACACGCCCGGTCGCTCGCTGTTCGTGCGTCTGCAGGCCTCATCGAAGGGGGCGGCTGGCAAATGGACCGAATATGTTGCGGCGAAGATTATGTTGCGGCC
>NZ_CAFJ01000144.1 GCF_000239795.1 Bradyrhizobium sp. STM 3809 | reverse complement strand
GGCGCGCTCGGCCTGGTGATGATCTGGCAGGGCACCTGCTGACCTTTTCCGTATCGATTGGAGACGTTGCATGACAGGCCGTTTCGACCTGGGAGGAAAGGTTGCGATCGTGACCGGAGGCAATGGCGGCATCGGCCTCGGCATGGCCAGGGGCCTTGCCGATTCGGGCGCAGATGTCGCGATCGTCGGCCGTAACGAAGCCAAGTCGCAGGCCGCGGTCGCCGATCTCGCCGCTCGCGGCGTCCGCGCCATCGCGGTGACGGCCGACGTCAGCAACAAGGACGACGTCGCCGCGATGGTCGCGCGCGTCACGGCCGAGCTCGGCCGGATCGACATCCTGATCAACAACGCCGGCATGAGCATCCGCAAGCCGCCGCATGTGCTCGAACTCGAGGAATGGCGCGAGGTGATCGACACCAATCTCACCAGCGCCTTCCTGTGCTCGAAGGCCGCCTACCCCGCGCTCAAGGCCAATGGCGGCGGCAAGATCATCAACATCGGCTCGATGCTGTCGATCTTCGGCGCCAGCTTCGCGCCGGCCTATGCCGCCAGCAAAGGCGGCATCGTGCAGTACACCCGCGCCTGTGCCTGCGCCTGGGCGCCCGACAACATTCAGGTCAACGCGATCCTGCCGGGCTGGATCGATACCGATCTGACGCGCGCGGCCCGCCAGCAGATCGACGGACTGCACGACCGCGTGCTGGGCAGAACGCCGGCTGCGCGCTGGGGCAACATCGACGACTTCTCGGGCATCGCCACGTTCCTGAGTTCGCCCGCCTCGGACTTCGTCACGGGCACGGCGATACCGGTCGACGGCGGCTATTCGATCATGGCGTGAACGAGCGCGTCAGCGCCGGAAGCTCTTGATTTCCGACACGCTGCCATCGCGATAGGTCAGCTCGACCGAGACGAACTGCGTCGACGGCGGCAGCTTGAGGTAGGGCGTCGCATTCGACGGGATCGCGATCGGATCCTTCATGTCGCAGCCCGGCATGTTCAGCACCTTGTCGGGCACGGCCGTATCGATGCCGATCCGCACCTCCCGGATGGCGCAGCGATACGACATCAGGTGCGTGTAGTAGACCAGCAGACCGTTGAACTCGCGGAACGACAGCCAGCTGGTCGAGGTCATGTCGAGAATCTTGCGCTGGTCGCGCACCAGCGCCGCCTCCGGCTCGAAGCGGATCGGAAACGGCCCCTGCATCTCGCCGGTCGCATCGACGTAACGCACCTGGATGGTGCCGGCCGGCGCATCCGCCGGCAGCTGGATCGAGGGATTGGGCATGCGCTTGCGCGTGCGCGGATCCAGCACGTCCATGAAGCCGGTCTCGCGGAACTCTCCCGCGTCGCCCATGCGCCAGGAAATGCCGAGCGTCGGATCGGCGATCGAGAACGTGATCGTCCAGCCGCCATTGTGGCGCGAGAACATCGCGATCGGCGCGTTCAACGACTCATTGGCCGGAGGTATCCGCGGCGGCGCCGACACCGGCGGCAGCGCTGCAAGCTTCTGCTGCGGCTCGGCGGGCTTGTCGGCCGCGGCCGGTCCCTTCGCCACGCCGTTCAGGAAGACGTCGTCCACCATCTGGTCGAAATAGACCGGGATCTGCTTGTGCCGCACGGTCTCGGCGAGTTCGCTCACGACGCGCCGCGTCCGCTGCGCCACCTGCACCAGGTTGACGCCGGGCTGGGTCAGCTCCTTGGCGAAGGTGCGCGTGAAGACCGAGTTCGGATTGGCATCGTCGTTCGAGAGCCGGTCGAGGGCGGTCTGCCGCGGGCCGGCGGAGAACACCGAGAACACGCCCTCGGGCAGCTGCGTCATCGGCGCCAGCCCGCCGCCGCCCGCGACCGCGCGCGTCCCGACGCGCTCGAACGGATTGTTGCGGCAGGCATCGAAAACCAGAATCGAGGTGCGCGCCTTCTTGTTCTGCAGCCGCTCGATGATGCGGTCGGCGAGGACCGAGGCGTCGCGCACCAGTTCCTCCTGCCCCTCGGTCGCGGCCGGCACGTCGGTCGGCAACAGGAAGTTCTGGCCGGCGATCTCGAAGCCGTGGCCCGCATAGAAGAAGAACGCGGTGTCGCCCGGCTCGACCGCATTGTCGAACGCCAGCAGCGCCTGGCTGAACTGCTGGCGATTGAGATTCTCGGCGACCATGACGCTGAAGCCGAGTTGCTTCAGCGTATCACCCATGGTGCGCGCGTCGTTGACGGCCTTCTGCAGCTTCGGAACGAAGCGATAGTCGTTGTTGCCGACCACGAGCGCGACGCGCTTTTCCGCGTAAGCCGGCGTCAACGCGGCCGCCGCGATCGCGAGCCCCGCCAGCACCAGCGTCAATATCGGTCTGCGCATGCGTCGTTCCTGTCCTGGGCCGCCCGCCTGCCCTCGCGGTCCGGCCGGCGCCGCCTTCTTGGCGTAGTCGAAATCGGCCGAGACCGGGTTCAATCGGCCGTCACCCGCCGCTTCTCCCAGCTGCGAATGAAGGGCGCAAGCGAGGTGAGCGCGAAGGCCCACAGCGACTGTGCCGGCTGGATGAAGCTCACCAGGATCGTCAAGACGGACGCGGCGATCAGCATCAGCGTCGACACCTGCCGGTCGCGCAGATGATCGCCGGGCTCGAGGTGTGGGGTGATCGCGATCATCCGCCAGCTGATCAGCGCGATGAGCAGCGTATGCCCCGCATACAGCCAGATGGCCGGCGCGAAATGCGCGAAGCGTCCGACGACGGTGGTGGTGAACGGGACGCAGGTGATCAACATCAGATACAGCAACCACCATCGCACATACTCCCGCGGCACCTCGTCTGCGCGGCTGCGCACCCGGACATTCGCGAGCCAGCGCAGTCCCAGCACGCCGAAGCTGAGCACGTAGGGAAAGAATTTCGGCCAGAGATTGACGATACCGCCGATCAGCTCCTGGCCGTCACGGGGATGGAAATCGTCGGGCAGCCGGACGTCCAGCGCCAGCAGCGTCATCGCGACCCCGAAGATGCTGTCGCTCAGAGTGTCGAGCCGCGCCTTGGAAAACATCCGATGTCCTTTCGATTTGGGCCAAAGACGGGTCTAAGTGCCTGCATTTTCGGCAAAAACATTAAGCTTTTTCGGAGCTCCATGCCTCGGCTCCATTGACTTTGGGCAATTTCACCCTATTTTCTGCTCATCGCGGCTTGGTAACGCTACTCGATTCCACAAGCACTGGCCGCGGGTCTGCGTCAGTCAGAAAACCCCCAGCTTCAAAAGCATGCCGTTTCGGGGTTGTACGCGGCCACAACATTTTACCCCCTCGATTCCTAACGGCGGCGTCGAACAGACGCCCCGTCGCCTGTTGGCGCGTGACACAGAGGCTCGATGTCCTTTTCCAATCTCGGCTTGTCCGACAAGGTGCTGGCTGCAGTGGCGGCCACCGGATACACCACACCCACTCCCATTCAGGAACAGGCGATTCCTCACGTGCTGGCACGCCGCGACGTGCTCGGCATCGCCCAGACCGGCACAGGCAAGACCGCCGCTTTCGTCCTGCCGATGCTGACCATCCTTGAGAAGGGCCGCGCCCGCGCCCGCATGCCGCGCACCCTGATCCTGGAGCCGACCCGCGAGCTCGCGGCCCAGGTCAAAGAGAACTTCGACCGTTACGGCGTCGGACAGAAGCTCAATGTCGCGCTCCTGATCGGCGGCGTCTCCTTCGGCGACCAGGACGCCAAATTGACGCGCGGCGTCGACGTCCTGATCGCCACCCCGGGCCGCCTGCTCGACCATACGGAACGGGGCGGTCTGCTGCTCACCGGCGTCGAGCTCCTGGTCATCGACGAAGCCGACCGCATGCTGGACATGGGCTTCATTCCGGACATCGAGCGCATCTGCAAGCTCGTCCCGTTCACCCGCCAGACCCTGTTCTTCACCGCGACCATGCCGCCGGAAATCCGGCGCATCACCGATGCCTTCCTGCACAATCCGCAGAAGGTCGAGGTGTCCAAGCCGGCCACGACCGCGGTCACCGTCACTCAGTTGCAGGTCCCGTCCGGCCGCGAGGCCCATCAGAAGCGCGAGGTGTTGCGGCGTCTGCTGCGCGAGGCCAAGGACCTCAAGAATGCGATCATCTTCTGCAATCGCAAGCGCGATGTCGCCATCGTTCACAAATCGCTGCAGAAGCACGGCTTCAGCGTCGGCGCCCTGCACGGCGACATGGACCAGTCGGCGCGCATGGCCGCGCTCGACCAGTTCCGCAAGGGCGAGCTGCCATTGCTCGTTGCCTCCGACGTCGCGGCGCGCGGTCTCGACATTCCCGAAGTGAGCCACGTCTTCAATTTCGACGTCCCGCATCATTCCGACGACTACGTCCATCGCATCGGCCGCACCGGCCGCGCCGGCCGCACCGGCACCGCGATCTCCATCGTCTCTCCGCCGGATCAGAAATCCGTTGCGGCAATCGAGAAGCTGATCGGGCAAAGCATTCCGACCATCGAGGGCGACTACGAGGTGCAGGAGTCCTCGCGTGATGACGAGGCGCGCGAGCGTCGTCCGCGCGACAGCTCGCGGCGCAGCCGCGGCAAGGCCCCGCGTGAGCGCGAGTCGAGAGAACGCGAGCCGCGGGAACGTGAGCCGCGCGAGCCGCGTCCGGCCGCCGCCTCTCCGCGTGCAGCACAGGGCGCCGCGCCTCGGCCCGCTCCGACTGCTCGTCATGAGCAGCCGCGCAACGAATCCCGCCGGCCGCGTCGTGATCACGACAACGAGCCGGCCGATCATTCGCATCTTCCCGCTTTTCTGCTGCGCCCCGTCCGCGCGCCGCTACCTTGAAAACTCCGGCTTCGGGCTACTCGGATGAGTCGCCCGGAGCCTCCGCTTGGTGGCAGCCGTCTGCTCGACTAGACGTAGGTTAAGTTCGGTCTCGCGCAGATCATCACGGGAGTCGCGCCACTCGTTTGGCCCGTTCTCAGCGCAGCCCATGCCCACTGCCTCCTTGCGTAGGCGGGCTCCTATGTAGCTTTCTGAACATATAGTATGACTACGTGCGTGTAAGCGATGCTTGACGCTTGCCCGTGACTTTACGGCCGTATTTACCCCCGGTTCACAAACGTCCTTTAGCTTGGCCGTCATTGTTTATTCATTGCTGTGACGGCAACGCGGGCGATTGGGGAGAACCTGTTGTGGTCAATGCGCTTGACGAACACGAACGCACGATGGCCTTCGCCGAAGTCGCGCTCAGCCAGATCAAAACGCTCCGTCACTCGGCCAATCCGCGCAACTACGAGATCTGGTACGTCTACGCGACCGGCTACAATGCGCAGCTGAACGAGATCATCAACGGAACGCTGGCGCGCAACGGCAGGCTTTCGCAGTCCGAACTCGACCAGCTCTACGAATCCTATCTCGCGCATCTCAAGACGTCGGACCGCATCGACAAGGTCGGCGCACGCGTGGTCGGCGAGATCGACGACCTCATGGAAATGCTCACCGATGCGCTCGGCCGCACCGCGAGCTACGATGCGAGCCTGGCGGGCGCCGATCGCATGCTGGCCTCTGCGACCAGCCGCGAACAGCTCGTCGACATCATCGAGGCGCTGGCGCATTCGACGAAGGAGATGCGGGAGACCAATCGCCTCCTCGAGGAGCGGCTGGCGCTGTCCAAGGATGAAATCAGCGGATTGCAGCACAGCCTGGAAGCGATCCGCGCCGAGAGCCTCACCGATCCGCTGACCGGACTCGGCAACCGCAAGTATTTCGACCGCATGATCGAGACGGCGGTGCTGACCGGGCTTGCCACCAACCAGCCGCTGTCGCTGCTGATGTTCGACATCGACCACTTCAAAACGTTCAACGACTCCTACGGCCATCTCACCGGCGACCAGGTGCTCCGCCTGGTCGGCCTGACGCTGAAGCACGCGGTCAAGGGGCAGGACATCGCCGCGCGTTACGGCGGCGAGGAGTTCGCCGTGGTGCTGCCGAACACATCGCTGCGGCAGGCGCTGACGGTGGCCGACCAGATCCGGCGCGCGGTCACCGCGAAGGAGCTGAAGAAGAAGTCGACCGGCGAGATCCTGGGCCGTGTGACCATCTCGGTCGGCGTCTCCATGCTCCGCCCCGGCGACGACACCGATGCGCTGATCGAGCGCGCCGACGCCTGCCTGTATGCCGCCAAGCATAACGGCCGCAACCGCGTGATCAGCGAAAACGATCCCGAATACGCCACCGCGACGCGGGTCCAGGTCGCCTGACGAGCAAGACCTTCGGTCGCCGCGGAGACCCGCGTCAGCGCGCCCGGTTTGCGGGCGTACGCGCAGTCTTTCGTCGCGAAGCTGCGGGCGGAGCCCGGACAGTACGACCGGTTGGGGACGCCTTGGCGGCCGTCTTCGCGCTCTTCGATGATCTGGCTGACTTGGCTGACTTGGCTGACGTTGACTTGGTTGAATTGCCCGACTTGGCCTTTGTCTTCGCCGCCCCGGGGACGCCAGCCTTCGTCTTCTGGCTCGAAGCCCCCGGGCCTCGCGCGGCTGCCCGTTTCGTCCTGGACCGCTTGCTCAGAGCTGCCCTCTGGGCTGCCGCAAACGCGTCTCTCGCCCAGATCGCAAACTCGTCGGTGTCATCGAACAGATGCGCCGGTACCTGCCAGTACGACCGGACGGTCATCGTCCGTGCCCGCGTCTCGTAGGAGAACGGCTTGGAGCCGGCGTCCTCGAACTTCGCGAAGCTCGCCTCGTCGGCCCGGAGATACAGCCCACTGCGGAGCGCCAGCGCGAAGTTGATGCCGTCAGCAGAGATGCCGAAGCCGGAGAACATCCGCCGGATGGTGACCGGACCAAAGCCGGCGAACAGATCGATCAGGAAATCGCGATCCATCGCGACGCACTCCCGCACCACAGGTCCCGCTCTTCGACCAATTTGTCGGCCGGGACCACGGCGGGTGTCAATGTCGGGAACGCAACAATGTCCGGGAGCTACCCCGGCGGACGGCGACGATCAGACCTCGGCCGACTTCAACTGCACCGACTCGCCGCAGCCGCAGGCGCTGATCTGGTTCGGATTGTTGAAGACGAACTGGGCCTGCATCTTGTCGGTCTGGTAGTCCATCTCGGTGCCGAGCAGGAACAGCACGGCCTTGGGATCGACCAGGATCTTGACGCCCTTGTCCTCCACCACCTCGTCGGTCGGCCGGACGTCATGGGCATACTCGACCGTGTAGGACTGGCCGGCACAGCCGCCATTCTTGACACCCACTCGCAGGCCGATGATCTCGGACTCGGCGCGCTGCGTCAGCTCGCGGATGCGGGCGGCCGCGGCGTCGGTCAGCCGCATCACCTGCGGACGGGGCCGCGGCTTCGGCTTGCTGGCAACTGGCGTGTTGGTCATCTCGGTCATCTGGTCAATCCCGGCGGTTGTTCAATCCCGCCCATCATTCAAACTTCGTGCCTCACCACATGTTGAGGACGAGGCGGGCCTCGTCGCTCATCCGGTCCGGCGTCCATTGCGGCTCCCAGACGATGTTGACGCTGACAACGCCGACGCCCGGAACGCTGGCGATGGCGTTCTCCACCATGGTCGGAAGCTCGCCCGCGGCCGGGCAATTCGGCGTGGTGAGCGTCATCACCACATCGACGCTGCGGTCGTCCTTGATGTCGACCTTGTAGATCAGGCCGAGCTCGTAAATGTCGGCTGGAATCTCCGGATCGAACACCGTCTTCAGCGCGGCGATGATTTCGCCGGAAAGACGCTCGGTCTCCTCCGGCGGCAGCGCCGAGTGGGTTTCGACGGACTGAGTTTTGACGTCGGCCGTGTCGGTCATGCAAACAAATCCCGCGCCTTGATCAATGCCTGTGCCAGCTGATCGACCTCTTCCCTCGTATTGTACATGCCAAACGAGGCGCGGCAGGTCGCCGTCACGTTGAATCTCTCCAAAAGCGGCATCACGCAATGCGTGCCCGCGCGCACCGCAATGCCCTGGCGGTCGATGACGGTCGCCACGTCATGGGCGTGCGCCCCCTTCATCTCGAACGAGATCACCGGGCCCTTGCCCTTGGCCGTACCGATCAGCCGCAGCGCGTTGATCTCGCGGAGCCGCTCCTGCGCGTAGGTCACGAGGTCATGCTCATGCGCGGCAATGCGCTCCTTGCCGACCGAATTGACGTAGTCGATCGCGGCTCCGAGTCCGACCGCCTCGACGATCATCGGCGTGCCCGCTTCGAAGCGGTGCGGCGGATCACCATAGGTGACGACATCGCGCGAGACCTCGCGGATCATCTCGCCGCCGCCATTGTAGGGACGCATCGCGGCCAGCAGATCGTATTTGCCGTAGAGCACGCCGATGCCCGTCGGCCCGTACAGCTTGTGGCCGGTGAAGACGTAGAAATCGCAGTCGATGTCCTGGACGTCGATAGCGAGATGCACGGCGGCCTGGCTGCCGTCCACCAGCACCGGAATGCCGCGCGCATGCGCCAGCCGAACGACCTCCTTTACCGGCACCAGCGTACCCAGCATGTTGGACATCTGGGTGATGGCGACCATCTTGGTCCGCGGCGTCAGCAGCTTCTCGAACTCGTCGATCAGGAAGTTGCCGTCGTCATCGACCGGCGCCCACTTGATCACGGCGCCCTGCCGCTCGCGCAAGAAGTGCCACGGCACGATATTGGAATGGTGCTCCATGATCGAGAGCACGATCTCGTCGCCCTCGCCGATATTCGGACCACCCCACGACGACGCGACGAGGTTGATCGCCTCGGTCGCGTTGCGGGTGAAGATGATCTCCTCGCTGCGCCTTGCATTGAGGAAGCGCGTCACCCGCTCGCGGCCGCCTTCATAGGCCTCCGTCGCGGCATTGGCGAGATAATGCAGGCCGCGATGCACGTTGGCGTATTCGCTGGTGTAGGCCTGCGTCATGCGGTCGAGCACCGCGCGCGGCTTCTGCGCCGAGGCGGCGTTGTCGAGATAGACGAGCTTCTTGCCGTAGACCTGCAGCGCCAGCGCCGGGAAATCCTCGCGGATGCGGGCGACGTCGTAGGATCCGTTGCTGACGGCCGGATGCGTGCTCATGCGCGGGACTCCAGCCAGTGCTCGGCGGCGGCGATGACGCGCTCGCGCAAGCCGTCGTCCTCGATGGCTTCGATGGCCTCGCCGACGAAGGCCTGGATCAACAGCGCCTGCGCCTGCTTCTCGGGCAGACCACGCGCGCGCAGATAGAACAGCAGGCTGTCATCGAGCGCGCCGGCGGTGGCGCCGTGGCCGCAGGATACGTCGTCAGCAAAGATCTCCAGCTCGGGTTTGCTGTCAGCCTCGGCCTCGTCTGATAGCAGCAGCGCACGGGTCATCATCTTGCCGTCGGTCTGCTGCGCGTCCTGGCGGACGATGATGCGGCCCTGGAACACCGAGTGGGCGCGATCATCGAGCACCGCGCGGAAATTCTCGCGGCTGGTGCAGCCGGGCACGGCATGGTCGACGACCAGCGTCATGTCGCCATGCTGCTTGTCACGGAGCAGATTGACGCCGTTGACGATCAGCTCGCTGGCTTCGCCCGCGAGGGTGAAGAAGGCCTGCAGCCGGCTGACCGCGCCGCCGCTGGTCATGTTGAACAGGCTGAGCTTCGACCTGGCGCCGACGGTGAACAGCTCGGACGAGACGTTCACGGCTTCGGCGGCGTCGCGCATCAGCCGGATGTGGGACAGTTGGGCCTCATCGCCGACTGAGATCACCGCAGCATCGTTCGCCTGATAGGCGGTTGCGCCTTCGGCGGCGATGCTCGTCTCGACCAGGGTCGCACGCGCGCCGTGCCCGACCCTCAGATGCGAGCGGCTGTAGCGAGCCGCTTTGCCTGCGGTCGCGACGTGAATGAGCTGCACCGGCGATGACAGCTGGGTGCCGTCAGCGACCGTCACCACGACGCCGTCGGTCGCGAGCGCCGCGTTCAGCGACAGCATCGGATCGCTGGCCTTGGTCAACAGCAGGTCGCCACGCGCCTCGTTGCCCTGCTCCTCCAGCACCGCACGCAACGTGCGCACGGTGACGCCAGACGGCAGCGCCGCGAGATCCGACAGTTCGGCGGCCACGACGCCGTCGACCAGCACCAGCTTGGCCGCGCCCTCGATCGCGACCGATGCGATCGCCGATCTGGCCCGCGCCAGCGCCGCTGCATCGGGCGCGCCCGCCAGCGGCAGCACCTCGCGCACCAGCGCGCGCAAATCGGTGTATTTCCATTCCTCGATGCGCCGGTGCGGCAGGCCCGTGCGCTCGAAGGCTGCAAAAGCCTCGCGCCGGATGTCCGCCACCTTGCCGGTGCCGGGCAGCCGGCCCTGCGCGGCAGCGAACACGCTGCTCGCCGCCGGACCGCTGTCGTTCTTCACCAAAGCTACGTTCATCACAGATCCATTCCGGCCGGCGATCAGGCCGCGTCCTCGAACTGGGCGTATCCGGACGCCTCCAGCTCGAGCGCGAGCTCCTTGCCGCCGCTCTTCACGACGCGGCCCTTCGACATCACGTGAACGACGTCGGGCACGATGTAGTTCAGCAGCCGCTGATAATGGGTGATCACGATCATCGAGCGCTCCGGAGAGCGGAGCGCGTTGACGCCGTCGGCGGCGATGCGCAGCGCATCGATGTCGAGGCCGGAATCCATCTCGTCGAGGATACAGAGCGAGGGCTGGAACAGCGCCATCTGCAGCACCTCGTTGCGCTTCTTCTCGCCGCCGGAGAAGCCGACATTCACGCCGCGCTTGAGCATGTCGCCGGGGATGTTGAGCTGTTTCGAGATCTCGCGCACCTTCTTCAGAAAGTCCGGCGTCGAATATTCCTCCTCGCCGCGTGCCTTGCGCTGCGCGTTCAGCGCGGTGCGCAGGAACGTCATGGTGGCGACGCCGGGGATCTCGACCGGATACTGAAAGGCCAGGAACACGCCCTTGGCGGCGCGCTCGTCCGGCTCCATGGCGAGCAGATCCTCGCCCTTGAACAGGATCTCGCCGCCGGTCACCTCATAGCCCGGCTTGCCGGCGATGACGTGTGACAAGGTCGACTTGCCGGAGCCGTTCGGCCCCATGATCGCATGCACCTTGCCTTCGTCGATCGTGAGCGTCAGGCCGTGGAGGATCTCGCGCTCCTCGACACGGACCTGCAGGTTCTTGATTTCGAGTAGTGCCATCGTTGTCTCTTCTGTCTGTCCCTCGTCCTCTCGGAGCGCCTCAGGCGCATCTCACAGGATCAGGGTCTACAAGGCTGATGCGTGGAGAAGGCCGCTCAGCGGCCTTCTCGGGATGCGGCTATTAGCCGACCGAACCTTCAAGGCTGATCGAGATCAGCTTCTGCGCCTCGACGGCGAACTCCATCGGCAGCTGCTGCAGCACGTCCTTGACGAAGCCGTTGACGACGAGCCCGACCGCCTCCTCCTGCGACAGACCGCGCTGGATGCAGTAGAACAGCACGTCCTCGGAGATCTTGGACGTCGTCGCCTCGTGCTCGAAGGTGGCCGAGGAGTTCTTCGCCTCGATATACGGCACCGTATGCGCGCCGCATTTGTCGCCGATCAGCAGCGAATCGCAGGCGGTGAAGTTGCGCGCGCCGGTGGCCTTGCGATGCGCCGTCACCAGGCCGCGATAGGTGTTCTGCGACTTTCCGGCCGCGATGCCCTTGGAGATGATCCGGCTCGACGTGTTCTTGCCGAGATGGATCATCTTGGTCCCCGAGTCGACCTGCTGGAAGCCGTTCGAGATCGCGATCGAGTAGAACTCGCCGCGCGAATTGTCGCCGCGCAGGATGCAGCTCGGATATTTCCAGGTGATCGCCGATCCGGTCTCGACCTGGGTCCAGGAGATCTTGGAGTTGGCGCCACGGCAGTCGCCACGCTTGGTGACGAAATTGTAGATGCCGCCCTTGCCTTCCGAATTGCCCGGATACCAGTTCTGCACCGTCGAATATTTGATCTCGGCGTCGTCCATCGCGACGAGCTCGACGACCGCCGCGTGCAGCTGGTTCTCGTCGCGCTGCGGCGCCGTGCAGCCTTCGAGATAGCTGACGTAGGCGCCCTTGTCGGCGATGATCAGCGTGCGCTCGAACTGGCCGGTGTTGCGCTCGTTGATGCGGAAATAGGTCGACAGCTCCATCGGGCAGCGCACGCCCGGCGGCACGTAGACGAACGAGCCGTCGGAGAACACCGCCGAGTTCAAAGTCGCATAGAAGTTGTCGGAGGTCGGCACCACGCTGCCGAGATACTTCTGCACCAGCTCGGGATATTCGCGGATGGCCTCGGAGATCGGCATGAAGATGACGCCGGCCTTCTTCAGCTCCTCCTTGAAGGTCGTGGCCACCGACACGGAGTCGAACACGGCGTCGACCGCGATCTTGCGCGTCTCCGGACTGCCGGCACCGGGCTTGGGCTCGACGCCCTCGAGGATGGCGACCTCGCGCAGGGGAATGCCGAGCTTCTCATAGGTCTTCAGGATCTCCGGATCGATCTCGTCGATCGAGGAGAGCTGCTTCTTCGGCTTCGGCGCGGCGTAATAATACAGATCCTGGAAGTCGATCTTCGGATAGTCGACGCGCGCCCAGGTCGGCTCCTGCATGGTCAGCCAGCGGCGATAGGC
>NZ_CAFJ01000145.1 GCF_000239795.1 Bradyrhizobium sp. STM 3809 | reverse complement strand
CATGCCGACGCCATAGCCGGCCCATTGCAACTGGTTGATCATGAAGCTCGTCCGCGGCCAAGCCACGACACCGGTGCCCTGGCCGACCCACAACAGGCCGACGGCGAGCAGAAGCAGGCCGCCGATCATCAGGAATCTCCGCATGGCCATGTCCTCCCTGGTCGACCGGCGTCATCGCATGCGAGACGCCGCTGCCGCATTTTTGTGAAACCTCGTTGAGCAGGAAGCTAGCGGCCGGCGCGACGGATGACCAGCGGCTCGTGCGCCAAAACAAAAAGCCCCGGATCGACCGGGGCTTTTCACAATCAGTTCGATTCGACCAGAGGAAGGGCCGCTCAGTACTTGGCGACCGGACCGGTCCAGTTGAAGCGGTAGACCAGAGAGGTGCTGATGGTCTGCACCCACGGCTTGAAGGTCACGGTCTGGAACGGAGCAGCAGCGCCGACAGCCGTCTCCGGGAGGGTCACGCGGCTGTAGTAGGCCGAACGGTATTCCGTCTTCATGAACCAGCCCGGCGCCGAGATGCCGAAGATGTTCAGGTTGTTCTCGACGCCACCACCGATGAACCAGCCGTCGCGATGGAACGAGGGCGTGTTCGCCACGACCGCGCCGCCGCCGGCAGCCAGCGTCGACAGGCCGGCACCCGACCAATCAGAGCCGGAGTAGCCACCATTGACGTAGGAGAGGACGTTCGGAGCAACGAGGTAGCCGACGCGGACACCGGCGGCGTAGCTGGTGCGGAGCTTCTCACGACCTTCGAGAGCGAAGTTCGGATCGGTCATCGAGCCACGGATGTCGCCGAACTGACCGTCGGCGAACACGCCGGCCAGCCACGAGCCGTTGAACTGCCAGTCATAGCCGGCGCCGACGGTGCCGAACCAGCCGTTGCCACCGTTGCGCTGATCGCGGGTGATCGCCAAGCCGCCAACCGTATTTACGTTGGTGTCAGCGTTCCAGAGGCCACCGCCGCCACCGCCGAAGATGTAGAACCCGGTCCAGCTCGGCGCGACCGGCGCCATCGGAGCCTTCACATAGGGGCGAGCAGCCAGGTCGGCAGCCGACGCCGCACCGGTCATCGCCACCACCGCGGTCAAAGCGAGCAAAAGCTTTTTCATATTCAAATCCCCAAGAGAGCGACGGTTCGCAAAGACCGTAAAGTTGCGGCGATTCCCTCGCCAGTCGTGCCCGAACTATAGCCGATTGGTGCCCAAAAGCTGTTGCCGGAGGAGCACACCAGAGGGGAAAGTGCGCTGCGGGACGCCGGACGCTCCGGTAACAAATTGAACTTTCAAAAGAAAAGCAGGCCCACGCGAAGGCGTGGAACCTGCAATTGAGGCGAGAAATCAGGTCAAAAGCTAGACGTCGAGCAGCTCGTCGCTGGCAAATTCCGCCTTTTCCGAGATGAAGGCGAAACGCGCCTCGGCCTTGGTGCCCATCAGGCGCTCGACCGAGTCGGCGGTGCCGTCGCGATCATCGGCGAGCAGCATGACCCGGAGCAGGGTCCGCTTCGCCGGATCCATGGTGGTCTCCTTGAGCTGCGCCGGCATCATCTCGCCCAGGCCTTTGAAGCGGCTGATCTCGACCTTGGCGTTGGCGTTGAACTCGCGCTTCAGCAACTCCTCCCGGTGCGCATCGTCCCGGGCATAGAACGTCTTGCTGTTGTGCGTGAGCTTGTACAGCGGCGGTACCGCCAGATAGAGATGGCCCTCGTCGATCAGCCGCGGCATCTGCCGGTAGAAGAACGTGATCAGCAGCGAGGCGATGTGGGCGCCGTCGACGTCGGCGTCGGTCATGATGATGATGCGCTGGTAGCGCAGGTCCTCTTCCCGATAAGACGCACCGGTGCCGGCGCCGATCGCCATCACGAGGTCGGCGAGCTGGGCGTTGGCGGTCAGCTTATCCTTGCCGGCCGAGGCGACGTTGAGGATCTTGCCGCGCAGCGGCAGCACCGCCTGCTTCTTGCGGTCGCGCGCCTGCTTGGCGCTGCCGCCGGCCGAATCGCCCTCGACGATGAACAGCTCGGAGCCTTCGGTGCCGGCGTCGGTGCAGTCGGCGAGCTTGCCGGGCAGGCGCAGCTTCTTGGTCGCGGTCTTGCGCGCCGTCTCCTTCTCCTGGCGGCGGCGGATGCGCTCCTCGGCACGCTCAACCACAAAATCGAGCAGCCGGTTCGCCTGTACCGGGTTGCCGGACAGCCAGTGATCGAACGGGTCCTTCACGGCCTGCTCGACGATGCGCTGTGCCTCGGCGGTCGCCAGGCGGTCCTTGGTCTGGCCCTGGAACTCCGGCTCGCGCACGAACACCGAGAGCATGATGGCGGCGCCCGCCATGATGTCCTCGGAGGTGATGTTGGCCGAGCGCTTGCCCTGGCCGACACGCTCGGCGTGGTCCTTCAGGCCGCGGAGCAGGGCGCTGCGGATGCCGGATTCGTGGGTGCCGCCGTCCGGCGTCGGGATGGTGTTGCAGTAGGACGAGAGAAAACCGTCGGCGTCGGCGGTCCAGGCCACCGCCCATTCGCAGCCGCCATGGCCGCCGGTGCGGCCGGACTTGCCGGCGAAGATGTCGGGGTGGACCAGCGTGTCGGCGTGGATCGCCGCGGCCAGATAGTCCTTCAGGCCGCCGGGGAAGTGGAAGGTCGCTTCGGGCTGGACATCCTCGATCCCCTTGAGCAGCGACGGATCGCACTTCCAGCGAATCTCGACACCGCCGAACAGATAGGCCTTGGAGCGCGCCATCTTGAACAGGCGCTGCGGCTTGAAGGTCGCCTTGGCGCCGAAGATGGTCGGGTCGGGCTGGAAGCGAACTTTTGTGCCGCGGCGGTTGGGGGCCTTGCCGACCTCCTCGAGCTTGCCCTTGGGATGGCCGCGCTCGAAGATCATGCGGTAGAGCTTCTGGTTGCGCGCGACCTCGACCTCGAGCCGGGTCGACAGCGCGTTCACCACGGAGATGCCGACGCCGTGCAGGCCGCCCGAGGTCTCGTAGACCTTGGAGTCGAACTTGCCGCCGGCGTGCAGCGTGCACATGATGATCTCGAGCGCCGACTTCTTCGGAAACTTCGGATGCGGGTCGATCGGGATGCCGCGGCCGTTGTCGGTCACGGTCAGGAAGCCCTCGGCGTCGAGCTCGACCTCGATGAAGGTGGCGTGGCCGGCCAGCGCCTCGTCCATCGAGTTGTCGATGACCTCGGCGAACAGATGGTGCAACGCCTTCTCGTCGGTGCCGCCGATATACATGCCGGGGCGGCGGCGCACCGGCTCGAGACCTTCGAGAACCTCGATGTCGCGGGCGGTATATTCGCCCTCGGAGCCGGCCGCGCGGGCGGCTGGCTTGGCAGCGGGCTTGGCTTGGACCTTGGCTTGGGCCTTGCCCTTGGCGGCGAACGCCGCCAGCGGGTCGGGGACCCCCTTGGCCTTGGCTTTTGCAGCTGATTTCAACGGCTTACCCATGGAATCTTGATGTTGCGCTTGCGCGAGATGGAACGAATCGTTGCGCCTGACTATGCCATGCCCCGGCATAAAACAATGACTGAGGAAACACCGCCCCCTGCAGCGGAACGCGGCGGTGCGACGGTTCCGCGGCCCGATCGGCTGCGTTCACGCGCCGCAGCCGGTTGTTGTGACTTGAAGTTGCCCGGCTCCGTGGCGTACCAGTCGGCGGCAGGGAACCGCGAAGGGCTTCAAGCACTTACAGCCGGGTCGCAGGAAAGGCGTCGAGCAGATGGAAGATTTTGGCCGCGCGGTTGCCGAGTTCGTGCGCGACCATCAGGCCTGGGCTGCGCCGATCGTCCTGCTGCTGGCCTTCGGCGAGTCCCTGGCCTTCATCTCGCTCCTGATTCCGGCCTGGGGCGCCCTGGTGGCGATCGGCGCCCTGATCGGCGCGACCGGGATCAGCTTCTGGCCGATGTGGCTGGCCGGCGGCCTCGGCGCGGCGCTGGGGGATTGGGTCTCCTATTGGTTCGGCTACCGTTACAAGGACCGCGTCGCGAAGATGTGGCCGCTGACGCGCTATCCGGAGCTGCTGCCACGCGGCGAGGCCTTCGTGCGCGACTGGGGTGTGCCGAGCATCTTCATCGGCCGGTTCTTCGGACCGCTGCGCGCCTCGGTGCCGCTGGCGGCCGGCATCTTCGAGATGCCCTACATGATGTTCCAGGTCGCCAATTTCGTCTCGGCCCTGGTGTGGTCGGCCGCGCTGCTGCTGTTCGGCGACGTGATCGGGCGGATCATGGAATGGCTCTGGCGCTCGGTGTGAGATGCCGCGCGTTGCGACCTTGACGCAGGAACCGGCGCGCTCTATACGCCTGCGCCCATGATCAACGCAGCTTTCATCATCGCCGGCATGCGCCGCCGTACCTTCGCGGTACGGGCGATGATCTGCGGTTAGATCATCCCCGTTGCCGCCGGATCCGGTCCCGCGGCAATCCTCCCCCTTGCAGCGTGATCGATCAGGCGGCTCCTTCGTCCAGCAGGAGTTTGCGATGTACACGCCACCGCCCTTCAAGCCCGACCGCGCCGCAAGCCTCGGCTTCGCGGACGCGCGCGGCTTCGGCACGGTCTGCGCGTGGGACGGCTTCAGGCCGATCGCATCTCCGTTGCCTTTCCATCTGGGCGCGCTGGCGGACGGCACGCCGCAGGCGTTCTTCCATGTCGCGCGCAACAATCCGCTGGCCAAGCTCGCCGACGGCACGACGCCGTGGCTGCTCGCCGTCAACGGTCCCGACGCCTATGTCTCCGCCGATTGGTACGTCTCGCCGGAGCAGGTGCCGACCTGGCTGTATCAGGCGGTCCACCTGACCGGCCCGGCGCGGGTTTTGTCCGACGCTGAGCTGGCGGCGCAGGCCGATACGCTCAGCGCCAAGTTCGAGCAATGGCTGCTGCCGAAGGCGCCGTGGACCTCGGACAAGATGAGTGCCGGCCGGCTCGAGGCGATGCACAAGGCGATCGTCGGGATCGTCATGACGATCGAGCAGGTCGAGGGCAGCTTCAAGCTCAACCAGCACAAGTCCGAAGCCGACTACGCGGCGGTGGCAGCCAGGCTTGGCGAGCAGCCCGACATCGGCGCGCAACAGATTTCCTCTCTCATGCGGCAGGCGCGGCCTGAGGCCTTCGCCGGCGAAACCCAGACCTGAAGGAGCGTGTCATGTCCGTGATCGATAGCAACCCGCCGAAGGCTCACACCGCGACACGCTCCGTGTTCGTCGACGGCGGCTCGGGCACGACAGGCCTTGGCATCGCCGAACGGCTCGCGCATCAGAGCGATATCGTCGTGAAAACGATCGCCGAGGACAAGCGCAAGGATCCCGCCGCCAAGCGGGCGCTGATGGCCGAGGTCGATCTCGTCATTCTCTGCCTGCCGGATGACGCGGCCAAGGAGACGGTGGCGCTGATCGACGGCATGGGCTCGTCGGCGCCGAAGGTGCTCGATGCGTCCACCGCCTATCGCGTGGCGCCGGACTGGGCCTATGGCTTCCCGGAACTCGCCGCCGGCCAGGCGGACAAAATCCGGAGCGCGCGCAAGGTCTCCAATCCCGGCTGCTATCCGACCGGCGGCATCGCGCTGCTGCGGCCGCTGGTCGATGCCGGCCTGCTGCCGCAGGACTATCCGGTCACCGTGAACGCCGTCAGCGGCTATTCGGGCGGCGGCAAGACCATGATCGCGGCCTATGAGGGCGGAACGGCTCCGCATTTCGAACTGTACGGTCTCGGCCTCGAGCACAAGCACCTGCCGGAGCTGCAGCTGTATTCGCGGCTGACGCGGCGGCCGATCTTCATTCCCTCGGTCGGCAACTATCGGCAGGGCATGCTGGTCTCGGTGCCGCTGCAGCTCGACACGCTGCCGGGCAAGCCGTCGGGGGCCGATCTGCAGTCCGCGCTGGCGAAGCATTATGCCGGCAGCAGATATGTCGCGGTGATGCCGCTCGACGGCACGGCGGCCAAGAGCGGCCGGCTCGAGCCGGAGGCGCTCAACGACACCAATCAGCTCGAGCTCCACGTGTTCGCCAGCGACAAGCATCATCAGGCGGTGCTGGTGGCGCGGCTCGACAATCTCGGCAAGGGTGCGTCGGGCGCGGCCGTGCAGAACATGCGGCTGATGCTCGGGCTGCCCGATCTCGGCTGAGATCGACACAGATCAGCCGGCTGCGCCCGCGGCCGGCTGGTTCCGCAGGATCGTGCAGGCGCCGGCGCTTTGCCGGCAGCGCCGTGCAATGAGGCACGTTGGGGATAGGCAGAGCCATGACCGCCATCGACCTGAATGCGCTACCCGTCACCGTGAACGACGTCCGCGCCGCCGCGGACACTATCGGCGGCGCGGTGCTGGCAACCGCCTGCAACCAGAGCCGGACGCTCGGCGAGATCTGCGGCTGCAACATCTGGCTCAAGTTCGAGAACCTGCAGTTCACGTCCTCGTTCAAGGAGCGCGGCGCGTTGAACCGGCTGAACGCGTTGTCGGCCGAACAGCGCGCGCGCGGCGTGATCGCGATGTCCGCCGGCAACCATGCGCAGGGCGTCGCCTACAATGCGCGGCGGCTCGGCATTCCCGCCACCATCGTGATGCCGGTGGGCACGCCGATGGTGAAGATCGAGAACACCAAGCGGCACGGCGCCGAGGTCGTGATCTCCGGCGCCACCTTGGAGGAGGCCGGCGCCTTCGCCAGGGAGCACGGCGCCGCTCACGGCATGACCATGATCCATCCGTATGATGATCCGCTGATCATCGCGGGGCAGGGCACGGTCGCGCTGGAGATGCTCGCCGTCGTCCCGGAACTGGATACGCTCGTCGTGCCGATCGGCGGCGGCGGATTGATCTCCGGCATGGCGGTGGCGGCACGGGCGATCAAGCCGGGCTTGCGCATCATCGGCGTGCAGGCCGAGCTCTACCCGTCGATGTTCAACGCGATCAACGGCAGTCAGCTGCCGATGCGCGGCGACACGCTGGCCGAGGGCATCGCGGTGAAGTCGCCGGGCCGGATCACGACCGAGATCATCCGCCATCTCGTCGACGACATCCTGCTCGTCACCGAGCCGCAGATCGAGCGCGCGCTCGCGACCTTGATCTCGATCGAGAAGACGGTGGTCGAGGGCGCCGGCGCTGTCGGCCTCGCCGCGGTGCTGGCGCATCCCGCGCCGTTCGCCGGCCGCAATGTCGGCCTCGTGCTGTGTGGCGGCAACATCGACACCCGCCTGATCGCCTCCGTGCTCACGCGCGAGCTGGCGCGCGAAGGCCGACTGACACAGCTGTCGATCGACATCGTCGATCGTCCCGGACAGCTCGCGGCGGTCTCGACCCTGCTTGCGGATGCTGGCGCCAACATCATCGAGGTCTCGCACCAGCGCACCTTCTCGGATCTGCCGGCCAAGGCGACCCTGCTCGAGCTGGTGATCGAGACGCGCGACCAGGCGCATCTCAACGACGTCATGACCAAGCTCGTTGCCGCAAATTTCAAAGCGCGCTGCACCTGACATTGGTTGCCTCGAATTTGGAGAGCGTGGTCCCGCCTCACACTCCGCCGTCGTCCCGGCCTTGAGCCGGGACCCATCACCACCGGCGGCTGAGAGGCAGGCAACTGACAGCCATGTTTCTCGAGAGCACCCGCGTTATGGGTCCCGGCGTTCGCCGGGACGACAGCGGAATTTTGGGCCGCGTCCGGGCTGGCAAGATGGTGCCTGCCTGTCATGGCCGCCGCTGCACGACGGGCAATCCACGCATGTGCGTCATGCGCAAACTGCCCGTCGCGTTACGATGCCGCAGGCCTCATCCCTTGTCGTGTCGGGCAAATCAGGTCGATGTTTCCGCCCGTCCTGCTGCCGCATGAGGGGCGTGTCGCGACCGTCACGAGACGTTGGCAGCGGGATGCGATGGGCGTGGCTGGCCGCAGCGTGAGTTGATCGCGCGGACGAACGGCGAGGCACGACCGGTCAAGTCGCGTGGTCCTGACACCCCGAAGCTGGTGTCCCCCGCGCAGCGCGCGTCAGCGCGGTGTGCGGCATGGTGGCCAACAAGCCCGGCGCACCA
>NZ_CAFJ01000146.1 GCF_000239795.1 Bradyrhizobium sp. STM 3809 | reverse complement strand
CGGTGACGGCATCAACGACGCGCCGGCGCTCGCCTCCGCCGATGTCGGCATCGCGCTCGGCGCCCGCGGGGCCAGCGCCTCGTCGGAGGCGGCCGACGTGGTCATCCTCGCCGACCGGCTCGACCGGGTCGGCGAGGCGATCGTGATCGCGCAGCGCGCCCGGCGGATCGCGCTGGAGAGCATCGTCGCCGGCATGGCGCTGTCGTTCATCGCGATGGGCGCCGCGGCGTTCGGCCTGTTGCAGCCGGTGCCGGCGGCGCTGGTGCAGGAGGCGATCGATGTCGCCGTCATCCTCAACGCGCTGCGGGCGCTGCTCCCGGCCGGCCGGGGGCGGACGGGCCGGATCACGGTGGAGGACGGCCAGGGCCTGCGGCACGATCACCAGGCGCTGCTGCGCGGGCTGGACCGGTTGCGCGCGATCGTCGATGCGCTCGACGAGGCCGTGCCGGAGAAAGCGGTGTCCCTGATCGTCGAGGCCAATGCCGTCGTGCAGGACCAGGTCGTCGCGCATGAGCGCGATGACGAAGGCTCGGTCTATCCGCGGCTGGCGCGGCTGCTGCAGGACAGCCACGGCCTGTCGGCGATGAGCCGGGCGCACCGCGAGATCCTGCATCTGGCGCGGCTGCTCGGGCGGGTGGTGGAGGACCTGCCGTCCGAGAAGGTCGACCGCTATCTGATCCGCGACGCCCAGCGGGTGATCGAGGCGATCGAGACGCTGGTGCGCATGCATACCGCGCAGGAGGACGACATCTACGAGGCGGTGGCGGCGCGCTCGGCCGCGTGACTCAATCGAGACGCTTCGGCAGGTCGATCCGCTCACCGGCGAACTCCGCCGGGCCTTCGATCAGGCGGCGGATGCGCCGCTCGCGCTCATCGGCCGGCAGGTTGGGATCGAGCATCTGATCGATCAGCCGGATCGCATTCTGCTCGATTGCGAGCGGGTCCCGGAGCTTGGGCTGCGGGGCCGGGCGTCCGGAGGCATGCAGGCCGATCGCGAGCAGCTGGCTGATCGCATCGGAGCGCGTGACCTGGTGCGTCTCGGCCCACGCGTCGATGTCGGCGGTGAGCTCTTGCGACAGCTTCACCGCGCTCACCGCGTCATGTCCGAGCCGGACGGCGGGACTGAGATCCCTTCTTGTATCGGACGAGGACGTCATCTTGGGCGTCATCTGCCTGTTGATCATGTCAGCCTAAGAGATGCTGGAGGGTTTGGGATTTGATTTCGATCAAGGACGGCCTAAGAAGACGGCCTTCTCGCGGCAATCCGGCCGCCAGAGGACATTTGTGTGTCTGCCGCCCGGCAGATGGTCCGGCATAGGACCGAAGACAGTTCCGGCTCATGCGATTCCTGCACACTTTCCAGCTCTACGACTTCCTCGACACGCTCGTGAGCCTGTTCACGGCCTTCGTGCTGGGGACGCTGATCGGCGCCGAGCGGCAGTTCCGGCAGCGCAGCGCCGGCCTGCGCACCAACGTACTGGTCGCCGTCGGGGCCGCGGCCTTCGTCGACATCGGCAACCGGCTCACCGGCGCCGACGGCGCGGTGCGGATCATTGCCTATGTGGTATCGGGCATCGGCTTTCTCGGCGCCGGCACGATCATGAAGGAAGGCATGAACGTCCGCGGCCTCAACACGGCGGCGACATTGTGGGCCTCCGCGGCCGTCGGCGCCTGTGCCGGCGCGGACCTCGTCGCCCAGTCGGTGGCGCTCACCGTCTTCGTGCTCGCCGGCAATACCCTGCTGCGGCCGCTGGTGAACGCGATCGACCGCATCCCGCTCAATGCCGCGACCTCCGAGGCCAACTACGCGATCGTGGTGACCACAGACGTCCTGCATGCCGCGCAATTGCGCGAGGCGCTGGATGAGCGGCTGGAGGCCGCCAAATACCCGGTGCGTGAAACCGAGGTCGCCTACCGCTCCGACGACCTCGCGGAGATCACGGCGACACTGGTGCCGCTGGCCGCCGAGACGGCCGATCTCGACCGGGTCACGGCGGAGCTGGCGAAGCTGCCC
Source organism: Bradyrhizobium sp. STM 3809 (assembly GCF_000239795.1). GTDB lineage: Bacteria > Pseudomonadota > Alphaproteobacteria > Rhizobiales > Xanthobacteraceae > Bradyrhizobium. Next base: position 11,278 of record NZ_CAFJ01000146.1, on the reverse strand, counting down.
GGCGTGCGTCACGCGACCTGGAACGTCAGCGCGCTCGAGTGATGCGCGGCGTATCCTGCTGCTATTTGACGCAGCGGCCGACATCGCCTGCGGCGGTCGGCGACTCATAGCCTCCGGGAGACATTGGCTGGCCGTCGAAGAACACCGCAAGCTGGTTGGCGATGCCATAGTCCGTCGCGCCCCGGCGCCGATCATTGATCATGCGCGCAATGTTCCATTCGTCGTGTGAACCATAGCTGAATGCGACGGAGGCGCGCAGGCCGTAGTAGTTGCGGAAGCCGTTTCGGGTGAGGCTGCCATTGGCGATCGCGTCCTTGAACTGCGGGTCGGGCGCGATCTTGTCGTCGAACCAGGCTTCGAGCCGTTCGAAATCGTGCGTGCCGGTAAGTTCGAAATATCCGGCGAAGTCGCGTGGGCCGGAGAAGTAGACGAAGTCGAAGGCCTCGCCGAGCCCCTTGTCGCCTTCGAGGATCTGCGTCCACATGTACATGTAGTCGGCGCCGCTGGCGCCCCGCAGGCCGTCGCCGCCCTCGGCGCCGGGATTCAGCACGAACGTGGCGCGCGGACCGAACCGCTCGGTGACGCGCCCGGCGATCCTGGCCGCGATAGCGGTATTCACGGTGAAGGAGCCGCCGCCGGCGGCGGAGAGCGGCACGCTCAGATAGCCGATGGCCTTGCCCTGCGCGCGCTGATCGGCGAGCAGCGTGCGGATCCGCGCGACATTCGCGGCGATCGCATCCTTGAACTCCGGATGGACGCAATAGCAGATGTCGAGCGCGGTGCAGGCGGTCACCGGTTCGGAGGCCGCCTGCGCCGCCCCCGGCGCGCTGGCCGTCATCGCCGCCGCGGTCGCGAGCGCGGCTGCCACGGCGATCCGGACCCCGATCACTGGCCTCGAACGTGCAGCGCGGCTGGTCATGGTACCTCCCTGATCTCCGGCAGGACTGCGGCGAATGATATGGCGCCGATCGGGAAATACAACCAGAGATGTATGACGTGTCCGTGGCAGCGAGGCGCGGTCAATGGCCGCCCCGGGCGAAGATCTCGTAGAAGCCGAGCACGATCTCGCAGGCGATCAGGATGACGACGATGATCTCGAGCCGCAGCGAGCGCTTGGTGTCGATGATGTCGGCGAGCGCGGTCGCCGTCTCGGCGATCACGACGAGCTTGCGGTTGAGCGTCTCCTCGCGCTCCTTCAGCTCATACTCGTCCTCGAGCCTGGCATAGAGCCGCTCGAGATCGGGCCGGTCCCACAGCACGTCGGGCTTCTCGCCGACCGCGACGCGGCCCGAGACGCGATGCTGCACCAGCAGCGCGGCGCCGAGCAGCTTGAGCATGGCGACCCGGCTCTTCGAGGTGCGTCCGAGCGACGCCAGCTCGCGCGCGAACGGTTCGATCGTGTCGAACACGTTGGCGATATCGCGCTCGCTGCGGCCGAGCACGACGCTCTTGGCCAGCGCATCGGCGACGATGAGCAGCCTCTCCAGCGACAATTCCTTGACCTGGATCGGGCCGCCGACCGGGATCGGTTCGTCGGACTCGCGCGCGACCTGGACCCTGGCCGTCTCTTCCTCATGCGGGTTGATCGCGCCGAACAGCCGCGGGCCGAGCTGGTCGAGGAAGTTGATCTCCTCGGCGACGGTCAGGCCGATGAAGACGACGACGCCGTAGCGGAAGACCACGGCGATGCCGGTTTCGCCGATGCGCACGGCGAGCGGCGTCGCCGACAGGACCTGGCCTTCGAAGCCGGCGGTATTGATGCGGTCCGCGATCTGCAGTGCGCGCGCGGCGAGTTGGGGGACGGGCGGGGTGTCGGCATTCATGCGGCGAGGCTAGCACGTCGAAACCGACGGGACGATAACACGGCGCCGCGACGGAGCGCGCCGTCCCGGTCCGAACCCGCTTGACAGGGATGTCCGTAGCTCCCCATGGAAGGCATACTCCGGACGGATGACCTCGCGATGTCGAAGACCAGCGCTGCCGACTACTACGCCTCGATCCCGGTGTTTCGCGGCTTTTCGCGGCTAATGGACCCGCAGCTCTACAAGCCGCTGCCGGACGACTGGCTGATCGGCACGGCCGACATCGTCGAGTCGACCAAGGCGATCGCGGACCGGCGCTACAAGGCGGTCAACATGGCCGGGGCGGCGGTGATCGCGGCTGTGACCAACGCCCTGGAGGGACGCGAATTCCCGTTCGTGTTCGGCGGCGACGGCGCGAGCTTCGCGGTCGGACCCGACGATGCATCGGCGGCCCGCGAGGCGCTCGCCGCGACCGCGCGCTGGGTGAGCGACGATCTGGAGCTTTCGATGCGCGTCGCGCTCGTGCCGGTCGGCGCCATCCGCGCCCGCGGGCAGGACGTGCGCGTGGCGCGCTACGGCCCGTCGGCCAATCTGTCCTATGCGATGTTCGCCGGCGGCGGGCTCGGCTGGGCCGAGGCCGCGATGAAGCGCGGCGAGTTCGCGATCCCCCCGGCGCCGCCCGGCACGCTGCCGGATCTGTCCGGCCTGTCCTGCCGCTTCGAGGAGATGCCGTCGGCGCGTGGTCTCATCCTGTCGGTTTTGGTGCTGCCGGCTGCGGGCGCGGAGCCGCAGGCCTACCGGCGCGTCATCGAGGACATCATCACGCTGACGGAGCGCACTCCCGAGGCCGGGCGGCCGGTCCCGCCCGGCGGGCCGGCGCTGCAATGGCCGCCGCAGGGCTTGGACTACGAAGTCCGCGCGTCGCGCGGCCCGGGCATCGTGCGCTGGGTCCGCGTGCTCGGCCGCACGCTGTTCGTCTATGCCATCATGCGCTTCGGCATCAGCATCGGCGGCTTCGTGCCGGATCTGTATCGGCAGCAGGTGGTGGAGAATTCCGACTTTCGGAAATACGACGATGCCTTGCGCATGATCCTCGACTGCACCGAGCAGCTCGCCCAGGAGCTGGAGCGGCGGCTCAGCGCGGCGGCGTCACAGGGGATCGTGCGCTACGGCCTGCACCGCCAGGCTTCGGCGATGATGACCTGCTTCACGCCATCGGCGATCCGCCCCGACCACGTCCATTTCATCGACGGGGCGCAGGGCGGCTACGCATCGGCTGCGACCGCGCTGAAGGCCGCAATCGCCTGACGCCGGATCAGCGCGCGCGGGTCCAGGTTTCGCCGCCGCACAGCGCGCCGACGCAGCCTTCGACCCTGAGCGTATCCGGGCCAGAGACCGAGATGTGGCTGGTGTAGCTCTGGCCGTCATCGGCGTTGTAGATCTTGCCGGACCATTTGTTCGGCCCGTCGGGATGAACGGCATCGAACAGCTGCAGGCCGATGATCGGGCGGTTGGCAAGCGCGCGATTGGGGTTCTTGTTGTCCACCGCCGGCTTGCCGGTGTCGGTGTCCATCGGCTCCTTCAGCCAGACGACCGTGCCGCACAGATTGGCGCCGCATTTGGCGACCTTGATCTTGGCATCGCCGGCCTGCGTCAGCCATGTGCCGGTAGGATCATCGGCGGCCAATGCCGGCTGCGCGATGACCAGCGCGCCGAGTGCGAGACCAGACAGACGCAATTTCAAGTTCATGTGACCCCCCCGTTCAAGCCGCGCTTGCTTACCAGCAAACGGCGGAGTTGCAATCTCGGAGGTGTGGTTGTCCAAAGCGGCGACATCACGATCAGGTGCGTTGCGCCGGGCTGTCTCAATTCCTTGTCGGGTCGTCTCAGGGCTCCGGAATCTGGTCTCAGCTGTCGCGACAATCTCCGTCGTCGTGCCGGCCCAGGAGTCGCGACCCATGCCGCGCCGCGGACGTCATGGGCAGAAGGCCAATGACCAGCCCGGCTCAAGCTCCCCCCGGGACGACCGGAGGAGAGAGGAAGCCTCACCACGGCAATCCGCAGAGATCGATGGTGCCGCGGGTCGGCGCGGTACGTTTGACATCGTGGACCATGGCGGACAGTGTGTCGAAGCGGATGCGGCCCTTCTCGGGCTGGTCGGCATAGACGTCGCCGTCGAACGGAATGAAGCCGCGGGCGCCGTAGAACGCGATGCGGTCCGGCGCGCAGAACAGGATCGCGTAGTTGATCGAATCCTCGTGGCGCAGCGTCTGGATCGCGGCGTTCAGTCCGACCGTGGCGAGGCCGCGATTGCGCATGTCCGCGCGCGTCAAGACGCCGCCGATGCCGGCGACATTGACGGTCTGCCCGTTCCACTTGACGAGCCGGCGATAGATCCCGACATGACAGAGCACGTCGCCGGCCTCGTCCTGCACCAGGACGCGCAGGTCGGCATGCGCAAAGGTGATACCGGCCCAGGGTAGCGTGGCAACCACCTCGGGCGGCCAGATCGCGTCATAGAGCGGCTTGGCCTGCGGCCAGCCGGCGTCGCCATTCAGGACCTCGATTTCGATGCTCATCAAAACGGCTCGCTTTTTCCAGAATCACAGTGTTTAGGAGTTCGGAACCTTCTATAAGGAGGTCCCGTTAAATCCCGTCTTCCCACAAGTTGCGGAACCGACCCCATGACCTTTACGCTTCCCCCCCTGCCTTATGCCTATGACGCCCTCGGCGCCTACATGTCCAAGGAGACGCTGGAGTATCATCACGACAAGCATCACCAGGCCTATGTGACCAACGGCAACAACTTGATCAAGGGGACCGAATTCGAAGGCAAGTCCCTCGAGGAGATCGTCAAGGGCTCGTTCGGCAAGAACGCCCCGATCTTCAACAATGCCGGCCAGCACTACAATCACATCCACTTCTGGTCCTGGATGAAGCCGAATGGCGGCGGCACCAAGCTGCCGGGCGCGCTGGAGAAGAAGATCAACGAGGACCTCGGCGGCTACGAGAAGTTCAAGACGGACTTCATCGCCGCCGGCGTCGGCCAGTTCGGCTCGGGCTGGGCCTGGCTCTCGGTCAAGAACGGCAAGCTGGAGATCTCCAAGACCGCCAATGGCGAGAGCCCGCTGGTGCATGGCGCGACCCCGATCCTCGGCGTCGACGTCTGGGAGCACTCCTATTACATCGATTACCGCAACCGCCGTCCCGACTACTTGAAGGCCTTCGTCGAAAACCTCATCAACTGGGAATACGTCGAAGAGCTGTACAGCAAGGCTGTCTGATCCGGCGTGATCGTCAGGGAAGGGCGGCGGGCTCTGGCTCGCCGCCCTTTTTCCTTGTCGCCCCTTTTCTCTGCCGCGCCTGTTCTCTGACGCCGATATGGCGGGCGCGATCTTGCAAGGGTGCGGTCGCTGCGGCAAAACTCTTGCATCGTTTGAGATGAAGGCAGGGCATTCGTTCTGTCGATGCCGTGCGAGGTGGGGCTCCGTGAATCAGCTGTTCGGTTATGTTCTCGTCTTTGTCGGCGGCGGCTGCGGCGCCTCGCTCCGGCATATGATCAACATGGCCAGCGCCCGCGCGCTCGGCACCGACTTTCCCTGGGGCACCTTCATCATCAACATCACCGGCTCGACCGTGATGGGACTGATCGCCGGCTACCTCACCTTCAAGGGCGGCGCCACCCAGCACTGGCGGCTGTTCCTGATGACCGGCATCCTCGGCGGCTACACCACGTTCTCGGCGTTTTCGCTGGACACCGCGCTGCTGTATGAGCGCGGCGCGCTGGGCTTGGCGGCGGCCTATGTGCTGGGGTCGGTGGGAATCTCGATTGCGGGCTTGTTCGCCGGGCTGGCGCTGGTGAGGGTGTTGAGCTGAGGTGCGTCGCCCCGCGTGAAGAAGCTCGACGTTCACTTGGCCCCTGGATCGCTTCGCTGCGCTCGCCGTGACGGAGCAACGTTCCGGCAGGATGCCCGCCATGACCGGTGAGGCAGGCACCGGCGTGACCACGACCTCCGTCATCGCGAGCGCAGCGAAGCGATCCAGGGGCCGAGGAAAATACCCAGCCGGATGTGGGCCAATATCCCTCGGTGGAAGGTCTAGGCGCCATTTCCCCTCGGTGGACAGGGGTGATGTTATAATGTAACATGACCATGAAATGACCCAGTCCGCGCTCCAGAGTCACGGCCATAGCCATGCGCATGACGCGCATGGCCACAGTCATGCCCATGCTCACGGCCATGGCGCAGGCGCGCCGCATCCGGCGCAGCCGGCGCGGTGGTCGATCCTGCGCATGCCGGTGGCGACCCGGCTCGCCGCGGCGCTGGCCGCCAGCGCGGTGCTCTGGGTGATCGTCATCCTGGCGATGCGGTGAGGGCGATGGCGCAGCTGCAGTTCCGCGACGTCACCCTGGGCTATGACCGGCATCCGGCCGTACACCACCTCTCCGGCGAGGTGGCGGAGGGCGCGCTGCTCGCCGTGATCGGGCCCAATGGGGCCGGCAAGTCGACGCTGTTTCGCGGCATCGTCGGGCTGCTCAAGCCGCTGGCCGGCAGCATCGCCGCCGCCGGCGTGAAGCCGCGCGAGATCGCCTATCTGCCGCAGATCGCCGACATCGATCGCAGCTTCCCGATCTCCGTGTTCGACTTCGTCAGCACAGGGCTGTGGCGCAGCACCGGCATGTTCGGCGGCATCGGCGCGGCCGCGCGGGCGAAGATCGCGCAGGCGATCGCGGCCGTCGGCCTCACCGGCTTCGAGGGCCGCGGCATCGGCACGTTGTCCGGCGGCCAGATGCAGCGGATGCTGTTCGCGCGCGTGCTGCTGCAGGACGCCCGCGTCATCGTGCTCGACGAGCCGTTCAACGCGATGGACTCCAAGACCTCGGCCGACCTCTTGCGGCTGATCGAGCACTGGCACGGCGAACGGCGCACCGTGCTGGCGGCGCTGCACGACATGGAGATGGTGCGCGCGCATTTTCCGCAAACCCTGCTGCTGGCCCGCGAGGCGGTGGCGTGGGGGGCGACGGCAGACGTGCTGACCACGGACAACCTCGCGCAGGCGCGCCGGATGTGCGAGGCGTTCGACGACGCGGCGGCGCCTTGCGTGCCGGCACCAGCCTCGCGGGCGGCGTGATGCTGCGCGACGTGCTGTTCGCTCCGTTCTCGGAATTCGAGTTCATGCGCCGCGCGCTCGCGGCCGTGATCGCGTTGTCGCTTGGCTCGGGCCCGATCGGCGTGTTCCTGATGCTCCGCCGCATGAGCCTGGTCGGGGACGCCATGGCGCATGCCATCCTGCCGGGAGCGGCGATCGGCTTTCTGCTCTCGGGACTCAATCTGTTCGCGATGACCACCGGCGGCCTCGTCGCGGGCTTTGCCGTCGCGCTGCTCTCGGGCCTTGTATCGCGCTCGACCGGGCTCAAGGAGGACGCCTCGCTCGCGACCTTCTACCTGGCCTCGCTCGCGCTCGGCGTCACCATCGTCTCGGTCAAGGGCACCAATATCGACCTTCTGCACGTGCTGTTCGGCAACATCCTGGCGATGGATGACCCGACGCTGCTGATGGTCGCGACCAACGCCACCATCACGCTGGTCGTGCTCGCCGTGATCTACCGCCCGCTGGTGGTCGAGAGCGTCGATCCCTTGTTCCTGCGGACGGTGAGCCGCGCCGGGGCGCCGGCGCATCTGATCTTTCTCGGCCTGATCGTGGTCAATCTCGTCAACGGCTTCCAGGCGCTCGGCACCTTGCTCGCGGTCGGCCTGATGATCTTGCCTGCGGGCATCGCTCGGTTCTGGTCGCGCGACGTCACGCCGATGATCTGCATCGCGGTCGGCTCGGCGATCGTGTCCGGCTATATCGGCCTGGTGCTGTCGTTCCAGACCCGCATTCCCTCCGGCCCCGCGATCATCCTGGTCGCGTCGCTGATCTATCTCGGCTCGGTGCTGTTCGGACGCGTGGGCGGCGTGCTTCCGCAACTGTTTCCGGGACGTCACCTCGAAGCCTGAAGTCGATCCTCATGACACGCTTGCTGTCCGTCCTCGTTCTGCTGCTGTCGCTCACGGCTCCGGCCTCCGCCGAGACCCGGCTGAGCGTCATCACCAGCTTCTCGATTCTCGCCGACTTCGTCCGCCAGATCGGCGGCGACAAGGTCCAGGTGACATCGCTGGTCGGACCCGACAGCGACGTGCACGTCTACACGCCGACGCCGCATGACGCGAAGGATGTCGGTGCGGCGAAGCTGCTCATCGTCAACGGCCTCGGTCTGGAAGGCTGGCTGCCGCGGCTGCAGCAGGCCTCCGGCAGCAAGGCGCCGATCATTACGGCCACCCAAGGCGTCACGCCGCGCAAGCGCGGCTCGGATGCCGACCCGCATGCCTGGCAGTCGGTGCCAAATGCGATGGCCTATGTGAAGACCATCCGCGACGCCCTGATGGTCGCCGATCCCGCTGACGCTGACATGTTCAAGGCCAATGCCGAACGCTATCTCGCCGACCTCGCCGCGCTGGATCGTGAGGTCCGAACCGAGATCGACAGAATCCCGGCTGACCGGCGCAAGGTGATCTCGACCCACGACGCCTTCGGCTATTTCGCCGATGCCTATGGCATCGCCTTCATCGCCCCGCTCGGCGTCTCCACCGAGACCGAGCCCTCGGCCCGCGACGTCGCCGAAATCATCCGCCAGGTGAAAAAAGCGCAAATTCCGGCCGTCTTCCTGGAGAATTTCAACGATGACCGGCTGGTCGGGCGGATTGCCGCCGAGACCGGGGCCAAGATCGGCGGCACCCTGTATTCGGATGCCCTGAGCGATGAAAAGGGCCCCGTTCCCACTTACATTGCCCTGGTCAGGCACAATATAAGGGCCCTGACGAGCGCGCTGGTCCGTTAGGGTTTTGACCCTCGCGGCCGGGCGCTTTGAGCCATTTTCGACGCGATCTCAGTTTTTCGGAGTGCGCATGTCCGACGCGAGCAAGACCCCCGTGACGGTGCTGACCGGCTATCTCGGAGCCGGCAAGACCACGCTTCTCAACCGCATCCTCTCCGAAGACCACGGCAAGAAGTACGCCGTCATCGTCAACGAGTTCGGCGAGATCGGCATCGACAACGACCTCATCGTCGGCGCCGACGAGGAAGTGTTCGAGATGAACAATGGCTGCATCTGCTGCACCGTGCGCGGCGATCTCGTCCGCATCATCTCCGGCCTGATGCGCCGCAAGGGCAAGTTCGACGCGATCATCGTCGAGACCACGGGGCTGGCCGATCCGGCGCCGGTGGCGCAGACCTTCTTTGTCGACGAGGACGTGCAGAAGAACGCGCGGCTCGATGCCGTCGTCACCGTGGCCGACGCCAAGTGGCTGTCGGACCGGCTCAAGGACGCGCCCGAAGCCAAGAACCAGATTGCCTTCGCCGACGTCATCGTGCTCAACAAGACCGATCTCGTCACCAAGCCGGAGCTCGCCGAAGTCGAGGCGCGGATCCGCGCGATCAACCCTTACGCCCGGCTGCATCGCACCGAGCGCTGCCAGGTCGCGATTGCCGATGTGCTCGAGCGCGGCGCGTTCGATCTCGACCGCATCCTGGAGATCGAGCCGGAATTCCTCAATGCCGGTGATGATCACGATCATCACCACCATGATCACGACCACGGCCATGATCACCACCACCATCACGATCACGGCCTGAAGCACTATCACGACGAGGAGATGCAGTCGCTGTCGCTGCGCTCCGACAAGCCGCTCGATCCGTCGAAATTCATGCCGTGGCTGCAGAACCTGGTGCAGACCGAGGGCGGCAAGATCCTGCGCTCCAAGGGCATCCTGGCATTCCAGGACGATGACGACCGCTACGTCTTCCAGGGCGTTCACATGATGCTCGAGGGCGATCACCAGCGGAAGTGGAAGCCGGACGAGGCGCGGCAGAGCCGGGTCGTCTTCATCGGCCGCGAGCTGCCGGAAGACGCCATCCGCGAAGGCTTCGAGCGCTGCATCGTATCCTGATGAGCAACTTCGATACGGGCGGCGAGGCCGCATCCATCGTCTCCGTCACCGACAAGGTGAAGCCGGTCTCGCTCGGCATGGCGATCACGGCCGTGCACTATCTCGGAGATCGCGCCGCTTTTGTCGGCACCGAGGAGAGTGTCGCCGTCGTCGACGGCGAGGGCGAGATCAGCAAGGTCGAGGTGTCCGGCGGCGGCATCCTGTCGGCGGTCTCGGACGGATCGCGCATCCTGTTCGGCGGCGATGACGGCAAGGTCTCCTCGCTCGACAAGGCCGGCGCCGTGAGCGTGCTGGCGACCGATCCGAAGCGCCGCTGGATCGACAACGTCGCGCTGCATTCGGATGGCGCGATCGCCTGGTCGGTCGGCAAGACCGCGTTCGTGCGTCAGCCCAAGGGCGAGGAGAAGTCGCTCGAGGTGCCGTCGACCGTCGGCGGCCTCGCGTTTGCGCCGAAGGGCCTGCGGCTCGCGATCGCGCATTACAACGGCGCGACCTTGTGGTTTCCCAACATGGCGGGCGAGCCGGAGTTTCTCGGCTGGGCCGGTTCGCATCTCGGCGTCACGTTCAGCCCGGACAACAAATTCCTGGTGACCTCGATGCACGAGGCGGCGCTGCATGGCTGGCGCCTTGCCGACTCCCGGCACATGCGCATGACCGGCTATCCGTCGCGGGTGAAGTCGATGTCCTGGGGCAGCGGCGGGCGTTTCCTCGCCACTTCGGGCGCCGACATGGTCATCCTCTGGCCGTTCGTCGGCAAGGATGGCCCGATGGGCAAGGAGCCGGCGATGCTGGCGCCGATGAAGGCCAAGGTGACGGCGGTGGCGTGCCATCCCAAGCAGGACATCCTGGCCTGCGGCTACGAGGACGGCACCGTGCTGATGGTGCGGATGCAGGACGGCGCCGAGATCCTGGTGCGCCGGAACGAGACCCCTCCGATCGCGGCGCTAGGCTGGAATGCCGCGGGAACCTGGCTGGCATTCTCGGACGAGAGCGGCGAGGCCGGGCTGCTGCGGCTGTGATGCCGCGTTCCGGGGGGTAATGGGGCATAGCGGCGCAGGCCCGAATGGGAACCTCGCCGCGTCCCGTCCGTTGTTCCCCGCATCAGGTGATGCGACGCGCATCAGAATGATGCGGGCATCACGATGATGCGGAGGACAGTCCATGGCCCCGATCAACAGCAAACGCACGTTGCGCCGCGACCTGCTGCTCGCCGCCGGCCTGCTCGGCCTCGGTACGCTGGTGGCGATCGTCTCGCTGGTCGACATCAAGGCGGGTCACCTCGATCAGATGGCCCAGGCCACGCCCTCGGCCTCTCCTGAGCCCTCCGCAACTCCCGCGGAATCCAAGCCCGGCGGCACCCGCCCGACCACGCCGGCCCCCGAGCCCGCGCGCCCCGATCCGGCCGCCCAGCAGGAGGGTGCAAAGCCGGCTTTGCCGCCCGCGCCCGCGGAGAAGGTCGCGCCGCCGATGGAGAAGAAGTAGCCGCGG
>NZ_CAFJ01000147.1 GCF_000239795.1 Bradyrhizobium sp. STM 3809 | reverse complement strand
CGAACGCAAATCGGTGATGCTGATCACCCACTCGGTGGAGGAGGCCGTGTTTCTCGCCTCTCGGATCGTGGTCGTCACCGCGCGTCCGGCCCGCGTCAAGGACATCGTCGCGGTGCCGTTCGCTTATCCCCGCACGGAGCAGCTGCGCGAGCGCCAGGAGTTCGCCGAGCTGCGGGCCCGTGTCGGCCGTCTCGTGATGGACGAGTACAGCGCGCCGACGACGCTGGCGCATTCATTCGTTCCTGCAGACTGAAAACGATAACAGGGAGACGTATCATGGATCGGCGACAATTCCTGGGGACGACGGCCGGGGCCGTCATCGGCGCAGCCACGCTCGCGGCGCCCGCGTTGGCGCAGGCGAAGGCCCGCGTCCGCGCCGGCTACCTGCACACGCTGGCCGTCGACGGCCAGATCTGGACCGGAATGGATCGCGGCTCGTTCGACAAGCAGGGCCTCGATCTGGAGCTGCGCCAGTTCAACACCGGCCTGGAGCTGTTCCAGGCGCTGATCGGCGGCAGCCTCGACGTGCTCGCGACCGGTGCTGTCGTGTCGAACTTCCCGGCGCGCGGCCAGGGCAAGGTGTTCCTGATCAACGACATCGAGGTGGCGACCGCGCAGCTCTGGGTGCGCTCCGATCAGGGCGTGGCGTCCTTCGCCGATCTCAAGGGCAAGCGGATCGCGACCACCACCGGCACCACCGCGCACGTCTTTCTCGACAAGGCGCTGCGCGCCAACAAGGTCGATCCCAAGGAGGTCGAGCTGGTCAACCAGACCATGCCGGCCGCGGTCACCGCCTTCATTTCCGGCGCCGTGCCGGCGGTCGCGCTCTGGGTTCCCTTCAACATCACGGTGCGCGAGAAGGTGCCTGGCGCGGTGAAGCTCGCCGATGCGTCCGCCTATTATCCGCAGGCCGCGATCATGGGCGGCTGGGCCGCGCGCAATGACTATTACGACGCCAACAGGGCCACGCTCGCCAATCTGATCAGGGGCTGGGCCGAGGCGAACGACTACATGATCGCCCATAGCGAGGAGGCGCTTGATTCGCTGCAGAAGGCGCACTACCCGCAGACGCCGCTGTCCGACCTGAAGGAGCAGTTCGCGGCCCAGAAGATGTTCACCGCGCAGGACTGGAAGGCGAAATACGCCGACGGCACCGTCACGGCCTGGCTGCAGCAGTCGACCGACTTCTTCATGGCGAACGCCGGCATCAAGGAGTTCACGCCGGCGAGCAGCTATTTCGATTCGAGCCTGTATCTCACGACGCTGGCGTGAGCCCGCGCTCGACTTTGGCGAGACCTTCAGCCCATCCCCGGTGTCGTCCCGGCGAACGCCGGGACCGTACGCCGCGGCGCCGATGGTGATTCATCGCTGGAGCTCCAACTCGCTCCACGTCCGGCCTCGGTGGCTATGGGTCCCGGCTCGGGGCCGGGACGACGGCGGAATGCTGGGCGAGACTGTTACCACACCCTCGGTGTCGTCCCGGCGAACGCCGGGACCCATACGCCGCGGACCCGCTAGTGAAAAAATGCTGAAGGCCCAGCTCGCTCCAACGCCGGCCTCGGTGGTTATGGGTCCCGGCTCGAGGCCGGGACGACAGCGGAGTGCTGGGCGGCACTCATCACTGCCGCTTGCGCTCGTTCTCCGACCATTCGCGAAACTCGCGAAACAGGCGCTGCTTGTCCGCAACGGTCTCCGGCATCGGCTGCCCCTGGGCCCGCGCCGCGCGGAACTGCTCGAATTGCGCCTGCTGCAGCAGGTCCTGCGCCAGCGGGAAGCGCTGCCATCCCGGCAGGTCCCTGCTGAGATCGACCTCCTGCCACTTCGGATGCCGCGGCGGTTTCTTCAGCTCCGGCAGCCGTGCGAACAACTCCTCGACGAAGCGCGCAACCCGGCGATACCGCTCGCTGGCCGGCGGCCAATTGTTGGTGATGAGGACGGAATCGACCGTCACGGTCGGCACCGCCTGGTTCGAATCGACCAGGCCGGGGTAGAGCGCCGGCTCGAGCTGACCCGGCTGGTACACGTTCTGCAGGCTGCGGCCATAGGGCACTTCGAGCAGGTGCAGATTGTCTCGTGCGGAGATACGCGCCAGGAATCCAGCGGGCTTGCCGGAGAACACCACCGTCGCCGCGATCTCACCCTTCTTGATGGCCTCGATGGCATCGGCCTGGCTGAGATTGACCTCCTGAACCGAGACGCCGAGCAGGCCGAACACGTCGCGGGCCGTGATCTGCGTCGTCGACCCCGCATCCGAGAAGTTCACCTTCTTGTTGGTCAGCTCCTCGATCGTCCGGATGTTGCGGCTAGCGACGACGTGCATCTCCTCGGAGAAAAGCCGGGAGATGTAGACCAGTCGCGTCTCGAGATTGGCCCCGAGCTCGCCCGTCGAGGCGAAGTAGCGCAGCATCTGCGTCGATGTGAGGCCGATATCGACGCCGCGCAGATACAGCACGTCGCGGATGTTCTGGGCGCCGCCGAGGCCGACGATCGGAAGCAGCCTCAGATTGTTGTCGTTCATGACGACGGCGAGATCGTGCGTGATGTCCAGATAAGTCTCTTCGGGACTGCCCGCCACGATCGCGACCGTGTTGGCGTTGAGCTTGGCCTTCCACTGATCCTCGACCCGCAACGGCCGCGCCGGCGCCGCGGCCGGCGGCTGCTCGATCGCGAGCGCGTCGCTGCCGCGCAGGCCGGTGAGCACGAGCGCGGCCAGGGCTGCGCAGAGCGCCATCAGCGGCCGGGGAACGCGGCGCCTCGCCCGATTGCGGACGGCGGATACGGTCCGACCGGTCTCGATCCGAGATAGCGTGCAGCTCTGACTGTCCATCATCGGACCCTCCAGGTCGCTTGTACGTCGCTTGTCAGCAGGCATGACAACGGAACGCCCGATCCGCGACGCGCGAATCCGGCTCAACCGCAACTAAAGAGCGATTAGACGAGTTTTTTCCCGGGCGAAGATCAAGCCACATCTTGGCAGTTGTTTGATCGACGCTACAATTTTAGCGGCATAAAATACGAAAAATAAAGTTGTGATTGAGGCGGTTGTCATGATGGCGCCATACATACCTGAGTTGTTTGCAGGTCCGCAGGTGCCGGCGATGCATCGTTTGTCGCACGCGTGCGCGACGGCGGGCGCGCGAGCCGGAGCGCCAGCGGGGTGGCGCCCTGCGTCGTGGCGCCCTGTAGTCAATGAGTGGCCGAACGCAATCGGCCCGCTTTCCTCATGAAGATGTGATCGGGTTGGGAGGGGATCATGGATCGGCGCAGGTTCGTTGCCGCCAGTTGCAGTTCGCTCGGAGTGGCCGCGGCCGCGATGTCGCTCGGTCGTCCGGCGCTTGCACAGGCGCGTTCGAAAGTCCGGATAGGTCATCTGCATACGCTGGCCGTCGACGGCCAGATCTGGCTCGCGGATCATCTCGGCGCCTGGGCAAGGAATGGTCTCGACCCGCAATTCAGGGAGTTCAAGACCGGCATCGAGCTGTTCACGGCGCTGTCGAGCGGCGAGATCGACATGCTGACAACAGGCGCGGTGATCTCGAACTTTCCGGCGCGCGGCCAGGGCAAGATGTTCCTGGCCAATTCGATCGAGTTCGCCACCGCGCAGCTCTGGGTCCGCGAGGATCAGGGCATCCGGCAGTTCTCCGACCTGCGCGGCAAGCGCGTCGCCACGACGGCCGGCACCACGGCGCATGTCTTCCTGGATAATGCGCTGCGGGAGAATCAGTTCGCCCCGACCGACATCGAGCTCGTCAGCAAGCCGATGCCGGAGGCGGTGAATGCGTTCATCAGCGGTGAGGTCCCCGCGGTCGCATTATGGGTGCCCTTCAACATCGCGGTGCGCGAGAAGGTGACCTGGGCGAAGAAGCTGCTCGACGCGGGGGCTTATTATCCGGGCGCGGCCGTGGTCGGCGGCTGGGCCGCCTCCGCCGCCTATATCGCCGGCAACCGGGCTGTGCTGTTGCGCGTCATCAAGGCCTGGACCGAGGGTAACGACATGCTGATCGCGCGCTCCAACGAGGCCCTCAACGTGCTGCACGAGAAGTACTACGCGCAGGTGCCGGATCGCGACATGCGCGAGCAGTTCGGTGCGATGCGCGTGTTTCCCACCGCCGTCTGGCGGCGCCTTTATAGTAATGGCGCGATCACCGACTGGCTGCAGCAGGTCTCGAACTTCTACGCCCGCATCGGCAAGATTGAAAAGCCCGTTCCGGCCGTCGATTACTTCGATCCCAGCTTGTTCCTTTCTGTCGTCAAGGCGTGACGCCAGTGTTCAGGGCCATTACGACATGCAATCTCCGCGCGATCGCAGAGCAGGGCTTATTTCAGGCAGTTTCCTGGGATTGACGCATCTGATCTCATTTTCCGCCACAATTTTGATTAGTCTATGCTATCTTAGCGTGTCTTGTCGTCGGGGGCTGGACGGGACGATTCGGGGACTCGTGATGTCTGAGCAGGGCGATGGGCCGACCTTCGGCGAGGCGGTCGGTGCATGCGCGCGGCCATCGCGGCCACATCGACCGGCACAGGCGGATCACGGTGTCGGGCGCGAATGCCGGGCGTGGCAATCAAACCTCTAGAGTCGATCGCGCTGTCGGAAGCGCAGCCTTGACGGTTGCCGACGATCCGGGTCGCTCAACAGATTCCTGCATCGGCGGCCAGACGGAACGGGTGGAAAGGGGGAGTTGGCGTGATTGAGAAGGACGACGACAAGTCCCCCAACAGCTTGAACTACTACGTGCCGCGCCGTCCGCGCGAGGTCGACGGCCGGGACGAAGCTCACGTCGAGCTTCCGGCGCCCGCGATCAGCGACCCCGCCAAGCGGCTCGCCCCAGCCGTCGACCCTGCCGGCGTCCGCATCCGCCATGACGTGTTCAGCGAGGCAGTGGCACGGGCGGAGCGACAGCGCCTCGATCCTGAATTCGTCGCCACACCGCCCGTCGAGCCTCGCCGAAAATCCCGCCTGGGCGTGAAGATCTCGCTTGTCTCGGTTGCGATCGCCGCCGCAGTCCTCGCCTACCTGGCCACGTCTCCGACGGCGGGCTCCAAGCTCCGGACCGCCACCGCGTGGTCCGCATTCAAGGCCGCCTATCTGACCGGGGTGCCAGCGCCATCAGCCCCCACGCTGATCGTGAGCGGCAATAGCGGGCCGCCCAATGCGCAGCTCGGGCTCGGCGTCACGATCGAGAACCCGGCCGCCGGCATGGTCGTGATCATCGGCAAGCTGCCGCTGGGCACCCGGGTCACGGTGGGCCGCCGTCTCGGCGCCGAGGAGTGGCGGGTGCCTGCCATGGACGTCGCCGACGCCGTGATCGTGCCGCCAGCGGATTTCGTCGGCGACATGCATCTTTCGCTCGAGCTGCACGATGCGCATGGCACGACGCTGGTGAAGTCGTTCGTGAACCTGACCTGGACCGCTCCGCCCAGCCCCGTCGTCGTCACCGGCTCGACTGCGCCGGAGACCAAGATTGCCACGCCACCGGAGCCGCCGCCGGTCGCCGTGCCGGCCGCGCCGGTGGCCGCGGCCCCGCCGCCGGCGGTGGCCGAACCCGTTCTGGCCTGGACGCCGAATGAGATCGCTGCCTTCGTCCGGCGGGCGCAGGAACTGCTGGCGAGCGGCGAGGTTCAGGCGGCGCGGCTGCAGCTGCTGCGTGCCGCGGAGGCGCGCGATCCGCGGGCCGCCCTGCTTCTCGCAAAGACCTACGATCCGGTGTCGCTGAAGCAGTTCGGTGTGTCCGATGCCGGAACAGACCTCGCCCAGGCGCGGACCTGGTACCAGCGAGCGCGCGAATGGGGATCGCCGGAGGCGCAGCGTCAGCTCGATGCGCTGGCGAGCTATCCGCGGCGCTGACGATGATCCCGATGCGTTGCGTCTGAAATCGCAACGCCGCCCGAGTTCAGCACGCCCGCGCGGGCGCGCCGACGACGAGCGCCGCGCCGCGTTCGCCGATCATGAGGCTGGTGGCATTGGTATTCGCCGAGGTGATCTGCGGCATCACCGAGGCGTCGATGACGCGCAGACGGTCCACGCCGCGCACGCGCAACGCGGGATCGAGCACCGCGCTATCATCGCTGCCCATGCGGCACGTGCCGACCGGGTGAAACACGGTGCCTCCAGTCGTGCGCGCGAAGTCCCACAGGCCGGACGCGCTCGCCGCCGCCGCACCCGGCGCGACCTCGACGTCCCAAAGTGGACGGAACGACGGCTGCTGGAAGATGTCGCGCAGCATCTGGAGACCGGCGACGATG
Organism: Bradyrhizobium sp. STM 3809; assembly: GCF_000239795.1. Taxonomy (GTDB): domain Bacteria; phylum Pseudomonadota; class Alphaproteobacteria; order Rhizobiales; family Xanthobacteraceae; genus Bradyrhizobium. Next base: position 11,273 of record NZ_CAFJ01000147.1, on the reverse strand, counting down.
GTCTTGCGGTCGATGTCCTCGGCGAAATAGTTCGGCATGATCGCGGGCTGCTCGAACGGATCGGACGAGCGGATCGCGATGCGGCCGCGTGATTGCGGATGACATTGCCAGACCGACGCGGTGAAGCCGGAATAGCTGTGCAGCGGCGTGCCCGGCTTGTCGACGGATAGCGGCATCACATTGAACTGCACATCGGGGCGCGAGGCGGGGGCGAGATGTGTGCAGGCCGCGCCGCCGACCTGGCCGGCGCCGGCCGTCAGCGGACCGCGGCCGGCGAACAGCCATTGCAGCCCCATCCTGGCGAGCTGATAGGGACTGCGGACCTGGTCGTTCACCGAGATCGGCTGTCTCAGGCGCACGATCATGCGCGCCTGGTAATGGTCCTGCAGGTTCCCGCCGACCTCCGGAGCATCGGCGACGACGGGAATGCCGAGCGGGCGCAGCAGATCCGCCGGACCGATCCCCGACAGTTGCAGCAATTGCGGCGATTGCAGCGCTCCGGCCGCGAGCAGAACCTCGCGATCGGCCGCGGCGGATTCCACCTTGCCGTCCTTGATCCACTCCACGCCGGTCGCGGAGCGTCCACGGCACGTCACGCGGCTCACCTGGACGCCGGTGAGGACGGTCAGGTTGGCGCGGTCCATGACGGGGTGGAGGAAGGCGGTCGCCGCGCTGGAGCGCCAGTGGCGGCCGATGCCGAGCTGATAGCTGCCGGCACCGAGAGTGGTGGGACCATTGAAGTCGGGATTGCGCGGCAGCCCGAATTCGGTGGCGGCATCGACCCAGGCCTGCGAAGCGGGATTGCCGGTGCGAAGCTCAGATACGGCGAATTCGCCCAAGCCGCCATGATACTGACTGTCGCCGCCCTGGTAGCGTTCGTAGCGCCGGAAATAGGGCAGCAGGTCGTTGTAGCTCCAGCCGCGCGCGCCCGCCCGCTCCCAGTCGTCGAAGCCGGCCGGCTCGCCGCGGATGAAGATCAGGCCGTTGATCGATGATGAGCCGCCGAGCACGCGGCCGCGGGGCCAGACGATCGTGCGGCCGGCCGTGACCTCGCTCGGCTCGGTGTCGAACAGCCGCGCGAAGCGCGTGTCGTAGATGGCCTTGTAGTAGCCGATCGGAATCCTGAGCCAGAAATGCCGATCCGAGCCGCCGGCTTCGAGCAGCAGCACGCGGCAGGCGGGATCGGCCGACAATCTGTTGGCGAGCACGCATCCCGCTGAACCCGCGCCGACGATGATGTAGTCATACCCGCCCGCAGCCATGGCCCTGTCCCCGGGAACGCGACGCAACTCGGCGGCGCATCGATCATGACCGCCCGTGCCGCATCTTGACGCCGCGAAAAGTCGGCGTCCATCACGGCAGGGTCATGGCGTGTTTCACGGCTCGCCTGCAACCGTCGGTCCGCCCGCCTTCCGCCACGCATCGAGCCCGCCCTCGATATGCGCGGTATTGAGCAGTCCGGCCGCTTGCGCGGTCTGCACCGCCATGGCCGAGCGCTCGCCATAGGCGCAGAAGAACACGATGCGGCGCCCGGTGGCTGCGGCGACCTCGCGCAGCATGCCGCCCGGCTTGAGATTGTCGGCGATCCCGGGGTAGGGCGCGTGCAGCGCGCCCGCCAGCGTGCCATGCTTGGCGCGCTCGGACCGCTCGCGCAGATCGACCAGCAGCACGTCCGGTCGTCCGAGACATTCGATCGCCTCGCGCGCCGACAGCGACAGTCCCTGCCTGGCGAGTTCCTCCTGGTGCAGCCCCACGCGCATGTTGGCCGGCACGGCGACATCCATCATCGTCGGATTGGGCAGCTTCAGACTGGCCATCAGGGCGACATAGTCGTCGATGGACGTCACCTGCAGGCGCGGATTGTAGCGGTGCTCTTCGCCGATGGTCGAGACGGTGTCACCCTTGTAGTCGTGCGCGGGGTAGACCAGCGTGTCGTCGGGCAGCCGCAGCAGCTTGTTGAAGATCGACTCGTATTGCTGCCGCGCGTCGCCGTTCTGGAAGTCGGTGCGGCCGGTGCCGCGGATCAGCAGCGTGTCCCCGGTGAAGACGCGGTCGTCCATCACGAAGCTGTAGGAATCGTCGGTGTGCCCCGGCGTATACATCACCTCCAGGCTGAGGCCCTCGATCGCGATCCTGTCGCCTTCGCCGACCCGCATCGCCACGACGTCGGCCTTGGTCTGCTCGCCCATGATCGTGACGCAATGGGTGCGGTCGCGCAGCGCGCCGAGGCCGGTGACGTGATCGGCATGCAGATGCGTGTCGACCGCCTTGACCAGGCGCAGGTCGAGCTCGCGCAGCAGCTGGCAATAGCGCTCGACCTTCTCCAGCACGGGATCGATGATGACAGCCTCGCCGCCGCTGCGGCTGGCCAGGATGTAGCTGTAGGTTCCCGAGACGCTGTCGAACAATTGGCGGAAGATCATCGGCACATCCTCCGATTCGGATCATCTCACGAATAGAGCACGATGATCGTCGATCGCAACATCGCCGGCTGCCGCGGTGCGCAGTGCAGCACAAGCGCGTCTCAGGTCTGTGACGCAAATCCGGGATTGCCGTCCACGCCCGACAGCGTGACCTTGCTCGTTCCCGTCAGCACGAGCTGGCCGTCGCGCAGGTGGTTGGCGACGACGTCCCATACCGGCTTGCCGTCCTGCGCGTTCATCGAGGCCCAGCCTGCGACCTTGTAGCTCTTGCTCGCCTCCAATGGACGGCCATTGTCGAGCGTGAGATCGGAGATGCGGCGTCCGATCGGCTCCGATGGCGCGCAGCGGTAGGAAAAGCCGCCGATGCGAACCATGTCGCCGCCCTGCTGCAGATAGGGATCGGCGTTGAAGAGATTGTCGCAGACGTCCTCCAGCACGGCCTTGATGTCCGCGCCGGTCATCCGCTGCACATAGGTCTCGGGATAGCTGATCGCAGTCTGCGCCAGCACGTCTTCGAGCATGATGGACTGGCCGGAGAGCACCGTCGGTCCCCAGCGGAACCCGGGCGACAGCGCGATCTCGGCATCGAGTTCGCGGCGCAGCGCGGCGCAGATCATATCGTCGGTCGCGCCCTCGAAATTGCCGCGGCGATACAACAGCCGGTCGGACGTCGCGAGCTTCTCGCTCCAGGCCGCGACCTGCGGCTGCTGGGTCTGGTCGATCAGTGCCTGCATCGCGGGATCCGGCTTCACGAGTTCCGAATACACCGGCAGCAGTCGGTAGCGCGCATCGGCGACTCGGCCCTTGCCGACATCGAGGTCGAGCACGCCGATGAATTTGCCGTTCGACCCGGCATTGGTGACGAGCGTCGTCCCCTTGGCGTTGCTGACCGCGACCGGCTGCGGGACCGCATCATGGGTATGTCCGCCGAGGATGACGTCGATGCCGGTGACGCGGCTTGCGAGCTTGAGGTCGACATCCATGCCGTTGTGCGACAGCAGGATCACCGCATCGACCTTGTCGGCGCCGCGCAAGGCATCGACCAGCTTCTGCAGCTCCTCCTCGCGGATGCCGAAGGTCCAGTCCGGCGTGAAGCGACGGGGATGGGCGATCGGCACGTAAGGGAAGGCCTGGCCGACGACAGCGATGCGCGCGCCGCCGACCTCCTTGATGGTGGCCGGCTTGAACACGCGGCCCGAGCCGCGATCGAACGCCTTGGCGTCGTTGAATGCGGCTTCTTCGGTGAGGAACACGTTCTGCGCCAGGAACTCGCCCTTGAAGCGCGCGAGGTTGGCGCGCAGCGCCTCCTCGCCATAGGTGAACTCCCAATGCCCGGTCATGGCGTCGATGCCGAGCAGGTTGGCAGCGCTGACCATGTCGGCGCCGCGCATCGCGTTGGCAAGTCCGGTGCCCTGCCAGAGATCGCCGCCGTCAAGCAGCAGCGAGCGGCGGTCGCCGGCATCACTGCGCAGCTTGTCGATCAGCGTCTTCAGATGCGCGAAGCCGCCCATCTTGCCGAAGCGGCCGGCATATTTCTCGAACTCGAACGAGGTGAAGGCATAGGCCTCGGCGCTATCAGGGCGGATGCCGTAGCGGTCGAGGAAGGCGCGTTCGACCAGATGCGGCGGCTTGCCCCACATCTCGCCGATGCCGAGATTGACGCTGGGCTCGCGGAAATACACCGGCCGCAGCTGCGCATGCGTATCCGTGATGTGCAGGATGCGCGCATTGCCGAATTTCTCGATGTCGTAGAGGCTGACGGTGTCGGCGGCGCGGGCGCCGCGCAGCAGCGCCGGCGCGGGGAGCATCGCGGCACCCGAAGCTTTCAGAAAATCCCGGCGCCGAATCATCGCTCGCGTCCTAGCGGATCTCCAGGTCCTTCCAGCGCTGCATCTCGCTGGTGGCCTGGACGATCGAGGCCTTGGCGAGCGCCTCGGCCTCCTGCGCCGATTTCACGGCCGAATCGAAATTGCCGGACTCCGCCGCCTTCTTCGCAGCGTTCAGGGCGGCTTGTGTCACGGTCCATTGGTTGCGCAGACGTCCGGCTTCCTTGTTGGCGCTCTCGGCCGCCGCGGCAGCCGCGAGATAGTCGGCTTCCGACGCGGCCCGCGCCGAGCCGGCGCAGACCGTCGCCACCATCGTGGCGAACACGATCTTTTTCATGACGTTTGTTGTTGAGACATGTCTTGGGAAATGTCTTGGGAAATGTCTCATGGCCGCGCTCCCGGTCCCGACACCGGCAGGCCGTTCGACACGTAGGACAGATAATATTCGAGGTTGCGGTATTCGTCCGACTGCGGCTCCAGCGGCACGGCGCGCGTCTGGCTGTTGCAGGTGACGATACGGCGACTGATCGTGCCCATGCCGCTCCATTCGGAGCGGTAGATCGGCATCGCGTTGAGGATGCCGAGCGCCGGCGCCAGGATCTCGGCGCGGATGCGCTCGCCCGGGCTTTGCACATGGCAGCTCGCGCAGGAGAAGTTCAGCTGGCCGCGGCGGGTGTAGAAATATTCCTTGCCCTTCTCATAGGCCTCCAGCGCGCGCGGATCGTCGGGGATCCTGATGTCGAAGCGCTTGCCGCGCGAGGTGTAGGCCATGTAGGCGGTCAGCGACGCCATCTCGTCCTTGACGTAGGAATAGGGCTGTTCGCCATTGGCTTCGCGGCAGCGGTTCAGCGCCAGCTCGAGCGTGACGACCTTGCCTTCCTTGTCGTCGAAATAGGGATAGTTCTGCCGGATGCCGATGCCGCCGTTCGGGAAGCAGTCGGCATAGGTCTTGCCGTTCTTGAACGGCTTGGCGAACATCTCCTTGCCGGCCTCGAGCGCGAACTCGTAGGGCGGAAACTGCTCCTTCTCCTCCCACTGCCGGCGCATGTCGGCGTTCATCGAATAGGGGCCGTTGACGAAGTCGTCGAACGCCACCTTCGGGAACTTCTTGACGAAGTAGTCCTGGAACGCCTTGGCGTCGGCGGGCGGGTTCGGCTTGTCCTCGGCCATGGCGGTCGCGCCGAGGCCGAGCGCCGTGGCGGCGACGAGGAGGGCGCGCAGCGCGCTCATTGGATCGTTGCCGTCAGGCTGTCGGTCGCGCCCTTGTTGTCGACCCAGCTCACCTTGAGCTCGTCGCCCTTGGCCGCGCCCTTGAAGGCGAACTTCACATAGGGGTCCTTGGACACCGCGGTGCCCCAGTCGGCCAGGAAGACGGTCTTGTCCTTGTGGGTGAAGGTCAGCTGCTGGATGTAGTGCGCAGGGATCAGTTCGCCCTTGGCGTCCTTGACGAGGCCCGTATCCATCGGGTGCTGGATCAGGGTCTGCACCTCGGCGTTCTCGCCGTTCAGGATCGCGCGGACGCGAATGCTCGATGCCATGGTGGATCTCCTTCCCTAGCCGCCGCAGCCGCCGACGGTGACCTTGACCTCCTTGGTCGCGCTGTAGAGCTTGCCGCCGGATTCGACGAGCGCGATCACGTTGGAGGTTTTCGCCATCTTCAGCCGGTTCGCCACCGCCGGCACCGTGCCCTCGGGGATGTGATAGGAGGCGGCCAGGGCGAACGGGTTCTCGGCGACGATGAACGAGATCGAGGTGACGTTCGGCAGCGACGTCGTGACCGCGATCGGCACCACGCCGCCGTTCTCGGCGATTTCAGGCGCATCCAGCTTGATCTTGTCGGAGGCCTCGTGGTCGCGGCCATAAAGCGCCTTGATGGCGTCGCCAGCGTTCTTCTGCTTGAAGGCGTCCTCGGGATATTTGTTGTCGTTGGTCGCGGCAAACACGGGCGCGGCGTGCAGCACGGCGTTGCCGAGGCCGATCAGCGCGACGAGGCCGGCGCCCTTCAGGATCAGCCGGCGATTGGCCCACGGGCCGGACGAGGCAGTCATTCAGTCTCTCCAAACGGAATCAGAGGGTCTGCAGGAAATCGACGATGGCGCTGATTTCCTGCTCGGTCAGGATACGGTTGCGGCCGAACGGCGGCATCACCGTCAACGGGTTGCGGACCGTCTCGTCGTTGAGGATCGCGGTCAGCTCGGCACGGTCGTAGCGGCCCTTGAGGTTCTCCAGCTTGGGCCCGATCGAGCCCGGCAGATCGCCACCCTTGATCTCGTGGCAGGTCAGGCAGTTGCCCTTGCCGCGGTCGAAGGCGAGCTTCTGGCCCTCGGCGGCGCCGGACTGGGCGTGGGCGGCTGCGGACATGGAAAGGGACATGGCGAGCGAAAGCCCCAGCGCCAGGGCGGTACGCATGACGGATGTGATCAAGATGAAGTTCCGACGTCTCGGTGATGTCAGCAATATAGGGGCTGCAAAGCATAAAGACCATCGGCTGACAATGCGGCTATGGTGGCCGGCGCAACGCGGTTAACGAGGCGGTCCAGCTCGGCGGCCCCGGGAGTTTGGCAATGGCAGAGTACGTGGTGGAGTTTGGCCGGGACGGCCGGCCGGTGGAACCGGACGGACGGCTGGATGCCGCCGCGTTCCACCGCAACCATCAGCCGATCTGGGCGGTGCTGGCGCGGCTGCTCGAGGGCTCCTCGGGCGACGTGCTGGAGGCCGGCAGCGGCACCGGCCAGCACATCGTGCATTTCGCCGCGCAGCGGCCGGACCTCGTCTGGTGGCCGAGCGACCTCAACGACAATCACCTGGCGAGCATTGCGGCGTGGCGCAAGCATGCCGGTCTGCCGAACATCCGCGACGCCCAGCGCATCGACCTGTCCGATCCCGGCTGGGTCGGCGCATTCCGCGCCGCCGGCGGGCCTGCGCGCCTGAGCGCGATCTTCTGCGCCAACGTCATCCACATCGCGCCCTGGACGGTCGCGGAGGGATTGTTCAAGGGCGCTGGCGAGATGCTGTCCCCGGACGGGCTGCTGGTGCTCTACGGCCCGTTCAAGCGCGACGGCAAGCACACCGCCGTCAGCAACGCGGTGTTCGATACGTCGTTGCGCGAGGGCAACCCGGACTGGGGCGTGCGCGACATCACCGACCTCGAAGCGCTGGCGGCGCGCAACGGCCTGGCCCTTCGCGAGACGGTGGAGATGCCGGCCAACAACATGATCCTGGTGTTCGCACGGACAACCTGAATTGCCGAAAGCGCATCGCCGCCCAGGGTCGTCGTCCCGGCGAACGCCGGGACCCATAACCACAGGGAGCAGTTGTGACGCGAAATCGGCGTGACGTCTGTCCTCGCGACACACTCCTGCTGCGGCGTATGGATCCCGGCGTTCGCCGGGATGACGGCGGTGGATGGGGCCGGCAGCACGCCCTGCAAAGAAGCGCAGTCGCTATCCCATCTCCAGCCCCACATGCCGCGCCAGAAACCGCGTGCCCAGGGTGATGAAGCTGGCGCGTTCGCGGTTGTCGGTGCCGTAGCCGTGGCCGCCGGCGGCGGGCTCGTAGAAGTAGCTGTCGTAGCCCATGGCCTGCAGCTTGGCGGTCATCTTGCGCGCGTGGCCCGGATGCACGCGGTCGTCGCGGCGGGTGGTGGCGATCAGGATCGGCGGATAAGGCTGTCCGGGCCTCGCGGTGTGATAGGCCGAGTAGGTCTGCAACCAGCCCCAATCCTCGTCCTTGTCGGGATCGCCGTATTCCGCGATCCAGCTCGCGCCGGCGAGCAGCTTCGTATAGCGGCGCATGTCGATCAGCGGGATTGTGCAGAACAGCGCGCCGAAGCGCTCGGGATAGCGCACCAGCATGTTGGTGATCAGGATGCCGCCATTGGAGCCGCCCTGCGCCGCGATCCGCTTCGGCACGGTGACGCCCCGCTGCACGAGATCGGCGGCGACGGCGGCGAAATCATCATGCGCGAGCCGCTTGCCGGCATAGCGTCCGGCATCATGCCAGGCGGTGCCGAACTCGCCGCCGCCGCGGATATTGGCCTCGACCAGCGTCCCGCCGCGCTCCAGCCAGAGCTTGCCGAGCGCCGCATTGTAGGCCGGGAGGATGCTGTGGCCGAACCCGCCATAGGCGCTCATATACACTGGCGCGTCGCCGGTCGGCCTGGCCGGCCCGGTCAGCGTGTAGGGAATGCGCTCGCCGTCGATCGAGATGGCCTCGTGCCGCGTCACCACATAGCCGTCGGCGGTGAAGGTGCGCGGCGCCTGCTTCAGCGTCGAAGGTGTGCCGAAGTCCTCGATCAGCTGCAGCGTCGGCGGGGTCAGCGGATCCTGGATGCTGGCGAGCAGGTCGCCGTTGCCCGTCAGCTCGTCGGCGTCGAGCGGCCAGACGTTGACGGTGGCCAGCTCGGGCAGTTCGGGAAGCTGCTGGTGGCTCCAGCCTTGTGCCGACGGCGTCCATACGTCGAACCGCGGCCTGAGCTCGTCGAGGATCGACAACACGAGCCGGCCGCCAGCCCAATACAGGCCCTGCAAAGCGCTGCGCGGGCCCGGCTCGAACAGGCGGATGAACGCGCGCGAGCCTGCGAGAAATGCCGAGAGCTGGATCCCGAGCACGACATCGGCCGCATGCGTGGTTCCGCCCACGGTCCAGGGCTGGCGCAGCTTGATCGCAAGCCAGTCGCCGTCCGGCGTGGCCCAACTGTCCGTCGGCAGGTCGAGCCGCGTCCGCGCGCCGCCGGCGTCGCCGAGCCAAAGATGATGGTTGAAGAAATCGAGCCCTTCCGAAAACCATACCCTGAACGGCGTGACGCTGCGATCGACACCGGCGCGCACCCATACCGACTGCTCGTTCTCGGCGGCGAAGATGACCGTCGCCGCATCGACCGGCTCGCCGCGGCGCCACCGCCGCACCGTGCGCGCATAGCCGGAGGGCGTCGCCATGCCTTCGCCGTAAGCGCTCGACAGCAGCAGCGTATCGGCATCGAGCCAGTCGACACTGCCTTTGGCCTCCGTCAACGTGAAGCCGTCGTCGATGAAGCGCTTCGTGGCGAGATCGAACTCGCGCAGCACCACCGCGTCACTGCCGCCGCGCGACAGCGACAGGATCGCGCGCTCATGCGCCGGCGGCAGGCTCGTGACCCGGTTCAGTGCCCAGTCCTCACCCTCGTCGGCCGCGAGCCGATCGATGTCGAGGAGCGCCTCCCATTGCGGCTGCGGTTTCCGGAACTCGTCCAGCGACGTGCGCCGCCACAGGCCGCGCGGATGCGCCGCGTCCTTCCATTGATTGTAGAGCAGCCCGCCGCGGCGGCTGACGAACGGGATGTTGTCGGGCCGGTCGAAGATCGCCGCCAGCGTGTCGCGATCCCTTTCGAAGCCGGCGCCGCCGAACGCGGCCAGCGTGCGCTGGTTTTGCGCCGCGACGAAGGCGAGCGCGGGCTCGCCTTCGATGTCCTCGAGCCACAGATGCGGATCGTCATCGGGGGCGCCGAGGGTCGGACGATCGTCGATTGACATGGCTCAAGCTCCGCAGCGCCGATGACGCGAGAATACCGCCGGCTTGATTAGCCGGGCCGGCCAGGGCTGTCGAATCAACCGCCATGAATCGATCGCCATGCATCGATCGTCATGCATCGATGGTCATGCATGGCTTGCCCCTGATCCGGACCGTTGCCTCCGGCGCGGCCTTCCCGCAATAGTGCGGCTATACCCGAGCAGGAGCGCGTGCCCGCGCCTCCGGACATCCGAGATGATCGACCTGACCGTGAGCGACGACACTTCCAACGATGCCCGCGCCCGCCGCAACGTGGCGCGCCTGGCTGCCGCACAGGCGCTGACCGGCGCCAACTCGGCGGTGATCTTCGCCACCGGCGCGATCGTCGGCGTCACCATCGCCCCGAATATCGGGCTCGCGACCGTGCCGATCTCGATGTACGTCGTCGGCCTCGCCGCCGGCACCCTGCCGACCGGGGCAATCTCGCGCCGCTATGGCCGCCGCGTGGCGTTCCTGATCGGCACCGGCTGCGGCGCGATCACCGGCGTGCTCGGCTGCCTCGCGATTCTGCGCGGCTCGTTCGCGCTGTTCTGCCTCGCCACCTTTCTCGGCGGCCTCTATGGCGCCGTCGCACAATCCTACCGCTTCGCGGCGGCGGATGGCGCCAGTGCGGAGTTCAGGCCCAAGGCGGTGTCCTGGGTGATGGCCGGCGGCATCTTCGCCGGCCTGCTCGGTCCGCAGCTCGTGCAATGGACCATGGACGTCTGGCAGCCCTATCTGTTCGCCTTCAGCTACCTGGTGCAGGCGGCGGTCGCGCTGATCGCGATGGGCATCGTTGCCGGCGTCGACCTGCCGAAGCCCGAAGCCGCCGACCTGCACGGCGGCCGGCCGCTCTTCGCCATCGTGCGCCAGCCGCGCTTCATCTCGGCCGCGCTGTGCGGCACCATCGCCTATCCGGTGATGAATCTGGTGATGACCTCGGCGCCGCTCGCCATGCAGATGTGCGGGCTCACCGTGTCGGATTCCAATTTCGGCCTGCAATGGCACATCGTCGCGATGTACGGCCCGAGCTTCTTCACGGGATCGCTGATCGCCCGCTTCGGCGCGCCGGTCATCGTCGCGCTCGGCCTGGCGCTGGAAGCGGTCGCCGCGATCATCGGCCTGTCGGGCCTCACCGCGATGCACTTCTGGGCCACGCTGGTGGCGCTCGGCGTCGGCTGGAATTTCGGCTTCGTCGGTGCCTCCGCGCTGGTGCTGGAGACGCATAGCTCGGCCGAGCGCAACAAGGTGCAGGCCTTCAACGATTTCCTGATCTTCGGCCTGATGGCGCTGGGCTCGTTCTCGTCGGGGCAATTGCTCGCGCATTTCGGCTGGTCCGCGGTGAACATGGTGGTGTTCCCGCCGGTGCTGCTGGGGCTGTGCGTGCTGGCGCTGGTGTGGTCGTCGAGGCGGCGGGTGGTGGCGGAGCGGGGCTAGCAGCCGCGCGCTACGAGAATGCTGACAGTCAAGCCACGCGGGCAGTGCACCCTCTCCCCTT
>NZ_CAFJ01000148.1 GCF_000239795.1 Bradyrhizobium sp. STM 3809 | reverse complement strand
GTGGGAGAGGGTGGCTTTCATGCGCAGCATGAAAGCCGGGTGAGGGGTTGCCACGAACTCCGACCTGAATTTGTGGCACGAACCCCTCACCCAAGCGAGTTCGTGGCTCGCAGCTGTGTAGCCCTCTCCCACAAGGGGAGAGGGCGCAGTCATGGGCACCGCGGGTGCGCTGTACGCACATATCACTTCAGCTCCGAGACCTCGCCCTCCGGCAGATCGAACTCGAACGTATTCAGCGTCATCGAGACCATGGTGTAGTAGCCGCACAGGCCGATGATCTCGACCACGCCGCGCTCGCCGAGCGTTGCGATGGCATCCTTGTAGAGAACATCGGTCAGTCCATGCCCCTCGTGCAGCGACTTCGCGACGTCGTAGATCATCTGCGCCTTGGGGTCGGAAAAATCCGGCGTGCGGCGGTCGCGGATGGCGTCGATGATCTTGATGTCCAGTCCGCCCGCCAGCGCCAGGCGCTTATGCGCGTACCATTCGTAATGCGCGGTCCAGTGCCGCGCCGTCACCAGGATCGCGATCTCGGACAGCGCGGCCGGAAACACGGTGTCGTAGCGCAGGAAGGCGCCGAGCCGGGTCGCGTGCCGCGCCATTTCCGGGCTGTTCAGCCAGGCCATCATCGGGGGCGGCGGCGAGCCGCGCTTGCTGGCGATCGACTCGTCGTAGGTCTGGCGCTGGTCGGCGCTCATTTCGCCAGGCGAAAGAAGTTTCAGGCGCATGGTCGTTTCCTCGTATTTTCACGCGGCGGCATCATGATCATAGATCGCCTGACAAGGCGAGGGCGGCCGCGGCGACATCGATGTTGAATTCCCGGACGCGCTGAGGTTAGGTCGTTCCAACGACATCATTCATGGAAACGCGCGAGGACTGGGCATGGCCGATCTCGACACATTCCGCCGCGAAACGAGGGCCTGGCTGGAGGCGAATTGTCCGCCGGAAATGCGCCGGCCGATGACCTCGGACGAGGACACGTTCTGGGGCGGCCGCAACGCCAAATTCTCCTCCGAGCCGCAGCGCATCTGGTTCGAGCGGATGCGCGACAAGGGCTGGACGGTGCCGCACTGGCCGACGGAATATGGCGGCGGCGGCCTCGACGGCGAGGAGGCCAAGATCGTGCGCCAGGAGATGGCCGCGATCGGCGCGCGCGCCCCGATCACCTCGTTCGGCATCTCCATGCTCGGGCCGGCGCTGTTGAAATACGGCACCGAGGCGCAGAAACGCGAGCACCTGCCGAAGATCACCGCCGGTCTCATTCGCTGGTGCCAGGGCTATTCCGAGCCGAACGCCGGCTCCGACCTCGCCTCGCTGCAGACCCGCGCCGAGAGCGACGGTGACGACTACATCATCAACGGCCAGAAGATCTGGACCTCCTACGCCAACTACGCCGACTGGATCTTCTGCCTGGTGCGCACCGATCCCGCGGCGAAGAAGCATGACGGCATCAGCTTCATCCTGTTCGACATGACCTCGAAGGGCGTGTCGACCAAGCCGATCCTGCTGATCTCCGGCCGCTCGCCGTTCTGCGAGACCTTCTTCGACAACGTCCGGGTGCCCAAGGCGAATGTGGTGGGCACCGTGAATCGCGGCTGGGACGTTGCGAAATACCTGCTGCAGCACGAGCGCGCGATGATCTCCGGCATGGGCGAGCGCGGCGGCAGCCGGCCGCTTGGCCAGGTCGCGGCGGACTCCATCGGCAGCGACGCGCAAGGCCGGCTCGATGATGCGCTGCTGCGCGCCGACATCGCGACGTTTGACGTCGATGAAGCCGCGCTTGCCGCGGCGGCTGAGCGCATGGTCGATCTCGCCAAGGCCGGGCAGGGCCATCCGGCGTTCTCGTCCGCGATGAAGTATTACGGCACCGAGCTCAACAAGCGCCGCCACGAGCTCTTGATGTCATCAGGCGGCATCGACGCGCTGGAATGGGAGAGCGAGCGCTCCCACGAGGGCGCGCGTCCCCGCGCCTGGCTGCGCACCAAGGCCAACTCGATCGAAGGCGGCACCTCCGAGGTCATGCTCGGCATCGTCGCCAAGCGCATCCTCGATCTGCCGGGGGCGTGACGAAAGACCCTCATCCTGAGGAGCGCGCCCCTTGGCGCGCGTCTCGAAGGATGAGGCCCCGACATTGGCCTCATGGTTCGAGACGGCGCAAGGGCGCCTCCTCACCATGAGGGTTGAGAGCGAACCGATCAGCCGCAGTTTTCAAGGATGCCTTCCATGCCTCTCCTCCTCACCGAAGAACAATCCATGCTGCGAGACAGCGCGCGCGGCCTGATCTCCGATCACGCGCCGGTGGCGCACTTGCGCAAGCTGCGCGATTCGCGCGACGAGACCGGCTTCTCCAGGGAGCTCTGGGCCACCTTCGCCGAGATGGGCTTTGCCGGCCTGCTGGTGCCGGAGGAGCACGGCGGCTCCGGCCTGGGCGCGGTCGAGGCCGGCGTCGTGATGGAGGAGATCGGCCGCACCTTGATGCCGTCGCCATTTCTCGCGACGTCGGTGCTGTCGGCTGCCGCGCTGACGCGCGCCGGTTCAGCGGCGCAGAAGTCCGAGCATCTGCCGAAGATCGCGAGCGGCAAGCTGCTCGCGGCGCTCGCGCTCGACGAGGGCGCCAAGCACCGGCCCCTGCACACGTCGCTGCAGGCGGTGCGCTCCGGCAACGGCTTCAGGCTGAACGGCGCGAAGGCGATGGTGGTCGACGGCCATGTCGCCGATCTCCTGCTCGTCGTCGCGCGCAGCGCCGGTGCGCCGGGTGAGCGCAACGGACTCACGCTGTTCCTGGTCGATCCCAAGGCCAAGGGCGTTGCGATCGAGCGCACCATCATGGTCGACGCGCACAATGCCGCGCGCATCAGTTTCGACAACGTCGAGGTGACCGCCGATCATGTGCTCGGCGAGGTCGATGGCGGCGCCGCCGTGCTCGGCGGCGTCCTCGATCTCGGCCGCGGCGCGGTCGCTTCGGAGATGGTGGGCCTGAGCGAGGAGGTGTTCGGCCGCACCGTCGCCTATCTCAAGGAGCGCAAGCAGTTCGGCAAGGCGATCGGCGAATTCCAGGCGCTGCAGCATCGCGCCGCGCATCTCTACATCGAGATCGAGATCACCCGCGCCGCCGTGCTGAAGGCGCTGCAGGCGCTCGATTCCGATCCCGCCGGCGCGACGGCTGCCGTCGCCGTGGCCAAGGCCCGCGCCGGCGCCACCGCCACCCGCGCCGTTCAGGAGGGCGTGCAGATGCATGGCGGCATGGGCATGACCGATCAGTTCGACATCGGCTTCTTCATGAAGCGCGCCCGGGTGTGCGAGGAACTGCTCGGCGATGCGAACTATCACGCGGCGCAGCTGGCGGCAATGAGAGGGTATTGAGTCAAATCCCTCTCGCGAGGCATCGCTATCTTCACAAGCTGTGGCCGAGGTCGCGCCACACCCACCGCTGTCGTCCCGGCGAACGCCGGGACCCATAACCACAGGACGATGGGGTGACGCGCGCTGGCAGCTCCAGCCTTCGCCAAAGTCCGGACGGTGGTTATGGGTCCCGGCTCAAGGCCGTGACGACACCGATATTGTTGCGCCGTGATCGGACGTCAGCACGTCCAGCCATTAACGGCGACATGCCGTGCAACTCATCAGCGCCTTGAAGGTCGTGATCTCGGTCACCCAATACGAAGAGCGCGCCGTCATCGACGGCGCGCCCCCGCTTGATCAGTGATGCATCGCCGTCTTAGCCGGCGGCAGCAGCACCTTGTCGATCACGTGGATGACGCCGTTCGAGGCGACGATGTCGGCCTGCACGACATGCGCGTCGTTGACCTGCACGCCGAAGAAGGTGCCGTCGACGTCGACCTTCTGACCTTCCGCGGTCTTGACGCTGAGCTTCTTGCCGGCGACGTCGCCCGCCTTCACCGCGCCCGGGAGCACGTGATACTTCAGGATCGCCGCGAGCTTGCCCTTGTTCTTCGGCTTGAGCAGGTCCTCGACGGTGCCGGGCGGCAGCGCCGCGAACGCCGCGTCAGTCGGCGCAAACACCGTGAACGGACCCTTGCTCTTCAGCACCGGCACGACGCCCGCGGCCTTGGCGGCGGCGACCAGCGTCTTGAACTGGCCCGCGCCAACGGCGGTGTCGACGATATCGGCGGCGCGAGCGGCCGTGGCTGACATGGAGAGCGCGCCCAGCATCAACGCGCCGGCTACGAACGAACGGATTCCCAGCGTCATACGAGTGTTTCCTTGTGAACTGAACTGATGAGTTGGCTGATGCGCGAACAGGATTTGCGGCCCTCGTTTCCCCTGTGGTCCAGGGTCGCATCACCCCGACCGGATTGGTCGAGTTCGTTACGAGCGCTGCGTTCGGATGGATTTGAGAATGCGTTCACGAACTCGTGAGCGGGCTGCTCCGCCTCGGTAGCACAGTGCGCGAGAGGTCTGATTCAGCGGGACTAATGGCGCGATGGAGGCAGGCGCGTTGCCCGTCGTGCCATTTTGTCGCAATCCGACGGGCGTTGAGTCGTCGGGCAAATCAGCGGCACATTTGGCCGCGTCACGGCCCGCACGAGG
>NZ_CAFJ01000149.1 GCF_000239795.1 Bradyrhizobium sp. STM 3809 | reverse complement strand
GACCGTCCGCATCATCCTGCGCACCGGCCAGCCCGGCCAGGCGCCCGAGCGGCGCGTCATCGTCCAGTACGACATCAACGACTACAAGGCCAAGACCGAGCTCACCGCCGACAAGCTGTTCACCTCCCTCACAGCAGCGCTGCGCAGCTATCAGCAGCTCGAACGCATGGTGCAGACGCGGCGCGGCCTTGAGATCATCATCGACGCCGCCTCGACGCTGTACGACTTCAAGTCGATGCAGCGGCTGGCCGAGGGCGTGCTGACGCAGATCGCCTCGCTGCTCAACGTCGATTGCGCCGGCATTCTCGTGCTGCGCGACGACGGCAGCCCGAGCGAGGATTTTTCCGTGCTGGCCGGCTCCGGCTGCTACAGCCGCTTCTCCGGCGCGGTGACCTCGCGCTCGCTCGATCCCGACCTGCGCGGCATGGTCGAGGCCGCCTTCAGGCAGCGCAGCAACGAATTCGCGGACCACAAGACGGTGCTGTATCTGCGGACCGGCTCCGGCCGCGAGGTCGTGGTGCTGCTGCAGGCCGAGCGGCCGCTGTCCGAGACCGACCGCTCGCTGGTCGAGATCTTCTCCAGCCGCCTGTCGATCGCCTTCGACAATGTGATCCTTTATCAGCAGCTGCATGAGGCCAACACCCAGCTCGAGGACCGCGTCACCCAGCGCACGCGCGCGCTGATGCAGGCCAACCGGCGGCTCTCGGCGCAATGGCTGCGGCTGCAGCGCGCCAACGGCTTCAAGAACGAGATTCTCGGCACCGTCGCCCACGACCTGAAGAATCCGCTCGGCGTCATCCTCGGCCGCACGGAGATGCTGACCGAGCTGATCGCCACCGGCGCGTCTGCCGAGGGCATCACCAGCCAGGTCGGACATATCCGCGACGCCGCCAAGCGGCTGACCTCGATGGTCGACCACCTGATCTCGGATGCGATGGCCGATGCGTTCGACATCACCATCCGCCGCGAGCCGGTCGACGTCGCCGCCCTGATCCATGAGGTGGTGGAAGCCAACCAGCCGCTGGCGCTCAACAAGCAGCAGGTCATCGCGGTGTCGGCGCCGCCGCAGCTCTCGACGATGTGCGACATCGATCGCATCCGCGAGGCGATCGACAATCTGCTCAGCAACGCGATCAAGTACAGTCCGATCGGCGGTCGGATCAGCGTCGATGTCAGCGGTGATGGCGACAACACGGTGATCGGCATCACCGACCAGGGCGCCGGGCTGTCGCCCGAGGATCTCGGCCGTCTGTTCGGCCGCTTCCAGCGGCTGTCGGCCAAACCGACCGCCGGCGAGAGCTCGACCGGCCTCGGCCTGTCGATTGTCAAACGCATCGTCGACATGCATGGTGGCGAGGTGACGGCCAAGAGCGATGGGCCGGGATCGGGGTCAACCTTCACCATCACACTGCCGGCGGCCGAGTTGTCATGAGTCAGAGCCAGCACATCATCATCGTCGACGATGAGGCGCCCGCCCGGGAGATGGTGGGTGATTACCTCAAGATGCACGGTTTCACGGTGACCTTGTGCGACGGCGGAAAGAGCCTGCGCAGCGCCATCGAGACCGGCCCGGCCGATCTGGTCGTGCTCGACCTCAACATGCCCGAAGAGGACGGCCTGTCGATCATCCGCGACCTCAAGGGCCGCACCAACATCCCCGTCATCATGCTGACCGCGACGGCCAGTCCGATCGACCGGGTGGTCGGGCTGGAGCTCGGCGCCGATGATTACGTCGCCAAACCCTGTGAATTGCGCGAGCTGATGGCCCGAATTCGCTCCGTGTTGCGTCGCAGCGTGCCGGCCAAAGCCGCCGTTGCAGCTGCCCCGGAACCGGCGCCCGCCAAGACCCCGGACCCGCAACTGGTGCGGTTCGGCACGAAATGGCTCGATCTCGATGCCCAGGCCTTGCGCGACGACGAAGGCAACGAGCACCCGCTGACCGCCTCCGAGTTCGGCCTGCTCAAGGTGTTCGCCGCCAACCCGAAACGGGTGCTGTCGCGGGAACGGCTGCTGGAACTCGCCAACGCCCGCGACGCCGAGGCGTTCGACCGCGCCGTGGACCTCCGAATCATGCGCATCCGCCGCAAGATCGAGCCGGATCCGACCAAACCCGCTGTCATCCGCACCATTCGCGGCGGCGGCTACCTGTTCTCGCCGTCTGGCGACAAGGCCTGACGGCGGCCCGAACGCCGCTCCCCGCCCGAGGGCCCGCGCCGGATTTCCATGATCTGGAACCCAGACTTCCTCATTGTGGAATAAGGCACAATTCCGCCACGACTGTTTCGCGATATGCGGCGTGACGAAACATTTCTGTCCGGCGACGAAACCATTTTCCTGTTTTGGTGCAGACGTCCCGAAACCGGCACTCCGTAACAATCCCACCCGTCGAAACGCCGCAAGGGGGCGGCGGAACGGGAGAGTGCCATGCAGAACGTCGTTGCCATCAATTCCGCCGCCAGCCAGGGCATCATCGCGGCCCAGGCGACCACGGACGACATGCTCCTGGAGAGCATTGCCGATGGCGATCGCACCGCGATGCACACGCTTTATGCGCGTCACAATGTGCGGGTCTATCGCTTCATCCTGCGCATCGTCCGCGACACCACGGTCGCCGAGGACCTCGTCAGCCAGGTGTTCCTCGACGTCTGGCGCACCGCCAAGCAGTTCGAGGGCCGCTCGCAGGTCTCGACCTGGCTGCTCTCGATCGCCCGGTTCAAGGCGCTGACGGCGCTGCGCCAGCGCCGCTTCGAGGACATCGACCAGGACGAGGTGCGCGAGATCGCCGACGATAGCGACACGCCGGAGACCTCGCTCGAGCGCGCCACCACCAGCGCCATCCTGCGGGCCTGCGTCGCCAAACTGTCGCCGGCGCATCGCGAGATCATCACCCTGATCTACTACCATGAGAAGTCCGTGGAGGAGGTTGGCCAGATCATCGGCATCCCGCAGAGCACGGTGAAGACGCGCATGTTCTATGCCCGCAAGCACCTCGCGGAACTGCTGCGCGTCGCCGGTGTCAACAGCCTCGCAGCCTGACCTCCGTTCATTCTCGTCGGGGTCATGGTCCCGGCGGGTTCCAAAAAGCGACGACGCACGAAAATCGCCGAATGAAACAATTGAAACAATCGGCGAAATCACCTGGAAAATTTCGGCCTTTAGAACGTTAGCCATCAGCCGAGCTTCAGTCCCCCAGCTGATCTCGGTGTCGAGCGAGCAAATTCAAGGATACCTCCACCTTCCCTGTTGCTCCGAAGACCCGGCGGATGCCCCCGCCGGGTCTTCGTCGTTTTGGCACCCTGCGGCGCCGCCGTAGGGCGATTTGACCATTTGATATCGCCCCGCCCCGGTGCGATTGTCCGCGCCGAGGGGCCGGACGGCGCCCCGCAGTGACGACGGACGGTTGCGAATGTTCGGTTTGGATGCGGTGGAGCTGGCGCGCGCGCAATTCGCCTTCACGGTCACCTTCCACATCATCTTCCCCGCCTTCTCGATCGGGCTCGCCTCCTACCTCGCGGTGCTCGAGGCGCTGTGGCTGTGGACCGGCCGCGACGTCTATCTCAACGTCTTCAATTACTGGCTCAAGATCTTCGCCATCGCGTTCGCGATGGGCGTGGTGTCGGGCATCGTGATGTCCTACCAGTTCGGCACCAACTGGTCGGTCTATTCCGACAAGGTCGGCCCCGTCATCGGCCCGCTGATGGCCTATGAGGTGCTGACCGCGTTCTTTCTCGAAGCCGGCTTCCTCGGCGTCATGCTGTTCGGCCTGAAGCGCGTCGGCCCGAAGCTGCATTTCCTCGCCACCCTGATGGTCGCCATCGGCACGCTCATCTCCGCGTTCTGGATCCTCTCGGCCAATTCCTGGATGCAGACGCCCGCCGGCTACGCGGTCAATGCCGACGGCCAGTTCGTCTCGGTCGACTGGCTGAAGGTGATCTTCAACCCCTCGTTCCCCTACCGCCTCGTCCACATGGTGCTCGCGGCCTATCTCACCACCTCGCTGGTGGTCGGCGCGGTCGGCGCCTGGCATCTCCTGCGCAATCCGCATCTGCCGGGTCCGCGCGTGATGTTCTCGATGGCGATGTGGATGGCGGCGCTGGTGGCGCCGGTCCAGATCCTGGTCGGCGATCAGCATGGCCTCAACACGCTCGAGCACCAGCCGGTGAAGATCATGGCCATGGAGGGCCATTTCGAGAGCCACAAGGACGGCGCCCCGCTGTACCTGTTCGGCTGGCCGGACCAGGCCAAGGGCGAGCTGAAATGGGCGCTCGGCATTCCCAAATTCGGCTCGCTGATCCTCAAGCACCAGATCGACGCGCCGATGGCCGGGCTCGACACCGTGCCGCGGCAGGACTGGCCGCCGGTGCCGATCACCTTCTGGTCGTTCCGCATCATGGTCGGCCTCGGCGTGCTGATGCTGGCGCTCGGCCTGTTCAGCCTGTGGGAGCGCTGGCGCGGCCGGCTGTACATCAATCGCGGCCTGCACCGCTTCGCGATCGCGATGGGACCGGCCGGCTTCATCGCCGTGATCGCCGGCTGGGTCACGACCGAGACCGGGCGCCAGCCCTTCACGGTGTACGGGCTGCTGCGGACCGCGGACTCCGTCTCGCCGCTGGCGGCCCCCGCCGTCGGCGCCTCGCTCACAGCCTTCATCATCGTGTATTTCATCATCTTCGCCGCCGGCGTTGCGTACATCCTGCGCCTGATGGCCGAGCCGCCGCATCCCGGTGAGGCCGGCCCGAGCAGCACGGAGCCGGTGCGATCAGCCGGCATCACGCCGGCCGCCGGCGTCGTGCAGGGAGCGGGATCATGAGCGTTGCCATCGATCTCGCCACGCTCTGGGCCTTCATCATCGCGCTCGCCGTGTTCATCTATGTCGTGATGGACGGCTTCGATCTCGGCCTCGGCATCCTGTTTCCGCTGTTTCCGGCCAAGCACGACCGCGACGTCATCACCAACACCGTCGCGCCGGTGTGGGACGGCAACGAGACCTGGCTGGTGCTGGGCGGCGGCGGGCTGATGGCGGCGTTTCCGCTGGCTTATTCCGTCCTGCTGCCCGCCCTGTATGCGCCTCTCATCGCGATGCTGGTCGGCCTGATCTTCCGCGGCGTCGCCTTCGAATTCCGCTGGCGCACGCGCGCGACACGCAATCTCTGGGACATCGCCTTTGCCGGCGGCTCCTGGATCGCGGCGCTGGCGCAGGGCATCGCGCTCGGCGCCATCCTGCAGGGCGTGCATGTCGAGGGCCGCCACTATGCCGGCGGCTGGTGGGACTGGCTGACGCCGTTCAGCATTCTCACCGGCGTGTCGCTGGTCGCCGGCTACGCGCTGCTCGGCGCGACCTGGCTGATCCTGAAGACCGAGGGCGACCTCCGCGACAAGGCCTACCGCATCAGCTGGGTGCTGCTGTTCATGATGCTGCTCGCGATCGCCGCAGTCAGCCTGGCAACGCCGCTGCTCACCATTCAATACGCCCAGCGCTGGTTCAGCTGGCCCGCGATCATCCTCACCGCGCCGGTGCCGCTCGCCGTCATTGGCGTCACCGTGCTGCTGATGAAGAACCTTGCCCAGAAGCACGACGGCTGGCCGTTCTTTCTCTCGCTCGCGCTGTTCTTCCTCTCCTATGCCGGGCTCGGCATCAGCATGTATCCCTATATCGTGCCGCAGAGCATCACGATCTGGCAGGCGGCCGCGCCCGAGCGCAGCCAGCTCCTGATGCTGCCGGGCGTGCTGGTTCTGGTGCCGCTGATTCTCGGCTACACCGCCTGGGCCTATTGGGTGTTTCGCGGCAAGGTCGGCCACGACGCCGGCTATCATTGATGCCCACTCCCGAGCCCGCCCCGCTCGCCAAGCGCCTCGCCTGGTTCGTGGCCCTGTGGCTGGCCGGCCTGGCCACCGTCGGTGCGGTCGCCTTCCTGCTGCGGCTCTGGATGAAGCTCGGATAACGGCGGGTGCGTCGCACTCACCTTGACTTTGCGGCCGAGATGCCCCTGAAATTTGGCGGGTGGTTTTGATCGGGCAAGCTTCGCAGGGGTCCGTCGAGGAGAGCTTTGAATGCCGAGTTTCCATCGCCTGCTGTGTGCCGCCAGCGCCGTCATCGCGCTGGCGCTGTCCACATCGCACAGCTTCGCCCAGTCCGAGGACCCCGGAGACCAGCCCGGTCTCGTCGCCGATGACGGCTACGAGCTCGATCCGGAATGGCGCAAGCAGGTGGTCTATTTCCGCACCAACGAGCCGCCGGGGACCATCATCGTCTCGACCGCCGAGCGTCACCTCTATCTGGTGCAGCCGGGCGGCCGCGCCATTCGCTACGGCATCGGCGTCGGCCGCGACGGCTTCCAGTGGCAGGGGCTGCTGCAGATCACCAAGAAGGCCGAATGGCCGGACTGGACGCCGCCGCCGGAAATGATCCAGCGCCAGCCTTACCTGCCGCGGTTCATGGCGGGCGGTCCCGGCAACCCGCTGGGCGCACGCGCGATGTATCTGGGCACCACCGTGTACCGCATCCACGGCACCAATCAGCCCTGGACCATCGGCAGTAAGATTTCCTCCGGCTGCTTCCGCCTGGTGAATGCCGATGTCGCCGACCTCTACGACCGCGTGCCCGTCGGCACCAAGGTCGTGGTGCGGCAGAAGCCGGAACTGTGACGGCGGCGCCTGCCGCCGCACCTCCCGCCATCGCTTTGTCCTGACATTTTCCGAAAGAGATTCACCATGCGCACTTTCCGAGGCGGCCTGCTGATCGGGCTCGCCGTTGCCGTGCTCGTCGCCGCGCTCGCCGTCACCTATGAGATGTACGATACCCGCACGCTGAAACGCACGGTCCGCCGCGGCGAGGTGCTGTGCGGCGTCAATGCCGGCCTGCCCGGCTTCTCGATTCCCGACGACAAGGGCAACTGGACCGGCTTCGACGTCGATTTCTGCCGCGCCGTGGCCGCGGCGATCTTCGACGATCCGAACAAGGCGAAGTTCGTGCCGCTCGACGCCAGCG
This sequence comes from Bradyrhizobium sp. STM 3809, assembly GCF_000239795.1. GTDB lineage: Bacteria > Pseudomonadota > Alphaproteobacteria > Rhizobiales > Xanthobacteraceae > Bradyrhizobium. The sequence continues at coordinate 829 of NZ_CAFJ01000149.1, read as the reverse complement.
AGCGCTTCAAGGAGTTGCAGAGCCGCAAGGTCGACATCCTCTCGCGCAACACCACCTGGTCGATGGCCCGCGAGCAGAACTACGACCTGTATTTCCCCGCGGTCGCCTATTACGACGGCCAGGGCTTCATGGTGCCGCGCACGCGCAAGCTCGAGACCGCGCTGGACCTCAATGGCAGCAAGGTCTGCGTGCAGGATTCGACCACCAACGCGCTCAATGTGTCCGACTACTTCCGTGCCAACAACATGAAGTACGAGGAAGTCAAGCTGCCGAAGCTCGACGACGTGCTGAAGGCCTATGACAGCGGCAGATGCGACACCTTCACCGCCGACGTCTCGCAGCTCTACGCGCTGCGCCTGGTGCTGACCAAGCCGGGCGATCACGACATCCTGCCCGACCTGATCTCCAAGGAGCCGCTCGCCCCGGTGGTTCGCCAGCGCGACGACGACTGGATGATGATCGTGAAGTGGACGCTGTATGCGATGATCAATGCCGAGGAGCTCGGCGTCACCTCCAAGAACATCGACGAGGCCTTGAAGTCGAAGAAGCCGGACGTGATGCGGCTGGTCGGCAACGAGGGCACCTACGGCCAGGATCTCGGCCTGTCGAAGGACTGGGCGGCGCGCATCATCCGCCACGTCGGCAATTACGGCGAGGTCTACGAGCGCAACGTCGGCAGCGAGTCCAAGCTGAAGATCCCGCGCGGCATGAACCAGTTGTGGAACGCCGGCGGCATCCAGTACGCACCGCCGATCAGGTAGGACGCGCGCCACGATCGTCGGCCTCTTCTCAACTGCCGCGCATCTCTCGCGACACTCACGGTGCACCC
>NZ_CAFJ01000150.1 GCF_000239795.1 Bradyrhizobium sp. STM 3809 | reverse complement strand
CCCTGCGCCCTCTGTTCGAGGGGGCGAGCTGACAGCAGAGCTCGGGCGCGGATGCGTTGCGAGAAGGTGACCGCATGTGCATTTCTGCATCACTGGTCGTCACGTTGGACCGCTGTCCTCTCCGCGTCATTGCGAGCGCAGCGAAGCAATCCAGGGCTCAGGGGCGTGACTCTGGATTGCTTCCGCCGTCGCCCTTCGGGCTATGGCGGACAGGTCGTCGCTTCGCTCCTCGCAATGACAGCGGTGATCTTGGCTGCAGTTTACGCCACCACGCCCAGGCTCTTCGCCGCCTGCCAGTTGCGCCAGAAGTCGTGGGGCATCTGGATGTGGGTCGAACCGAGGAACGAGAAGGCGTCGTTGACCGCATTCGAGAACGCCGGCACGCCGCCGACATTCGGGCTTTCGCCGACGCCCTTGGCGCCGATCGGATGATGCGGCGACGGCGTCACGGTGTAGTCGGTCTCCCAATGCGGCGTCTCGACCGCGGTCGGCATGAAGAAGTCCATGAACGAGCCGGTGACGACGTTGCCTTCCGAGTCGTAGCGGATCTCCTGGCCCATCGCGATGGCGAAGGCTTCGGTGAGGCCGCCATGAACCTGGCCCTCGATGATCATCGGGTTGATGCGGGTGCCGCAATCGTCGAGCGCGTAGAAGCGCCGGACCTTGTAGACGCCCGTGTCGACATCGATGTCCATCACGCAGAGATAGGCGCCGAACGGATAGGTCATGTTGGGCGGATCGTAGTAGCTCACCGCCTCCAGTCCCGGCTCCATGCCGGGAGGAACCGAGTTGTACGCCGCCCAGCAGATGTCCTTCATCGACATCGCCTTCTCGGGCAGGCCCTTGACCCGGAAGCCGTCGATGTCCCATTCGAGATCGTCCTCGTGGACCTCGAGCTTGTAAGCCGCGATCATCTGCGCCTTGGCCTTGATCTTCCGAGCCGCCATGGCGATGGCCGCGCCGGCGACCGGCGTCGAGCGCGAGCCGTAGGTGCCCAAGCCGTAAGGCGCGGTATCCGTGTTGCCCTCCTCGACCATGATGTTGTCGGCGGGGATGCCGATCTCGCTCGCAATGATCTGCGCCCAGGTGGTCTCGTGGCCCTGGCCCTGGCTCTTGGTGCCCATCCGCGCGATGCCGGCCCCGGTCGGGTGCAGGCGGATCTCGCAGGAGTCGAACATCGCGATCCCCAGGATGTCGCAGTTCTTGGACGGGCCGGCGCCGACGATCTCGGTGAAGAAGCCGATGCCGATGCCCATGATCTCCCGCGTCTCGCCGCGCTTGAAGGCGGCGCGCTTCTCGGCCTGCTCCTTGCGGAGACCGGCGTAGTCGACCGTCTCCATCATCTTGCGCATGGCGGTGTGATAGTCGCCGGAATCGTATTCCCAGCCGAGCGCTGAGTGATAGGGAAACTGCTCCGGCTTGACGAAGTTCTTCAGGCGCAGTTCGGCCGGATCCATGCCGAGCTTCTGCGCCAGGATGTCCATCGCGCGCTCGATGCAATAGGCCGCCTCCGTGACGCGGAACGAGCAGCGATAGGCGACGCCGCCCGGCGCCTTGTTGGTGTAGACGCCATCGACACTGAGATGTGCGACCGGGAAGTCGTAGGAGCCGGTGACGATGTTGAAGAATCCGGCCGGCCATTTCGACGGATCGGCGCAGGCGTCGAAGCCGCCGTGATCGGCCAGCACGTGGACGCGCAGGCCGGTGACCTTGCCGTCCCTAGTCGCGGCGATCTCGGTCGTCATGTGATAGTCGCGCGCGAACGCGGTCGCGGTGAGGTTCTCGATGCGGTCCTCGACCCATTTCACCGGCTTGCCGGTCACGATCGAGGCCACAGCCGCGCAGATGTAGCCGGGATAGGCGCCGACCTTGTTGCCGAAGCCGCCGCCGATATCCGGCGCGATGACGTGGATCTTCTGCTCCGGGAGCTTGGCGATCAGCGACACCACGGTGCGGATGACGTGCGGCGCCTGGAACGTGCCCCAGATCGTCAGCTCGCCCTTGATCTTATCGAACGAGCAGACGCACTGGCAGGTTTCCAGCGGCGACGGATGGGTGCGGTGATAGGAGATCATCTCCTTGATGGTGACGTCGGCCTTCTTGAACGCGGCATCCGTCAGCTCCTTGTCGCCGACGCTCCATTCGAAGATGTGGTTGTGATGCTTGCGCGGGCCGTGCGCGCCTGATGTCTTGCCGGCGAGATCCTCGCGCAGGACCGGCGCATCCGGTTCCATCGCCTTGGACGGATCGACCAGCACCGGCAGCGGCTCGTAGTCGACGACGACCTTGGAGACGCCGTCATCGGCGGCGTAGCGGTCGGTGGCGACGACGAAGGCGACCTCCTGGTTCTGGAACAGAACCTTGCCGTCGGCGAGCACCATCTGCACGTCGCCCGCGAGGGTCGGCATCCAGGCGAGGTTGACGGTCTTCAAGGTCTCGGCGGTGATCACCGCGAGCACGCCCGGCACCTTGAGCGCCTCCTCGGTGTGGATCGCCTTGACCCGGGCATGCGCATGCGGCGAGCGCACGAAGTCGCCATGCAGCATCCCAGGCAGCTTCACGTCGTCGACGTAGTTGCCCTTGCCTTGGGTGAAGCGGATGTCCTCGACGCGCTTGCGCCGGCAGCCCATGCCTTCGAGGGCGGCTTCGCGTTGTTCCCGCGTGGGAGTCATGTCGTTCATTCCGCGGCCTCCTGGAATTCCACGCCATTGATCTTGGCGGCGGCGTATTGGATCGCCTTGACGATGTTCTGATAGCCGGTGCAGCGGCAGATGTTGCCGGAGATGCCGGCGCGGATCTCGGCCTCCGTCGGCTGTGGATTCTCCTTCAGCAGCCGATGCGCGCGGAGAATCATGCCGGGCGTGCAGAAGCCGCATTGCAGGCCGTGCATCATGCGGAAGCCTTCCTGCAGCGGCGACAAGGTGCCGTCCGCATTGGCCATGCCCTCGATCGTGGTGATCTCGGCGCCATTGGCCTGCACCGCGAGCATGGTGCAGCTCTTCACGCTCATGCCGTCGATATCGACCGTGCAGGCCCCGCAATGGCTGGTCTCGCAGCCGATATGCGTGCCGGTGAGTTGCGCCTGCTCGCGCAGGAAATGAACCAGCAAGGTGCGCGGCTCCGCGAGGCCTTCGACCTCGCTGCCGTTCACCTTCATCGTGACGTGGGTTTTGGGCATTCGGTGCTCCCTGAAGAACGTCTTTGAACTTGAGGCCGAACTATCAGCCGCGGTGTCGGTGCGCTCCCCTCCCCCCCGCGCGAAGCGAAGCTTCGCTAGGCGGGGAGGGGTCGGGGGTGGGGGTCCACGGCGGCGGTCTCGCTTGGGGCTCCCCCCTCCCCGCCCCTCCTCCACAAGGGGGGAGGGAGAGGAAAGAGTTCGCCGCGGGGCGAGTTGCACCGTCAGCGGGGCCGCCGCGTCGGCGAACGCTACTTCGCCCTGCTCGCCGCGCGCTGCAGCGCGCGCATCACCATGATGCCGCCGACATGGACGCGATACTCGGCGGGGCCGCGGGCATCGGAGGCCGGCTGCATGATCGCGCGCGCGGCGGTCGCGGCGGCCTTCAGCGCGGCATCATCGAGCGTGGTGCCGATCACGGCATTCGCCGCATCCGTCGCCAGCAGTGGCGTCTCGTGCAGGTTGGTCAGCGCGATCACGCAGGTCGCCACCTTGCCGCCGGCCATGGTCAGCACCACGCCCGCCGCTGCGGTCGCATAATCGCCGACCTTGCGCTTCAGCTTCTCATAGGCGTAGCCGTGTCCCGCGGGCGGCACGGGAATGGTCACCCCGGTCAGGATCTCGCTAGGCTCCAGCGCGGTGAAATACGCGCCCTGGTAGAATTCCCGCGCCGGCACCTCTCGGGCGCCGTTCGGCCCTTCGAGACGATAGGTCGCGTCCAGCGCCAGCATCAGCGCCGGCATGTCGTTGCCAGGGTCGCCGTTGGCCACGTTGCCGCCGAGCGTGCCGCGGTAGCGGACCTGCGGATCGGCGATCAGCAGCGCCGTTTCGTGCAGGATCGGCAGGCTGCTGCCAATTTCGGTCGACGCCAGCAGTTCGGCCTGGGTCGTCATCGCGCCGATCGCGATGCGGTCGCCGTCCCTGCAGATGCCCTTGAGGCCGGCAATGCCGTGCAGGTCGACCAGATGCGCGGGAGTCGCCAGCCGCAGCTTCATCATCGGCAGCAGGCTGTGACCGCCGGCGAGCGGGCGCGCCTCGTCGCCGAGATCGGCGAGCAGCTTGACGGCGTCGCCGACGCTGGCGGGCCGATGATAGTCGAACGGACCTGGGATCATGTCGTTTCCCTTCCCTCTTGCTGGCCTGCCTTGGCGGCTTGGCCGTCGCGTTGCTGCGGCGGGCGTTCGTGCTGCGAGAGCGAAGATCGAACGCGGACACATCGCGGTTGGCAGCGAGAGTCGATCGGGATCGGCGGCCGCGCAACGAAACGGGCACGGAGAGCGGCGAATTCGCACGAATGGCGGATCAGCGCGCACGAATTGCGTCAGGAAAGGCGACCCAGTCAAGCCAATGACGATCCGGCCAGACGCGCGAGGGAGCGCCGTGCCGAGAGGCTTGCGTGGAGGATTTGTGTGCGGCGCGGAGACCGGCCGCGCCGGATATTGCGCCTGCGAAAAGCCCCGCTGGATCAGGCCGGTCGCCGCAGCCCGAGCCGCGCCTTGACCTCGGCGACCTTGGCGCGGCTCACCGGCACCCGCGGCTTCGACGGGCCGTCGAGCTCGATGACCGCCCCCTCGCCTTCCTTGCCGACGAAGGTCACGTGCTCGATCGCAACGATGTGACTGCGGTGGACGCGGATGAAGCGGCCGGGATCGAGTTGCGCCTCGGCCTCGGAGATCGACCACGGGCACATCCGCTCGCGGGTGCCGTCATGCACCCGCGTATAATGCGCGTCGGCTCGGACGCTGCGGACGTCGCCGGCGTCGATGAAGTGAGTGCCATTGGCGCCCTCGAGCGGCAACCGCGCCGCAGCGATGCGCGGCGGCTGTCCGATGCCGCCGAGCGGCGCCGCGGTGACACGGGCCGGCGCGATGCTCTCAGGCGGTTCCGGAGGGGGCGGCGCGACGGGTTGCACTGGCGATGGCGGGATGATCGGCTCCGGCGCCAGGGCGGGGGCGGCCTCGGCCATCACCGATGCCGGTTTCGACGCCCGATGCGGTTCCGGCACCAGCGACAGCAGGAAGCCTGCGGCGACGACGAAGCACAGCACGGCGACCACGATCGCCAGCGCCTGCGGTGATGCCGCGAGCCCTGCGGCCTGATGATGATGGCCTTCGCCCGCCGGCAAAACATGCATGCCCAGCATCGCCGTATAGTGCATGCCGGAGACGGCGATACCGAACGCCAGCGCGCTGATGGCCAGCCGCAGGCCATCCTGCCGCGCCAGGAAGATGCGCAGCCCGCCATAGGCGGCGACGATCGCGATCGCGACCGAAAGCGCCACCAGCGCCGGATCATGGGTCAGTCCGAAGCTGCCGGCCAGGCCGTGCATGCCGACATAATGCATGCTGGCAATGCCGGCGCCGAGCAGCAGCGCCGAGGGCACGACGCGCTGCGGCGAGGGATCGCCGATGCTGACGAAGAACAGCGACACGCCCACGACCAGCGCGCAGATCAGGAACGAGATGATGGTTGGCAGCACCAGATAGACGGCATCCGCCGGCAGCGGCGCGGCCATCATGCCCACGAAATGCATGGTCCAGATGCCGACTGCGAGAATGCCCGCAGCCCCCGACAGCAGCACGCGCGGATTCGCCCCCGGCCCGCTGCGGATGCGCGCGGTGAGACTGAATCCGGTATAGCCACCCAGGCTCGCGATCACGACCGAGAGCGCGACGAGATAAGGATCGTATCCTTCGATCATCCTTGCCGGCCGCCCGTCGCCACGGGCCAGCCTCCTCCCGGGAGAGGTTTTACAGGGCGCGAGCGGGAAATGACAACACAAGGCGGGGAGCGGGAGGAGGCGTGATGTCGCTGGAAGACGCGCCGATGCGCGCGCCACGATGCGCAGCGAAGTTGGGATTCGACCTCCCGCCGCAAAGGCGGTGCACTCCCCTCCCCCTCTTGCGGAGAGGGGTCGGGGGTGGGGGTCCACACGACGTGCTCTCAGTGACGAGCAGTGACGCTCGGGAGATTTGCAAAGGTGGATCTCACGACGGTCAGCGCCCGGAGACCCCCCACCCCCAACCCCTCCCCGCAAGGGGGAGGGGAGCTCATCGCCCGTGCGGCAAACGTCGAGAATCACAATTTCGAAAGAAGGCGTGTGGCTCGCTGGCCAGCCACACGCCATCCCGCCTCAGATGATCCCCGCCGCGACCTGGCTGCGCAGGCGCTCCAGGCTCAGCAAGGTCTCCGCGCAGGCGGTCGCCACCTCGACGCCCTTCGTTGCGAAGTGCTTGCTGAAGAAGTCGAAATGCGCCTGCGTCTCGTGGAATTGCTGCGGGGTCAACACCGCCGAGAACACCGGCACCTCGGTGCGCAATTGCACGTCCATCAGCGCCTTGATGACGGTGTCGGCGACGAACTCGTGCCGGTAGATGCCGCCGTCGACGACGAGGCCGGCGGCGACGATCGCAGTGTAGCGCCTGGTCTTGGCGAGCAGCTGCGCATGCAGCGGGATCTCGAACGAGCCCGGCACCTCGAAGATGTCGACACGGTCGCGCGGAATGTGGCGCGCCTCGATCTCGTCGAGGAAGGCGATGCGGCACTCGGCGACGACGTCGCGATGCCACGCCGACTGCACGAAGGCGACGCGCTGCGGCTTGGCGAAGCGCGGATGCGACGGCGCCGGAGGCGTGTCGTCAGGCGGCGGCGCAGCGGACGTATCCGCCGGCGGCGCGGTTTCAGCGACGATGTCGGTGGTGTCGATGGAGTCTTGCAACATCTGATTCATGGTTGTCCTCATTGAGAGACCAGAATCAGGGCACACGGAACGACGACGCCCCCACGCGGGATTGCGCGGGGGGCCGGGACCCGTTCTCTTTCATCCGGACTTTGACCGTCGGCTTCGGAGTCGCACCGAATCTGCTGACCCTTCTCCTCAAGGCCCGATCCGGAGAACAGGATTCCCCCGGTCAGTCCTCGCAGAGAAGGCGCTCGCGGGCTCGCGCTCTCGACCGAGACCGCTTACCGCCGGTGGGGAATTTCGCCCCGCCCTGAGAACATGAACCGCCCGGAATGGACGGCCCGCAGGAACTATGCAGACGGTCCGGGTCGCCGACAAGACCTGACATGCGCAGCGCGCGAAGGGCCGCTATGCGGCCTGCGGCCGCCTTCTCCACAGCCGGCGGCGCCATTTCCGCGGCATTTTGCGGCGGCTGCGGCGAATCCGATTCCGTTTTGTTCTCGTTCGGCCATGATTCCACAGGCCGGACAGGAGTTGTGGACGAACCGGTGTTTCGTTGTGGACGGACTCACCCCCCCGTTGCGCAGATTCCGCAAATCACATCACTTTGTCCGCGCACGCCCGGGGTACCTCCGGGGCTGCAAGCCGGGTTCGAGGCGCCGACAGGGCGCGGGCCGGGTCGCCGCGTAAGTACCAACGAGATCAAGAAGACGAGGTCGAGACGGCATGTCCCTGCTCGAAAGCACTATCGATTCCGGAAACCATCCTTTGAGCGTGGTCGAGAACATCGCCTCCGACAACAACTGGATGTTCGAGCGCTCCGGCGAGGACGAGATCACGATCGCCTCCAAGGGGCAGTGGACCGACTATCAGATCTCCTTCACCTGGATGGCGGAGATCGAGGCACTGCATCTGGCTTGCGCCTTCGACATGAAGATTCCGGAGGCGCGCCGCGCCGAGGTGCAGCGGCTGATCGCCGCCATCAACGAGCAGTTGTGGCTCGGCCATTTCGACATCTGGACCCACACCGGCATGGTGATGCACCGCCAGGCCCTGGTGCTGCCCGGCGGCATCACCGCCTCCGGCCCGCAATGCGAGAGCATGCTGGCCGGCGCCATCCACGCCTGCGAGCGCTATTTCCCGGCGTTCCAGTTCGTGGTCTGGGCCGGCAAGTCGACCCAGGACGCGATGGCCGCGGCGCTGTTCGACACCGAAGGCGAGGCGTAAGGCTGCCCCCCTCTCGTCATGCGCGGGCTTGACCCGCGCATCCATCTCGCCTCAAAAAGCCGCTCCTTTCAGTCGATGGATGGCCGGGTCAAGCCCGGCCATGACGAATGGAGGCTTGATGACGACCATCTCCGAACTCCAACACACCACCGGCACCATCGTGCTGGCCGGCGCCGGCAAGATGGGCGGCGCGATGCTGACCGGCTGGCTGGCCGGGGGCCTCGATCCCGCGCGGGTGGTGGTGATCGAGCCGATGCCGTCGGCCGAGATCACCGCGCTGGTGGCCCGCGGCGTCCGCCTCAATCCGGCTGAGACCACCGCGGCCGAGGTCGTCATCCTCGCTGTCAAGCCGCAGATGTTCCGCGAGGCCGGGCCGGCGCTGAAGCGCTGGGTCGGCGATACCACGCTGGTGTTGTCCATCATGGCCGGCACGACCATTGCGAGCCTGCAGGATGTCGTGGGCGGCGCCGTCGTCCGCGCAATGCCGAACACGCCGGCGGCGATCGGCCGCGGCATCACGGTCGCCGTGCCCGCCGCCAATGTCAGCACGGCGCAGCGCGCGCTGACCGATGCGCTGCTGCGCGCGACCGGTGCCGTGGAATGGGTCGAGGACGAGGGGCTGATGGATGCGGTCACCGCCGTGTCCGGCTCCGGTCCCGCCTATGTGTTCCTGCTCGCCGAAGAACTGGCTCGCGCCGGCGTCGCCGCGGGCCTGCCCGAAGCGCTGGCGACGAAGCTCGCGCGCGACACGGTGTCCGGCGCCGGCGAGCTGCTGCATCGCTCGGAACAGTCCCCGGCGACCCTGCGTCACAACGTCACGTCGCCCGGCGGCACGACCGCCGCCGCGCTCTCGGTGCTGATGGCCGCGGACGGCTTCGAGCCACTGCTCGAGCGCGCGGTGGCCGCGGCGACGGCAAGGTCGAAGGAATTGGCGAAGTAGCCCCTCCAACCTCCGCCGTCATTGCGAGCGCAGCGAAGCAATCCAGGGCCACGCCCGCGGCCCTGGATTGCTTCGTCGCTTCGCTCCTCGCAATGACGGTGGAATGCGCCACTACGGCACGGCGAAGCGCTTCTTGAACTGCTCGACATTGATCAGGCCGCGGCCGTGGCGGCCATCGCCGATCTTCACCTCGCCGTGGAACGCCTCGACCGCGAAGCGGATGACGCGGCGCTCGACCTCGATCACCTCGGCCACGGTGCGGATGGTGGCGCCGACCGGCGAGGCCGCGAGATGGCGGACATTGACCTCGGTGCCGACCGTGACCCAGCCCGGCGGCAGCACCGGGTTGATGGCGTCGCCGGAGGTCATCTCCATCTCCAGGATCATCATCGGCGTCGCATAGACCATGGGCATATGAGGAACAAAGTGCCCGACGGTGCGCTCCGGCGGCACCACCAGCAGGCGCTCGGCCCGCATGCCCGGCTTGATGATGTCACGTGCGTCCATGGTGGCTCCGAATTAGCTGCCGTCCCGGACAAGCTGCGGCGCGCGCGCCCATCCGGAACCCATCCGCCGCGGCGGTCGTGATGGGCAAAAAGCCAATGACCAGGCTGCCTCGAACCGCTCCCTGGGGGTATGGGTCCCGGCGTTCGCCGGGACGACGGCATTTGTGATTGCCCAACACGCTCGCCCCACCCCCAGCCGTCATCCCGGACAAGCCACGACGCGCGCCAGCGCGGCGCGGCGCCGATCCGGGATCCATACGCCGTGGCAGTCGTGATGGGCGAAAAGCCAATGACCAGCGTGCCTCAAACCGCTCCTTGGGGGTATGGGTCCCGGCGCCTTGCGCGCAATTGCGCGCTAGGCCGGGACGCCGGCGGAGCTACTTCTTCTGCTCGGCCGCGCGCTCGACGAAGGTCTTGCCGCCCTTCATCTTGTGCGTCAGCGGCGCCTCGTTGATCTGGATGACCACGGCCTCGGGATCGACGCCGAGATGCGTCACCAGCGCCTTGCTGATGTCGCGCATCATGTTGGTCTTCTGCTCTTCGGTGCGGCCGGCGGCCATGTTGATGGTGATCTCGGGCATTGAGTTTCCTCCTTCTATCTCTCGTCGTTCTTACAACCGGCTGCGAGTTAGATCGTCATCGCGAGGAGCGAAGCGACGAAGCGATCCAGGGTTACTCCGAAAGATCGTTCTGTTTGGCCCCTGGATTGCTTCGCTTCGCTCGCAATGACGGCAAGATAAGTGCGCCGGATGATTGCCTGGTCTCGTTACCCCCAGCTCACGTCGTGACGCGCGAGCACCTCGCGGACGGCGGCGACGAGTTCGTCCTCCTTGGCGGAGACTTGTGCCGGGCGGCTCTCGCGCCATTCCTGGTTCGAGGCGATCGCGGCGGCGGCCTTCGCACCCTCGATCAGATCCTTGATCTGCACCTCGCCGCGCGCCTTCTCGTCAGAGCCCTGGATGATCACGCAGGGCGCATTGCGGCGGTCGGCATATTTGAGCTGGTTGCCCATGTTCTTCGGGTTGCCGAGATAGAGCTCGGCGCGGATGCCGTGGCCGCGCAAGGTCGAGACCATCTTCTGGTAGTCGGCGACGCGGTCGCGGTCGAACACGGTGACGACGACGGGACCGAACGCGGGCCGCGTGTCGAGCTTGCCGAGCAGGGTCAGCGCCGCCTGCAGGCGGGAGACACCGATGGAGAATCCGGTCGCCGGCACCGGCTCGCCGCGGAAGCGCGAGACCAGGCCGTCATAACGTCCACCGCCGCCGACCGAGCCGAACACCACCGGCTGGCCCTTCTCGTTGGGGATCGCGGCCAGCAGTTGCGCCTCGAACACCGGGCCCGTGTAGTATTCGAGGCCGCGCACGACGGAGGGGTCGACCATGATCTGGCTGTGATAGCCGGAGGCATCGACCAAGCGCGCGATCTCGACCAGCTCGTCGAGACCGTCGATCGCGAGCTTGGAGTCGGCGAAGGTCTCACGCAGCATATCGGCGATGCGGCGCGCAATGTCGTATTCGCTGTCCTTGCGATCGGCATCGCCGGCGAGGCGCTGCGCGACGTCCTTGTCGCCGGCATAGGCGAGCAGCGGCGGCGCGACCAGCGCGCGCGCATTGACGAAGGTCTCGATCTTCTTGATCTGCGCCTCGTCGAGCCCGGCGCCCTTGGTGAAATCGCCGCTCTCGTCCTTGCGGCCGGCGCCGAGCAGTTCGCGCACGCCGCGCTCGCCAAGCCTGTCGAGCTTATCGATCGCGCGCAGCACGGTGAGCCTGCGGCCGAAATTCTCGTCGCCGCCGAGGCCGATCGACTCCATGACGCCGTCGAGCACCTTGCGGTTGTTGACCTTGACCGCGTAGTCGCCGCGCGCAATGCCGAGCGCCTCCATCGTATCCGCCGCCATCATGCACATTTCGGCATCCGCGGCCGGCGAACCGGAGCCGACGGTGTCGGCATCGAACTGCATGAACTGGCGGAAGCGGCCGGGACCGGGCTTCTCGTTGCGGAACACGTAGCCTGCTCGATAGGAACGATAAGGCTTCGGCAGCGCGTCGAAATTCTCGGCGACGTAGCGCGCCAGCGGTGCGGTGAGGTCGTAGCGCAGCGAGATCCACTGCTCGTCATCGTCCTGGAACGAGAACACGCCCTCGTTCGGGCGGTCCTGGTCGGGCAGGAACTTGCCGAGCGCATCGGTGTATTCGAACGCCGGCGTCTCCACCGGCTCGAAGCCGTAGCGCTCGTAGACGGCGCGGATCTTCTCGACCATCTCGCGGGTGGCGGCGATCGCCGCGGGGCCGCGATCCTCGAGCCCGCGCGGCAGCCGCGCCTTCAGCTTCTGGGGTTTCTTGGGTTTGTCGTTCATCTGATACCAGAGCGTAGGGTGGGCAAAGCGCAGCGTGCCCACCAGGGCTGACAAATACTGGAACGGTGGGCACGGCCCGCTTCGCGGTCCTTTGCCCACCCTACTGGATGGAATGCGTTGCTGGCTTTGGTAGCAGCCGGGGCGCAGGGTCACAACCCGGGGGAGCTGCACGATTTAAGGCTCGTCATGGCCGGGCTTGACCCGGCCATCCACGACTTTCATGCCGCGCGACGTGGATGCCCGGGCCTTCGCCGCGCCGAAGCGGCTTCGGCCGCGCAGGCGGGACAAGCCCGGGCATGACGGCGAATGGAGCAGCAGCCCCCTACTTCACGTCCCTGATCCAATTATGCGGATCCGCAGCTCGGCCGTACTGGATGTCGACCAGCTGCTTGCGCAGGCCCATGGCCACCGGGCCGGCCTCGCCGCCATTGATGACGACGTCGCCGCTCACCGAGCGGACCTTGCCGATCGGCGAGATCACGGCGGCGGTGCCGCAGGCGAAGGCTTCCTTGAGCTTGCCGCTCGCGGCATCCGCGCGCCACTGGTCGATCGAATAGGCCTCCTCGCGCACCTCGCGGCCGGCGTCGCGCGCCAGCTTGATGATGGAGTCTCGCGTGATGCCCGGAAGGATGGTGCCGAGCGGCGGCGTCGACAGCGAGCCGTCGGCGAACACGAAGAACACGTTCATGCCGCCGAGCTCCTCGACATAGCGCCGCTCGATCGCGTCCAGGAACACGACCTGGTCGCAGCCATGCGCGATCGCCTCGGCCTGCGCCTTCAGGCTCGCGGCATAATTGCCGCCACATTTGACGCCACCGGTGCCGCCGACGGCGGCGCGCGTGTAGTTCTCCGAGACCCAGATCGAGACCGGCGCCGGGCCGCCCTTGAAATAGGAACCGACCGGCGAGGCGATCACCGCGAAGATGTACTCCGCCGACGGCTTCACGCCGAGGAACACCTCGTTGGCGATCATGAAGGGACGCAGATACAGGCTGCCCTCGCCGCCCGGGATCCAGGCGCGGTCGATGCGGACGAGCTGCTCGACCGCCTCGATGAAGACATTCTGCGGCAGCTGCGCCATCGCCATGCGATCGGCCGAATTCCAGAACCGCTGGGCGTTCGCGTCGGGGCGGAACAGGTTCACGTCGCCATCGTCGCGCTTGTAGGCCTTGAGCCCCTCGAAGATCTCCTGCGCGTAGTGCAGCACGGCCGCCGCCGGATCCAGCGGGAAGTTGGCGCGGGATTCGACGCGCGCGCTGTGCCAGCCCTTGTCCTGGCTGTACTGGACCACGGCCATGTGATCGGTGAACACCCGGCCGAAGCCGGGATTGGCGAGCTTGGCCGCGCGCTCCTGGTCGGAGGTCGGGTTCGTCGTCGGCTTGATGTCGAATGTCAAAGTCATGTCCTTGCTTCCCCCGCTCTGATCGCCGTTCGCGAGTTCTGGCGCCGACCCGTCCAATCGGGCCAGTCGGCTTTTGAATGTCGGACCTGCCGCGGCCGGCTTTTCAGCCGGTCGCCGGGCAAGCATGCCACCACAGGACATGCTTTTGCGCCCGGCGGAAGTCCAGTATGGTTTGCCGAAATGCCGCTCGACATCACACGGTTGTTCGAAACGCCGCCAAGAGCCGCCCGTCCGGGTTGCTTATGGCCCGATCAGACACGTCCTGGGACGATCGCCCGCCGATGAAACGATCTAAAATTTCGTAGCGGGCGATTGTTTTGTAACATTGAACCGCAGAAACGTCAATATGGCTGACATAAATTTCTCGTCTCCGACGTTGAGCCCCGAGGTGCGCGCGGCCGAG
>NZ_CAFJ01000151.1 GCF_000239795.1 Bradyrhizobium sp. STM 3809 | reverse complement strand
AACGGCGAGGCGTTCGATTCCGCCGCGGTGAAGTTCTCGTTCGAGCGCGCCGGCGCCGCCAACAGCACCAACAAGGACAAGGCGCTGTTCCAGGCGATGGAGGCGGTCAACGCGCCGGATGCCGAGACCATCGAGGTCAAGCTGAAATATTCCGAGCCGAACCTGCCGTTCCTGCTCGGACAGGCGACCGCCTCGATCGTCGAGCCGAAGAGCGCGCCGACCGACGCGACGCAGCCGGTGGGCACCGGACCTTATACGTTGGGCGCCTGGGCCAAGGGCTCGTCGCTGACGCTCAACAAATGGCCGGACTATCGCAACGCCGCCGCCGTCAAGCTGTCGAAGGTGACGATCCGCTTCATCTCCGATCCCGCAGCGCAGGTCGCGGCGCTGTTGTCGGGTGACGTCGATGCGTTCCCGCGCGGCACCACGGCGCGCACGATCGCGCAGTTCAAGGCCGACCCGCGCTTCACCGTGCTGATCGGCGGCTCGAAGGCGAAGACCATCGTCACCATCAACAACAAGAAGAAGCCGCTCGACGACGTCCGCGTCCGCCGCGCCATCCTCGCCGCGATCGACCGCAAGGCGATGATCGAGGGCGCCGTCGACGGGCTGGGCACCCCGATCGGCAGCTTCTACACGCCGGGTTCGCTCGGCTATGTCGACACCACCGACATCAATCCCTACGATCCCGAGAAGGCCAAGAAGCTGCTGGCGGAGGCCGGCGTGACCACCCCGCTGCAGCTGTCGTTGCGGCTGCCGCCGCCGGCCTATGCGCGGCAGGGCGGCGAGGTGCTCGCGGCGCAGCTCGCCAAGGTCGGCATCGTCGCCAAGATCGAGAACCTCGAATGGGCGGCATGGCTGTCGCAGGTGTTCAACGGCCCGCATGATTTCGATCTCACGATCGTCTCGCATGTCGAGCCGTTCGACCTCGTGAAGTTCACCGAGAAGAACTACTATTTCGGCTATCAGTCCGAGGCGTTCGACAAGCTGTATCAGAAGATCGTCGACACGCCGAACGAGGCCGATCGCGCCAAGCTGCTCGGCGACGCCCAGCGCCTGCTCGCCACCGACGCCGCCGCCGGCTTCCTGTTCCAGCCGCAATGGATCACGGTGATCAACAAGAAGCTGAAAGGCGTCTGGAAGGACGTGCCGCAGTTCGAGAACGATTTCTCGAGCTGGAGCTGGGAGTGAGCGGCGGAGTTCTTGGTACGACGCCGCAGCAACGCTGCCCAA
>NZ_CAFJ01000152.1 GCF_000239795.1 Bradyrhizobium sp. STM 3809 | reverse complement strand
CTCCAGGTCAATCTCGCGGCGCGCGGCGACCGCAAGCGCTCCAGCCACGACATCGCGCTCGACCTGCGCCAGCGGCTGAAGGCGGTCGCGGTGCCCTCGGGCACCAGCATCAAGGTGGTCGAAGTACCGCCCGGGCCGCCGGTGCTGGCGACCTTGCTCGCCGAGATCTACGGCCCGGATGCCGCCACGCGGCGCGCCGTCACGACCGAGCTGAAGAAGGTGTTCGCCGATGTCCCCTTCATCGTCGACATCGACGACTCCATCGGCAAGCCGCGGCCGCGGCTGCGGCTGTCGATCGACCAGGACAGTCTCGAATATTTCGGGGTCGAGCAACGCGACGTTTACGACACCATCCAGACCCTGTTCGGCGGCGTCTCGGTCGGCTACTCGCATCGCGGCGAGGACCGCAATCCGATCGAGATCGCGGTGAAGCTACCGAAGCAGGACAAGAGCTGGAGCCAGGCTCTGGCCTCGACGCCGGTGCCGGCCAACACGGTGCCCGGCAGCAAGACCGTGGTCGAGCTCGGCCAGGTCGTGAAGGCGACGATGGAAGACGGCTCGCCGATGATCTTCCGCCGCGACGGCCGCTTCGCCGACATGGTGATGGCCGAGCTCGCCGGCCGCTTCGAGGCCCCGCTCTACGGGATGCTCGCGGTGGCCGATCGTATCGATGCGCATGACTGGGGCAAGCTGCCGAAGCCTTCGATCGGCTTCCATGGCCAGCCCAAGGACGAGTCCCATCCGACCTTGCTGTGGGACGGAGAATGGGAGATCACCTATGTGACGTTCCGCGACATGGGCGCGGCGTTCGGCGCGGCGATCCTCGGCATCTACGTGCTGGTCGTGGCGCAGTTCAAGAGCTTCAAGCTGCCGCTCGTCATCCTGACGCCGATCCCGCTGACGCTGATCGGCATCCTGCTCGGCCATTGGCTGCTGGGCGCGCCGTTCACGGCGACCTCGATGATCGGCTTCATCGCGCTCGCCGGCATCATCGTCCGCAACTCGATCCTGCTGGTCGACTTCATCCGGCACAGCGGCGGCGAGGGCAAGACCTTGCGCGACGTCGTGCTGGAGGCCGGCGCCGTCCGATTCAAGCCGATCCTGCTGACGGCGCTGGCGGCGATGATCGGCGCGGCGACGATCCTGCTCGACCCGATCTTCCAGGGGTTGGCGATCTCGCTGCTGTTCGGCCTGGCCTCATCCACCCTGCTGACCGTGCTCGTCATCCCCGCGATCTACATCGCGCTGCGCGACCCCGGCAAACCGACCATGAAAGCATTCTAGGAAACGTCCATGACCAAGAACTACAACGAGATCTGCAAGGACATCTCCGGCAACCTGAAGACCTTGCGCAAGGACATCCCCGACGTCATGCAAGGCTTCTCCGCGCTGGCGCGGGCGGCGGGCGCCGACGGTGCGCTCGACAAGAAAACCAAGGAGCTGATCGCCCTGGCAATCGGCGTCGCCGTCCGCTGCGACGGCTGCATCGGTTTCCATGCCGAGGCGCTGGTGCGCCTCGGCGCGACCCGCCAGGAGGTCGAGGAGACGCTCGGCATGGCGATCTACATGGGCGGCGGGCCGTCGCTGATGTATGCGGCCGATGCGATCGGCGCCTTCGAGCAGTTCCAGCAGCAGGCGGCCGCCGTCGCCTGACGGCTGTTGTCGCTCCATCAACAGCCCCAGCGCAGCGCGGCGGTGTGCACCGGTGCGTCCCACAGCGTCAGCGTCGCATCGTCGAGCGCGGTGACGGTCAGCGAGCAGCCGGCCATGTCGAGCGAGGTGACGTAGGAGCCGACCAGCCCGCGCGCGATCGAAAGTCCGCGTCCTTCGAGAATGCGGCGCGCGGCATTGGCCATCAGATACAGCTCCATCGCCGGCGTCGCGCCGAAGCCGTTGACCAGCAGCAGGCACGGCGTGCCGGACTTGGGGGCGAGATCGGCCAGGATCGCGCTCATCATCTCGTCCGCGATCGCGTCGGCGGAGGCGAGCTTGACGCGGCGACGGCCAGGCTCGCCGTGGATGCCGACGCCCATCTCCATCTCGTCCTCGCCGAGCGCGAAGGTCGGCTTGCCGGCGGCCGGCACAGTGCAGGAGGTCAGCGCGACGCCCATCGAGCGGGTGCGCTTGTTGACATCGTCGCCGAGCACCTTGAGCGCATCCAGGCCGCGGCCCTGCTCCGCCGCCGCGCCGAGCATCTTCTCGACGACCATCGTGCCGGCGACGCCGCGGCGTCCGGTCGAATATGTCGAGGTCTCCACCGCGACGTCGTCGTCGGTGATTACGGTCGCGACCTTGGTCTCCATCATCTCCGCGGCCATCGCGAAGTTCATGACGTCGCCTTCGTAGTTCTTGACGATGAACAGAGATCCCGCCCCCGTCTCCACCGCCTGCGCCGCAGCGAGCATCTGGTCCGGGGTCGGCGAGGTGAAGACCTGGCCGGGACAGGCCGCGTCCAACATGCCCTGGCCGACGAAGCCGGCATGCAGCGGCTCATGGCCGGAGCCGCCGCCCGAGATCAGCGCGACCTTGCCGGGCTTGAGGCTCTTGCGGCGGACGAACTTGTTGTCCTCGCCGAGCGCGACGATGTCGCCATGGACGGCGGCAAATCCCTGCAGGCTCTCGGTCAGCACGTCGTCGACGGCGTTGATCAGCTTCTTCATGGCTTCCCTCCCGGATCGGACTCGTCCTTGTTTTCGTTGGCTGAGATCAGCGCGCTGATGCCGCGCGCCACCCCGGTGATGATGCGGTCCGCATGCGCGTTCAGCGCGTCATCCCCGAAATCCGGCAACTCGACGATGATCCGCCGCGTCGGCCGCTGGGTCTCGGCCTCTTCGAGGCGGCCCGGATGCGCCGCACGATACGCCGTGAGGAACGCCTGCTGCTGCGGCGGTGAGAAATGGCAGATGTGGAAGATGGTCTCGAGATGCTGCAGCGGAATCGGCGTCGGATAGGCCGGATTGATGATCTGCGAGATGAAGCTGCGGTTCTTGCCGATCGCCTCCGCCAGCCGCTGCCGCGTGCCGGACGGGCGGCTGTCGATCACGGCGCGCAGGATGGCCTTGTAGTCGGCCAGCGGGCTCGAGGCCCCCGATGAATCCTGCTCGCTCATGCGCCCTCGCCCAGCTTGGCGAGATCGATCTCGCGAATCGCGGCCTTGACCTGCGGCAACAGGCCCGGCGACACCGAGAGGGCCCGGACTCCCGCCTTGAGCAACGCGGGAATCGCCCTGAGATCACCGGCCGCGTCGCCGCAGATCGACACCTCGACGCCCCTGGCAGCGCCGGCGCGCACGACGTGCGCGATCATCGCCAGCACGCCGGGATGCAGCACGTCGGCGTAGTCGGCGACCTCGGCACCGTCGCGGGACGCCGCAGTGGCATATTGCGTGAGATCATTGGTGCCGATCGAGAAGAAGTCGGCGGCGAAGTCCTGCGCGGCCAGCGCCGCGGCCGGCACCTCGATCATGATTCCGAAGACCGGCTCGGAGCAGGCAACGCGCTCCTTTGCGAGATCGGAGAGCACCGCGCGCAGATGTCCGCGCGCCGCGTCCAGCTCGCCGGCATTCGTGACCATGGGCAGCATCACCTTCAGCGGGCCGAGAGCGGCAGCGCGCGACAGCGCGCGGAGCTGCACGCGAAAGACATCGGGATGGCGCAGCGACAGGCGGATGCCGCGCAGGCCGAGAAACGGATTGCTCTCGCCATCGACCGTATAGCCGGGGATCGGCTTGTCGCCGCCGGCATCGAGAGTGCGGATCGTCACCGGCCGGCCGTCGGCCCAGCGCATCAACTCGGCATAGGCGCGGTACTGCGCGTCCTCGTCATGAAGAAGATTGGCGGTCAGAAACTCGGTGCGGGCGAGACCGACGCCGTCGCAGGCACGGGCCGGCACGATCGCCATGTCATCCGGACCGGAGATGTTGATGAGGACCGTCACCGGCGTTCCGTCGCGTGTCAGCGCGGGCTCGTGCTGGCGCGCGATGGCCTCTGCCTTGCGGTGCCGGAGTTCATCGCCCTCTGTGCGGGCCAGAGCCATGCGCTCGGGACTGGGACCGATGACGACCTCCGCGCGCGTGCCGTCCACAAGCAGCACTCCGGTCAGGCTGTCCAGGTCCCGGCCAAGTCCGACCACCATCGGCACGCCACGGCCGCGCGCCAGCATCGCCACGTGGCTGGTCGGGCTGCCCTCACCGAGCGCGATGCCGCCGCCCTTCGACCAGTCGACGCCGAGGAAAGCCGATGGAGCGAGGTCGCGCGCGACCACGATCGCGCCGTCGGGAAGCCGGCCATCATCAGCGAGCCCGAACAGGTGCCGCAGCACGCGATCCCTGATGTCGGCGAGATCGCTCGCGCGAGCCCGGAAATATTCATCATCGGCGGACTCATAGCCCGCGATCTCCGCGGCCATGGCGGCGCGCCAGGCATCCTCGGCCGCATCGCCGCGCTCGATCCGCGCGTAGGCGGATTCCGTGAGCGCATCGTCCTCGAGCAGCGCGAGCTGAAAGCCGATCAGCTCGGCCGCATCGCCTGCGAGGCTCGCCGTCAAATCGGCCACGGCCTCGCGGGCCCCCGCGACGGCAGCGGCCAGCGCCGCATGCTCCTCTGCGATCGAACCCTTGGTCCGATGGGCGCCCTCCAATGCGCGCAGAATGACTGCCGGCCCGATGGCCAGCCCTTCCGACGCCGCGCGACCTCGGATACGCCGTTCCACCACCTACTCCTCGTCGAACTTCCGGTTGACGAGATCGGCCAGCGCGCGCACCGCGTCCTCTGCATCGGCGCCGTTCGCTCGCATGTACAAGGTCTCGCCCTTGGCCGCCTTGACGCGCATGATCTTCACCGGGCTCTTGGCGTCGGTCCACGGCCCGTCCGCCGCGATCGCGATCTCCACCGTCGCGGCAAAGCGCTTGGCGAGCTGGGTCAGCTTGACCGAGGGGCGCGCATGCAGCCCAACCTCGTTGGTCAACAGCGCATGACCCTTCACTTCCTGCATGCCGATCTCTCCGCCATCAGCCATTGTCGTCACCGCTCATCCGCCCATCAGCTCTTCGGCGGTCGCGCGCACCGCGTCGAGCGACGAGCCGCCGGAGGCTTCGGTCGCCGCCATCACCGCGCCTTCGACCAGCGGCGCGTTGCAGATCACGATGCGCTCGCGCCTGTCCTCCGGCATCATCTCCACAGCCATCTCGCTGTTGGTCTCGGCGCCGCCGAGATCGACCAGGATCGCGACGCCGGATTCCGACCAGGCCTTGTCGATCGCGCCCATGATGGCGCCGACATCGGTGCCGAGGCCACCATCGGCGTTGCCTCCGACGGCCGCCAGCGGCACGCTGTCGCCGACCATCTGCCTGACCATGTCGGCCGCGCCCTCTGCCACCTTGGCGGAATGCGAGACGATGACGATGCCGACGTTCTTCTGTTCACCCATGTTCAGGCCTCGTTGAAGACTCTGCAGATCGCCTGCACCAGCAGGCTGGACGAGCGCGCGCCGGGATCCATGTGCCCGATCGAGCGCTCGCCGAGAAAGGACGCGCGGCCGCGGATCGCCTTCATCGGCACGGTCGCGTCGGCCGCCTCCGCGGCGACCGCAGGCAATCGCGTTGCGAGACCAGCGCCACCGGCGGCAAACGCCGCCTGCACCGGGACGAGGACGTCGAGCATGGTCTTCTGCCCGGCTTCGGACTTGCCGCGCGACTTCACATCCTCGATCGCGCGTCCGAGCGCTGCCGCCGCTTCCGCAACCGACGGGGCCGCCGGCAGGGCCTTGCCCAGCCCCATCGCCAGCGTTCCGTACAGCGGACCGGACGCGCCGCCGACCTTCATGACCAGCGTCATGCCGATGGCCTTCAATGCATCGGGCAGCGGCTTGGCGGAGATATTGTCCGCATCGGCCAGCACGGCCTCGAAGCCACGCTTCATGTTCAGTCCATGATCGCCGTCGCCGATCGCCGAATCGAGCGCGGTCAGCTCCTCGGCATGGGCGATGATGGCCTCGCCCATGGCCGCGATCAGTCGACGCTTGAAACCCTGGTCCATGCCCTATCTCACCCGCTGGCCATCCCGGTCGAACAGCAGCGGCCGGGTGAACTCGATAGCGACGGCGTCGCCGACTTTCAATTCCGTATCAGGCTCGACCAGGCTGACGATGGTCTGGTCGCGCAAGGTGATGTGGAGATGATTCTGATCGCCGAGATGCTCGATCCACTTCACCCGGGCGTCAGCATCCTTCGAAGCACGCCGGACGGACATGTGCTCGGTCCGCGCGCCGATCGTGGCGACGCTGCCGGGAACCGCGAGATCCGGGAACAGCGTCCGCGGCAGCAGATTGATGCCGGGACTGCCGAGCCGGGTCGCCACATAGGTATTCGCCGGATCCTCGTAGATCTCGCGCGGAGTCCCGAGCTGTACCAGCCGCCCCTGGTCGATGACGCCGACGCGGTTGGCGAGCGTCATCGCCTCGATCTGGTCGTGGGTCACGTAGAGCATGGTCGCGCCCAGATCCTGCTGGATGCGCTTCAGCTCGATGCGCAGCTCGGCGCGGAGCTTGGCATCGAGCGAGGACAGCGGCTCGTCGAGCAGTGCGATCGCCGGCCGGCGCACCAGCGCGCGGCCGATCGCGACGCGCTGCATCTGGCCACCGGACAGTTGCGTGGCGCGATTGCCGAGCTTGTCCTCGATGCGCAGCATCGCCGCGACACCACCCACGATTCGCTTGATCTCGGCCTCGGGCGTCTTGCGCACCGGCGAGCGCAGCGGAAAGGCGAGATTGTCGTACACCGAAAGGTGCGGATACAGCGAGTACTGCTGGAACACGAAGGTGACGTCGCGCGCCGCGGGCGTCGCATGGGTCTGGTCGATGCCCCCGATGCTCACGGCACCACTGTCCGGCGTTTCCAATCCGGCGACGAGGCGTAACGTCGTCGTCTTGCCGGCGCCGGTCGGCCCGAGCAGCACGACGAGCTCGCCGTCGTGAATCGTCAGCGACAGATCACGCACCGCCGGCTTGGCGCCGAAGGATTTGCTGACCGCGTTGAGGCGGGTCTCAGCCATGCCGCCCTCCTCTCGCCGGCTGCTCATACAGCGCCGTGCGGATGGCGCGTCCGGTGGCAGCATCGAACAGCGACAGGCGTTCGGCGCGGAAGCTCAGCCCGACCGGCTCCGCGCGGTCGACCCGAACCGCTGCTGGCACGCGCGCCTTGACCATGCCGTGCGCGGTCGCGATGGTGACGATCTGGGTGGTGCCGAGATACTCGGTGCCGAATACTTCCCCACGCAGGCCGCCTTCGGTCGTCAGCGCCACCTGCTCCGGCCGGACGCCGAGCACCAGCTCGCTCGCCTCGGCGTCCTCACGCAGCTCGGGCAGGCCGATCTCGGCACCGTCGATGGACACGCGGCTCGATCCAACGGTGAGCCGCGCCTCGAACCGGATGAAATTCATCGCGGGCGAGCCGATGAAGTCGGCGACGAACATGGTGGCCGGACGGTCATAGATCTCCTGCGGGGTGCCGAGTTGCTCGACCACACCGCGATTCATGACCGCAATCTTGTCGGCCATGGACATCGCCTCGAGCTGGTCGTGGGTGACGAAGACGGTGGTGGCCTTGAGCCGGTCGTGCAGCGCGCGCAGCTCGCCGCACATGATGTGGCGGAACTCGGCATCCAAGGCGCCGAGCGGCTCGTCCATCAGGAACGCCTTGGGCTCGCGCACGATGGCGCGGCCCAGCGCGACGCGCTGGCGGTCGCCGCTCGACAATCCACTCACCGGACGGTCGATCAGGTGATCGATGCGCAAGATTCGCGCGGCCTCCTCTACCCTGCGCCTGATCTCGGCCTTGGCGACACCCATCGACACCAGCGGAAACGCCATGTTCTTGCGGACGTTCATATGCGGATAGAGCGCGAACAGCTGGAACACCATGGCGATGTCCCGCTCGCGGGCGCGACGGAAGGTGACGTCCTCGGCGCCGAGACGGATCGTGCCGGATGTCGGCAGCTCAAGGCCGGCGATCATCCGCAGCGTCGTCGTCTTGCCGCAGCCGGAGGGTCCGAGCAGGCAGAAGAACTCGCCATCGGCAATGGTGAAGCTGGTGCCGCGCACGGCAGCGAAGCCGCCGAACTGCTTGACCAGGTTTTCGATCCGGATCTCGGCCATGACGCTAATCCGGGAACTTGGAGACGATGGTGAACATCACGACGCCCGCGAGCGTGGTGACGAACGAATAGGTGTACAGCACGAGCGCGAAGGGCTGCAGCAGCATCAGCACGCCGGCAGCGATCAGCACCGTCGCGACAGCCTCCATCGGTCCGCGTCGCAGCGGACGCGGCCAGCGCGAGGCTGCGTGTTCGGTCGGCCGGTCTTGCGCGATCCCGTTCATTTGCGCACCGCTCCGAAGGTGATGCCGCGCAGCAGATGCTTGCGCAGCAGCACGGTGAACACGACGATCGGGATCAGGAACAGCGTGGTGCCCGCCGCCACCGCAGGCCAGTCCTGGCCGCCCTCGCCGATGATGATCGGGATGAAGGGCGGCGCGGTCTGTGCCGTGCCGGAGGTCAGAAGCACCGCAAAAGCATATTCGTTCCAGGCGAAGATCAGGCAGAAGATCGCGGTGGCGACGATGCCGGTGGTGGCCTGCGGCAGCACGACCTTGAAGAACGCCTGCAGCCGCGTGTAGCCGTCGACCATCGCCGCCTCCTCATACTCCCGCGGGATCTCGTCCATGAAGCCCTTGAGCAGCCAGACCGCGAGCGAGATGTTGACGGAGGTGTAGAGCAGGATCATGCCGAGCCGCGTGTCCGACAGGCCGAGCTCGCGATACATCAGGTAGATCGGGATGGCGACGGCGATCGGCGGCATCATCCGGGTCGAGAGGATGAAGAACAGCAGATCATCCTTCAGCGGCACCTTGAAGCGCGAGAACGCATAGGCCGCGAGCGTGCCGAGCACGATCGACAATGCCGTCGAGCCGAACGCGATCACCAGCGAGTTCACGTAGCGCGGGATGTAGTTCGACGGACCTGCGATCACCATGTTGCGGTCACGCGAGATTCGGTCACACAGCCCCGACGGCGGCGGCAGCTTGGCCATGTACTCCGGCGCCTGACGGCTGCGCGTCGTGAACAGATTGCAGTAGCCCTCCAAGGTCGGCTCGGCCACGATCTTCGGCGGATAGGCGATCGCGTCCGACGGCGATTTGAAGCCGGTCATGACGATCCACAGCAGCGGCACCAGTGTGACCAGCGCATAGGCGATCACGACCGTCGCCGCGATCCGCTTGGTGAGCGGCGACGGATCGACCACGGAATGGGCGGTAGCGAGACCGGTCATCGGCTTTTCACCCGGTTGAGCGCCTTGACGTAGATGTTGGCGAGGCCGAACACGGTGACGAACAGGATGATGGCGAACGCCGAGGAATAGCCGGTGCGCCATTTTTCGAACGCTTCGCGCTTCAGCGTGATCGAAGCCACCTCCGTGGTCGAGCCGGGTCCGCCGCCGGTCAGCAGGTTGACCATGTCGAACATCTTGAAATTCTCGATGCCGCGGAACAGCACTGCGAGCATGATGAAGGGCAGCGCCATCGGCAGGGTGATCGACCAGAACTGCCGCCACGGGGAGGCACGGTCGACCTCGGCGGCCTCATAGATGTAGTCCGGGATCGAGCGCAGGCCTGCGAGGCAAATCAGCATGACGTAGGGCGTCCACATCCAGGTGTCGACGATGACGATCGCCCAGGGCGCGAGCGGCACCTGCGCCAGCATCTGGAACGAGGACGCCGGAGCCCCGGTCAGCGCGGAGATGACGTAGTTGAACAGCCCGATCTGCGGCTGGTACAGGAACGTCCAGAAATTGCCGACCACGGCCGGCGAGAGCATCATCGGCAGCAGGATCAGCGTGGTCCACAGTCCGTGGCCGCGGAACTTCTTGTCGATCAGCCAGGCCAGCGTGAAGCCGAGCACGGTCTGGATCAGGATGCTCCAGAACACGAAGCGCGCGGTCACCGTCATGGCCGCCCAGACGTCCGGATCGGTCAGGATCGACTGGTAGTTCGCGAGCCCGACGTCCAGCACGGTCGCATTGGGCCGATTGGCGCGATAGTTGGTGAAGGACAGCCGGATGGTCCAGATCAGGGGAAAGATGTTGATCGCGAGCAGGAGCAGCATGGTCGGCGTGATGAACAGCCAGGCGATGGCGCGCTCGGACAGGCCCCGCACGCGCCGCGCCACGACGGGCGGTGTCACCAGGGCGGCGCGGTCGACGAGGCCGCTCAATCCGGTTTGCTCGGTCATGCGAGGGCTACTTAACTGTCTGCTTCAGGCTGACGCTTGCGTCGGGTGGTCCGTCCGGCAGGATCGACCTGCCGGAGGGATCGTCGTGACGAGATGTCGCGGGATCTGCTGCGGCAATCAGAGCTTGCCGTCCTCCTTGAACACCTTGGTCCAGTCGGCGATCAGCCCGTCGAGCGCGCCCTTGG
>NZ_CAFJ01000153.1 GCF_000239795.1 Bradyrhizobium sp. STM 3809 | reverse complement strand
CCTGCTGCGACGATGTCGGCTCTCATGGGCGCCGCGTCACAGCAGCGAATGCGCTGCCCGCCCTTAACGACGTCGCCTCATTCCCTTCGCCGCCGCCATATCGCTATCGCCCCACATTCCCCAAAGCGCTAAGCTCGTGACCTCCAATCCCAGAGGGAACGACCAAGGAGTTCGCGCGAGACATGCTGCACGACTGGGGCGTGATCCTGGCCGCGTTCGGCTATATCGGGTTCCTGTTCCTGGTCGCCAGCCGCGGCAACCGGGCCGGTGACCGGCGGCCGGCGGAGGGACGCGGGCGGCTGGCCGGGCTGATCTACCCACTGTCGCTGGCGATCTACTGCACCTCCTGGACCTTCTTCGGCTCGGTCGGCTTCGCCTCGCGCACCAGCGTCGATTTCCTGGCGATCTATCTCGGCCCGATCCTGATGGTCGGCGCCTGCACGCCGCTGCTGCGGCGGGTCATCCATCTCGCCAAGACGCAGAACATCACCTCGGTCGCCGACCTGATCGGCGCCCGCTACGGCAAGAGCCAGGCAGTGGCGGCGACCGTAGCGCTGATCGCGATCATCGGCTCGGTGCCCTACATCGCGCTGCAGCTCAAGGCGGTCGCCTCCTCGCTGCAGACCATCCTGATCGACGACCGCGCCTTCGCCCACATCCCGATCGTCGGCGACATGGCGCTGATGGTCACCTTGGCGATGGCTGTCTTCGCCGTGCTGTTCGGCACAAGGCAGACCGACGCCACCGAGCATCAGCACGGGCTGATGCTCGCGGTCGCGACCGAGTCGATCATCAAGCTCGTCGCCTTCATCGCCGCCGGCGCCTTCGTCACCTTCTGGATGTTCTCGCCGGTCGAGCTGATCGAGCGGGCGATGAAATCGCCGGAGGCCGAGCGCGCGCTGGAATACGTGCCGGGGATCGGCAACTTCCTGACGATGACCTTGCTGTCGTTCTGCGCCGCGATGCTGCTGCCGCGCCAGTTCCACGTCAGCGTGGTCGAGAATGCCAACGATGCCGAAGTGTCGCGCGCGCGCTGGCTGTTCCCGCTCTATCTCGTCGCGATCAACCTGTTCGTGATTCCGATCGCGCTGGCCGGCCTCGTCACCTTCCCGTTCGGCGCCGTCGACAGCGACATGTATGTGCTGGCGCTGCCGATCGAGGCGGGGTCGCAATGGCTGTCGGTGCTGGTGTTCGTCGGCGGTCTGTCGGCGGCGACCGCGATGGTGATCGTCGAATGCGTCGCGCTGTCGATCATGGTCTGCAACGATATCGTCGTTCCGCTGGTGCTGCAGCGCCAGCAGGCGCAGCGCGAGATCGGCCGCGACTTCGCCGGCTTCCTGCTCGGCACCCGCCGGATCGCGATCTTCGCCATCATGGTGATGGCCTATTTCTATTATCGCGCGCTCGGCACCGCGCAGCTCGCCGCGATCGGCCTGTTGTCGTTCGCCGCGATCGCGCAGCTGGCACCGAGTTTCTTCGGCGGCCTGCTGTGGCGGCGCGCCACGTCACGCGGCGCGATGGGCGGCATGCTGGTCGGGTTCGGCGTCTGGCTCTACACGCTGTTCATTCCGAGCTTCCTCGACACGTCGACCGCCGGCATCCTCTTCCTGCAGCACGGCCCGTTCGGCTTCGAGCCGCTGCGGCCGCAGGCGCTGCTCGGCACCGACCTGCCGCCGCTGCTGCATGGCGTGCTGTGGAGCCTGTCGCTCAATTTGCTCACCTACATCGTGCTGTCGCTGGCGCGGCAGCCGTCGTCGATCGAGCTGCTGCAGGCCGACCTGTTCGTGCCGGCCGAGCTGACGCCGAGCGCGCCGAGCTTCCGGCGCTGGCGCTCCACCGTGACCGTGCAGGACATCCAGAGCACGGTCGGCCAGTATCTCGGCCCCGACCGCGCCCGCGCCTCGTTCGATACCTTCGCCGCCCAGCGCAACATGGTGCTGGATCCGGCGGCGCCGGCTGATTTCGAGCTGCTGCGCCACGCCGAGCATCTGATCGCCTCCTCGATCGGCGCGGCCTCGTCGCGCCTCGTGATGTCGCTGCTCTTGCGCAAGCGCACGGTGTCGGCGAAGGCCGCACTGAAGCTGCTCGACGATTCCCACGCCGCGCTGCATTTCAACCGCGAGATCCTGCAGACCGCGCTCAACCATGTGCGCCAGGGCATCGCGGTGTTCGACGCCGACCTGCAGCTGATCTGCTCCAACGGCCAGTTCGTCGACCTGCTCGGCCTGCCGCCGCATCTCGTGCAGATCGGCAGCCCCTTGAGGGAGATCCTCGAATTCATGGGCACCATCGGCGCGCCGACCTATGAGGACGCGGAGGCGCTGCTGGCCCGCCGGCTCGCCGCCTACACGACCGAGGGCGAGCCCTATCTGGAGCGGCTCGCCGACCGCCACATGGTGGTCGAGGTCCGCTCCAACCGCATGCCCGATGGCGGCCTCGTCATCACCTTCACCGACGTGACGCCGTCGTTCGAGGCCGCCGAAGCGCTGGAGCGCGCCAATGCGACGTTGGAGAAGCGCGTGCGCGACCGCACCGAGGAGCTGACGCGGCTCAATTCGGAGCTGGCGCTCGCCAAGAGCGCCGCCGAGGACGCCAACATTTCCAAGACGCGCTTCCTCGCGGCGGCCAGCCACGACATCCTGCAGCCGCTCAACGCGGCGCGGCTCTATGTCACGAGCCTCGTCGAGCGGCAGACGGCTGGCGAGGATTCGCGCCTCGTCGAGAACATCGACGACTCGCTCGAAGCCAT
This sequence comes from Bradyrhizobium sp. STM 3809, assembly GCF_000239795.1. Lineage (GTDB taxonomy): Bacteria > Pseudomonadota > Alphaproteobacteria > Rhizobiales > Xanthobacteraceae > Bradyrhizobium. The sequence goes on along the minus strand of NZ_CAFJ01000153.1, from coordinate 8,442 downwards.
CGAGGAGATCCTCGGCGCGCTGCTCGACATCTCCCGGCTCGATGCGGGGGCAATGACGCCGCAGGTCTCGAGCTTCAAGATGGCCGACCTGATGCGCTCGCTGGAGATCGAGTTCGCGCCGGCCGCGCGCGCCAAGGGGCTCGAGCTCGTCTTCGTGCCCTGTTCGCTGCCGGTCGAATCCGACCGGCTGCTGCTGCGCCGGCTGCTGCAGAACTTCATTTCCAACGCGATCAAATACACGCCGCAGGGCCGCGTGCTGGTCGGCTGCCGCCGCCACGGCACCTCGCTGCAGATCGGGGTCTACGACACCGGCGTCGGCATTCCCCCGGTCAAGCGCGGCGAGATCTTCAAGGAATTCCACCGCCTCGAACAGGGCGCGCGCATCGCCCGCGGCCTGGGCTTGGGCCTCTCGATCGTCGAACGCATCGCCCGCGTGCTCAACCACGGCATCGCGCTGGACTCGCGGCCCGGGCGCGGCTCGGTGTTCTCGGTCACCGTGCCGATCGCGAAGGCGATCAACCACACCGCCGCCGTCACCAGCGCCACGCCGCTCGCCATGACGCCGATCTCCGGCGCACTCATCGTGTGCATCGAGAACGATCCCGCGATCCTCGACGGCATGCGCACGCTGCTCACCGCCTGGGGCGCCGAGGTCATCGCCGTGTCCGATCCGGAGTCGGCGGAAGAAGCCATCGCCGCCCGCAACGGCGCGGTCACCGGGCTGCTGGTCGACTACCACCTCGACCGCGGCAACGGCATCGCCGCCATCCGCGACATCCGCCGCCGCTTCAACGAGGCGCTGCCCGCCATCCTGATCACCGCCGACCGCAGCCCCCACGTCCGCGCCGCCGCCCGCGACGACAACATCGCCGTGCTCAACAAGCCGCTGAAGCCGGCCTCGCTGCGCGCGCTGCTCGGGCAGTGGCGCATCCAGCAGATGGTGGCGGCGGAGTAGGATCTCCGCTCAGCGGCGCGTCTCCCGCTATCGCACCTCCCGCGGCGGGTGACCCAAGGTCCGGCTGAACACGCGCGAGAATGCCGCGGCGCTGTCGTAGCCGACCTGGGCGGCGACGCTCTTGACCGGCTTGCCCCGGGCAAGCAGTTGCCGCGCCAGCGTCATGCGCCAGGCAGTCAGATAGTCGATCGGCGTGCGGCCGACCCGCGTCCGGAACAGCTCGGCGAAGCGCGTGCGCGACATGCCGGCGATGTCGGCGAGATCCTCGAGCGTCCACGCCCGGCCCGGCCCGTCATGGATCGCGGTCAGCGCCTTGGCCAGGCGCGGGTCGGCAAGTCCGGCGAGCACACCGCTCTCGACTGCGCCATGGGCGACCACGTCACGGACGATCAGGATCAGCAGATAGTCGAACAGCCGGTCCAGCGCCGCCTGCCGGCCGACGCCATCAGCAAACCCTTCGGCGACCAGCAGGTCGCAGACCGGCGACAATGTCGGGTGCCCGGCGAGCGGCATCACGACGAACTCGGGCAGGCCCTCGCCGATCGGATTGCCCTCGGCGCCGCCGAGCTCGACGGTGGCGCAGACGAGGTCGGCGCCGCGGTCGGGATCGACGATGAAGCGATGCGTCCGCCCGCGCGGAAAGAACAGCAGCGTCGGTTCGCGCAGTTCCAGATCGTCCGCACCCGTCCGGGTCAGGGTCAGCACGCCGGCCTTGAACAGATGCAGATGGCCGTCCGGACCGAACTCGACGGTGTTGCAGAGGTTGCCGGAGAAGAAGGTCCGGGCCCGCGGCGTGACATGAGCGAACAGGGCGGCAAAGGAGTCCATGGGACGATCTGCAATGTTTTTGGCACCTGATGTCACTCATAGTCCGGCATTAACGGGGCGTGCAAGCCCGCACCACCGATCAAGGATATCCCCCATGCCCCGCATTGCTCCCGTCGACACCGTCAGTGCCGATGCCGGCGTCGTCGCCGCGCTGTCCGCCGTGAAGGCCAAGATCGGCATGACGCCGAACCTGTTCTCGACGCTCGCCCAGTCGGGCGCCGCGCTGAACGGCTACCTCGCGTTCTCCGACGCGCTCGCCAAGGGCGCGCTCACCGCCCGGCAGCGCGAGATCGTCGCGCTCGCGGTCGCCCAGGCCAATGGCTGCGAATACTGCCTCTCGGCCCATTCCCTGATGGGCAAGGGCGCCGGCCTGACCCCGGACGGCCTCCGCAAGGCCCGCGAAGGCACCGCCGATGACGCCGTCGATGCGGCCGTCGCCCGCCTGGCGCGTCGCGTCGTCGACACCAAGGGACAGGTCCTCGACGCCGATCTCGCCACGGCGCGCGCGGCGGGCCTCGACGACGGCCGGCTGATCGAGATCGTCGCGAACGTCGCGATCAACGTGCTGACCAACTACGTCAACAACGCCGCCCACACCGACATCGACTTCCCCAAGGTCGCGCTCGCTTTGCAGCCGGTCGGCTGACCAGGACGCGCCGGGCCGCTGGTCGGCCCGCGAACATCCACCGCCCGCCGCGCCGGGCGGTGGACCGTCGCGTTGGCGGCGCGCGGCATGCCGCCCAATGCCGGACCGAGCCCGGACGGTCCGATTCGAACACCGGTCAAGGAACAAAGCCGTGCGGTCCCGCGTTCGCGCCTTCATGCGCCGAAGAGCGGCGTGTCGAAATCCAGTTTCGGAGAAGACCCATATGGACAAGAAGACAGCCGCACTGCTCGGCGCCGCGGCCGCGGCCATCACCGCCGGAAGCGCACAGGCCAGTACGTTGCCGAGCGCGAGCTCATCCTCGATTCCGCAGGCGTCGTCCTATGCCGACCTGCTGACGCCGCTCCCGAATGCCGTGGCGCTGCTGCAGGCCGATGACGCGGCACGCGCCGCGCGCAAGGCGGATGAGGTCAAGGTGGCGGAAACGGTGGTCATCCGGAGAGGCCGCCGGCACTATTACGACCACCACCATCACCATCATCATCACCATCACCGCACGGTGATCGGCATTCCGGGCGTCGGTGGCGTCAGCATCGGAAGGGGCCACCATCATCACCATCATCACCATCACGACTACGATCGCTGACGGGAACGACGGCGCGGGCCTCGCGGCATCGCGCGACGCCGATGCGGCGAAATTGAACGACGCGACACATCGGCGGCGATCCTGATCGCCGCCGATGGCGTATCTCGCTCCGCAGCGGAGCTAACGGCCGTCATACACGTCCAAAATGCGCAGAATCTCCAGCTGCTGCTGCTTGGCCGCCGGCGAGCCTGATCCGCTCTTCCCCGTCGTCAGGCGGGCCAGCAGCATCGGCGTGGAGCCGGTCCTGTTGGGAAGCCTTGGATCGGCGCCAGCCTCGATCAAGGCCCTCACCGCCGCTGCAGTTCGATTGCGGACCGCGCGGTGCAAGGGCGCGACGCCGGACGTGTCGATGGCGTTCGGATCTGCGCCGGCCAGCACCAGCGCGGCAATGATCGTCACTTGCGCGTCGGGATCCCAGACCGGCGCGCCTGGCCCGCCGTCGACGGCATAGTGCAGCGGTTGCGCACCACGCCTGTTCCTCGCTCCGACCTGGGCTCCCCGCGCGATCAGCTCATGGACGATCGGGGCCTGGAGGGCCGCTGCCGCGATATGCAGGGCGGTGTCGCCGGCATAGATGTAGTGCCCGATCGCTCCAAGGAAATTCTCTCCTGAGCTCTGCCGCGTCGCGCCCCGCGTGGCGCTCTCCGTCGCGAGACGAGGGAATTCATCGAGCAGACCGATCGCCGTCGCGGTATCGCCGGCGACAACAACATCCAAGAACGCTCGGAAGTCAGCATGCTGCAAAGGGCTTCGTCCGCTCACTTCGCCGGTTCCATCAGCCAGCCCCCGAAGAAGGCGATGACCACCTTGTTGAACTCCGCTTGAAAGGCGGCGCGGTCGAAACCGGGCGCGTCGGCACACCGATCGGACTGCGCCCCGATCAGCGCCGGCGGACAAAGGACGACGGCGAAATGGCCGGAGTTCGGCACCACGCGATAATCATGCTGGGCCGCCAGATGGGCGCCGACGAATGCGACCTGGCTGGGCAGCACGCCGGAGATGTCGACCGGCTCTTCTGCGCAGGGGTACCAGACCATCGCACGGATCGCGGGACCATCGGCATCCGCGGGAATGTCGATCGTTCGCAGGCCGGCGGCTTGCGTCGGCGTCGTCGCGAGACAAAGCGCGAGCATCGGAAGCACTTGGCAGGCCCGCATGAACATCGGCCTTCTCCCAGGATGATGTGTTGCTGAGCGCCTACGGCACCTGCCTGACCTGTCCCGATCCCGACAGGTGCGAACTGAGCCGCGCCACTGCGCCGTGCAGCCTCACGACCCCGCTGCCCGACACCGAGATATCGGCATCCTGGCGCGGCGCGAGGTCGACGTCGCCGCTGCCGCGAATGGTGGCGCTGGCGCGTTCGGTGACGAGACGGCCGAGATCGGCGCGGCCGGAGCCGGAGGACTCCAGAGACACCTGCTGTACCGTTCCGCTGGCACTGACGGCGCCGCTGCCGCGCAGCGTGATGCGCAGCGACTCCTGGCTGCCGTCGGGGAGCTTGAGATTGCCGCTGCCATGAACGTTGGCCGTCGTCGTCCGGGCGGTGAGGCGACCGAGGTCGATCCCGCCGGAGCCGGCCGCTTCGACCGTCGTGTCGCGGACCTCGCCGCTCGCGGCAACGGCGCCGCTGCCATGCGCCGTGATCTGCAACGCATCCTGGCGGAGACCGGAGAGGTCGAGGCTGGCCGACCCCTGAATGGTCCAGGCCGTGACGGCAGGCCCCGAAAGCTGCACGACGAGATCATCGGCCCGGAGGCAGTCGACCTGCCTGCCCCATTCGACCGTGTCCCATTCCAGGCTCCCGTCCCGCAAGCGGACATGGCCGACGAGGTCGGCATCGCCGGTCACGCTGGCCGTCGCCGTCGGCCCCGGCTGATAATGCACCTGCGCCGGAATCCGGATCTTGACGCCGCTGCTGCCGGACCATGCGAGATCCACCGTGCGCCGCTCGCGCGCGGCTGATGGGCTCCCCCCTGGCGTCCCCTGGCAGCCGCGCGACGCGCCAGCCCAGGAGCTCCCGATCCAATGAGGACGTGTCCAAGAGCCGAGTGACCAGGAGCCGAGTGACCAGGAGCTGCCGCTCGAGGGCCCATCGCCGCCCTCCACCCAATCCTGCGCCGACGCCAGCGCCAGGATGGCACCGCATGACGCGGCGATGCCCAGCGATACCACCGCGATCCGTCCGAGCCGCCCGTTCATCTGCGCACCTCCGGTCCCTGTTGCGTTGCTCCGGTCAAGCCGGCTCGTGATCCGGCCTGAGCAGCCGGTAATGCAGCCTTGCGTAGTTGCCGAGCATCCTCACCGCGATATTGAGCCCGAGCAGCAGCAATGCGCCGCAGCCGATGCCGCCGGCGATCAGCCCGATGCCGGCAACGGCGCGCAGCGCCATCGCGGCGAGCGAGGCGACAGGCGCGATCTTGAACAGGCTGAGCAGCAGGCCGATGCCGACCACGCCGAGCACGCAGACGACGAGGCCGATCGCCAAGGTCGCCAGCAGCACGGCGAACAGCAGCGGCAGCAGCAGCAGGATGTCGACGGTGGCCAATCCGCCGAGCGCCAGCAGCACGGCGGCGGAGTTGCCGAGGCTGCGGTGCTGCTCCCAATTGCGCAGCCCGGTCTCGGCGCGCAGCTCGCGCGCCAATCGCCTGGGATCGCCGAGCGCCGCCGCCACCTCCGCCTCGTCGCGCCCGCAGGACGCGGCCTCGTCGAAATAGGACGCGTAGTCCGCAAGGATCTCGTCGACATCGTCGGCGGGCAGGCCCGCCAGACCATCCTTGAGCAGGCCCAGGAAGTCGGCGCGGTTCATCAACGCTCTCCCAGCAAGGTGTCGACCGCAGTCGTGAACGCCCGCCATTCGCGCTTCTGCGCGGCGAAGGCGGAGCGGCCCGCCGCCGTCAGCCGATAATATTTGCGCGGCGGGCCGCTGTTGGATTCGGCGAGCCGCGTCTCGACCAGCTTGTCGTCCTGCATGCGCCGCATCAGCGGATAGATCGTGCCCTCGCCCATGCCCACCCCGCTCGAAAGCGCGCTGGCAATCTCATAGGCATAGCTCTCCCCCCGCGCGAGCAGCGCCAGCACGCACATTTCCAGCGCTCCCTTCTTGAGCTGCACCTGCATCTGTTCGGTCATAGAGACATAGGTATCACAAGGTACCTTGTAACGCAAGGTACCTGTTTATGACTGGCTACTCCGGACATTGACGCGCGACCGTCCCTCGGCGCGCGGCATGGAGTATGACGACGGGTCGACACGGCCTGAGACCGCCCCGGAGCCCTCGTCGTCATCTTCCGCGAAGGCGGACGATGACAGCCGGGGCTAACGATCAATGTGCAAGGACTTCGGAAACGGTCGTCCAGCGAGGTGCGGTGGGATCTCAATTCGCCGACGGATCATTTGGCCAGCGACCGCAGCTTCTCGAGTCTCTTGCGCACCTCCGTGCCCTGGCGGTTCAGTATGGGCCCTGCAGATCCGGTCAGGAACGTGATGTACGGATTTTGGTCCTGCAAGAAGAAAATGTAGTCAGCTCCCGCCAACAGCGGGAGCGTACAATTGCCGTACCCGAACGGCCCGCTCCTCAGCTTTCCGTCTTCCGGCGGCTTTCCCTTGATCACCTCGATCGTCTGGACCGAAGCTTCGATGATCTGCTTGTAGGCCGCCTTCATATCGTCCGGCGCGTCGATCTCACGAACAGATGTGAGGTGCGCGACAAAGACCACCGAAGCTCGCGAGAACAGTTCTTCCTCGGTCGAAGGTGGAGACATGGAGGAGCAGGCAGTCGCTGGCGAGATTTGCGCAAGTGACAGGGCGGCCCATCCAACCGCCAGCGCGAAACGAGCTTTGGTCGACGTCGGACTGAGCATCAGCGGCCTGCCTTGCCTTCAACGCCGCCCCGGCTCGAACGCTAGCCCGAAAGGGTTTCCGACGCCACCAGCCGTCCGTCATACGACCCCTCGTCTAGCGCGCCGCCGCCACGATCCCCATGGCGTTGACCGGGTTCATGCTGTCGACCATCGCCGTGGGGATCAGAATGGTGGCGCCCCGCTCCTTGGTGGTCTCATAGATGATGTTCATGGCGCGCAACTGCAGCGCCGCGGGGCTACGGGCATAGGTGTCGGCGGCCTCGACGAATTTTTGCGCGACCTCTTGCTCGGCCTGGCCGAGCAGGACGCGGGCCAGCCGCTCGCGCTCGGCCTGCGCCTGGCGGCTCATCGCGTCCTGCAGCGCCGGCGGCACGCCGATGTCGCGGATTTCGACCGACAGCACCGCCACGCCCCAATCCGCTGTCTTGCGCCCGATCTCCTCGCGCAGCAACTGGTCGCCCTGCTTGCGCTCCGACAGCAGCGTCGAGAGCAGTGACGAGCCGACCATCTCGCGCAGCGAGGTCTGCGCCACCCGCGTGATCGCCTGCCGGTAGTCGATGATCTCCAGCGCGACGCGCTCCGGGTCATGGATCTGCCAGAACACCACGGCGTCGATGTTGACCGGAACGGTGTCCTTGCTCAGCGCCTGCTCGGCATCGATTTCGGTGGTCTGGATGCGCTGGTCGAGCCACACGGCGACCCGGTCGACGAAAGGCACGATGAGAAACAGGCCGGGACCGCGAACGCCGACGAGGCGCCCCAGCCGGAGCACGACGGCCCGTTCCCACTGGTCGGCGATCATGAGGGCCTGCGGGATCAGAAAGGCGACGACGGCGAGCACCGCGGCGACCGCATACGCCACGGCCGAACCGGAGTCGCGCCCGGACCAGGCGACCAGACCCGCGAGCGCCAGCGTGAGAACGGCGATCACGATCGCGGGCTGGTTCGTGCCTTTTGTCGAGAAGTAACTAATCATTCGACGTCTCCTGTTTGACGAGCGCGATCATTCGTTCCGCCAACGCGATGGGATCGACGCCGGCGGCGGTCGCCGTCGCGAGCGTCTGCTTGGCCAGGCTGTCGACCTGCTGGGCCAGCGCGCGCGCCGTCGGCGGTCGCGGCGGCTGGGCCACGAAGCTTCCTCGTCCTCGGATCAGCGTGATCGCGCCGATCCGTTCCAACTCGTCATAGGCGTGCCTGACCGTGTTGAGGTCGACCTTCAAGGCCACCGCCATCTCGCGCATCGTCGGCATCCGGTCACCCGGGCGCAACACGCCCGCGCCGAGGCTCCGCAGCATCTGGTCGCGAAGCTGGACGTAGATCGGAATCCCGGAGCTCTCGAGGCGGAGCGATTTCATCAAGTCTGTATGCATTATCTAGTACAATATACTTTGCCTACAGAACGTCAATGGCTGCCTTGCCGTCTGCAGGAGCTGGACAGCAGGCGTCCGCTGTGACGATCAGCGGCACCGCGCGATCCCGCGCTCAAAGTTCGGAATCCCGACATATTATCCATTTCTTTTTTCCAGAAACCATGCTACCTCTTGAGTCG
>NZ_CAFJ01000154.1 GCF_000239795.1 Bradyrhizobium sp. STM 3809 | reverse complement strand
GGCTGCAGAACTGGATCGTGTCATCGGTGCGCTTCAGCAGGCTCGCTCGGAGATTGGTGGTGAGCGAAGCGACGCCATGACGCGGCCGCCCAGTGATTAGGGGCGCAAAATGCCAGCGGCGTCTGCGGTGTCCGGCCCGATCCTTCATGTCGTTTTCAACATGTCCGCCGCCGGCACGTTGCGCGCGGCACTCCAGCAAGCCGGCCGCGACGACCGCGTCATTGGACTTGGCGACAACCTGAGCTTCGGCCCGATCGATCCGCCCGATCCGGCGTTGCGAACCGCCTGGGTGGACCAGAAATTGGAAGTGTCAGGCTGGGATGAGGTCGGCGGACAGGCCACTTTATTCTGGGACGAGGCGTTGTCATGCACTCGCAGCAGGATCGCCTGGCTCACGCGGCGGTCGACCCAGGAATATGCAGGTTTCCTCGAATTCCTGTGGCGGCTCGGCGATAAGCCGGTCGAGATCGTCGATCTCGCTGACGCTGTCGCGAGGGCAGGGGATCATGGCGCGCCCAATCCGCACCGGGTGTTCAGCCTGGCCGAGTTGGCGCCCGAGACTGTCAGCGTCAATCATCTCTGGGATGTTCGGCAGAACCTGACGTCGGACATGCGCGCGGCTTGCCGCGAACAATGGGCGCGCCTCAAGGCGGAGAACGCGCCGCTGCGGATCCTCCGCGACGGCGAGTTCGTCTCAGCCCCGATCGCGCATTTCGATCCCGTGCTGGTGTCCTGCGCCACCGCCGAATGGACGAAGACGGCAAGGATCATCGGCGAGGCACTTTGCGAAACCTGGATCGACGGGATGCAGATCGGCGATATCGAATTGTTTGCGCGCGCCCGCGCACTCGTCGCAGCGGGGCGCCTGCAGTGTCGTGGCGATTTGCTCGATATGCATCGCAGCGAGTTGCGATTGCCAGGGCCCGCGGGGTAGCTGCAGCTCTCGACGCGTGGGGAAGTGCGTGTGGATCGCGACGAAATTTCTCAGCCGCCTCAAGCTGATTTGCCCTGTCCAGTCCTTCGCCAAAAAATATTCTTGTTTCTATTTTTCGGAATTCATGCTCTGATGTCTGCGTCCCACCCCGGCACGAGGGGCGTATCGCGATCGTCACGAGACGCGGGGTGGAGATGCGGTGGGCGCGTCATGTCGCAGCAGGGCTGAGGTCGTGCGGACGAACGGCGGGCGCGCACGGTGAAGTCGCATGGTCCTGGCCTCCCGACGCTGAGGCTACGCCGGTGGTGATGATGATCCGCCGGTCACGGGGGCAAGACAGCCCGGTCCCCGGGGAGAGTGCGTATAATCCGTCCAACCATCGCGCAGGGAAGGCCGGTCGTCCGGCTGACCTGTGGTGACTGCCGCCTGCTTTTTTTGCTGCAGGCGGGCCACGGGCATCAGCCGATGCCCGGCCTTCCCTGCGCCCTCGACTTGAAGGGCGTCGACGAAGCATAGCTCGGGCGCAGCATGCGTCGCGAGGAGATGCATGCTCGTTTCCGGATTAGCGCGATTGCTGCGGAGCATAAGGACATCCTGCAGGTCGATGGAGGACGAGATCCCGCGGCGAA
>NZ_CAFJ01000155.1 GCF_000239795.1 Bradyrhizobium sp. STM 3809 | reverse complement strand
GGGACTCGCGGACCCCCACCCCCGACCCCTCCCCGCAAGGGGGAGGGGAGCGCACCGCCTCGTCGCGACGTTTCGGCTCAATCATCCGCTAAGTCGTTTTTATCCTCTATGGCTGCACCGGGGCCGGCGGCCCATACGCCTCGCCGTCGGCTGCCCCCGCCTTCTCCCGGTCGCCGGCGAGCACGCGCTGGACCGAGACGAAGAACACCGGCACCATCAGGAGCGCCAGGATGACCACCGCGATCATGCCGCCCATCACGTTGGTGCCGAGCGCCTGCTGGCTGGCGCCGCCGGCGCCCGTGGCCATCGACATCGGCAGCACGCCGCAGACGAAGGCCAGGCCGGTCATGATGATCGGGCGGAAGCGCAGCGAGCAGGCCTCGATGGTCGCCGCAACCAGCGGCTTGCCATGGGCGCGCAGATCCCTGGCGAACTCGATGATCAGGATCGCGTCCTTCGCGGCAAGGCCGATGATGGTGATCAGCGCGACCGTGAAATAGACGTCGTTGGACAGCCCCCGCAGATTGGCGGCGACGACGGCGCCGAGGATGCCGAGCGGCACGGTCAGCAGCACCGCGAGCGGAATGGTCCAGCTCTCATACAGCGCGGCGAGACACAGGAATACGACCAGCGCGGATAATCCGAGCAGCAGCGGCGCCTGCGAGCCCGACAGCTTCTCCTGCAGCGACTGGCCGGTCCATTCATAGCCGAAGCCGCGCGGCAGCTTGGCCGCCAGCCGCTCCATCTCGTTGAGCGCGTCGCCCGAGGTGAAGCCCGGCCTCGCCTCGCCGGAGATCCGGATCGCCGGATAGTAGTTGAAACCGGCGATCTGGGTCGGTCCCTTGGCCCACTGGATCGTCGCGAACGACGAGAACGGCACCAGCTGCCCCTTGGCGTTCTTGACGCTGTAGTTGAGGATATCGTCCGCGTTCATCCGGCTGATGCGGTCGGCCTGCACCACGACACGCTGCATGCGGCCGCGGTTCGGGAAGTCGTTCACATAGGTCGAGCCGAGATTGGTCGAGATCGTGTTGTTGATGTCCTCGAAGGTGACGCCGAAGGCGCCGGCCTTTTCGCGATCGATCATCAGATTGACCTGCGGCCCCTGCGGCAGTCCCTCGACATAGACCTTCTGCAGCACCGGGCTGGCATTCGCTTCCGCAATGAGTTGATCTGCAGCCGCAGTCAGTGCCGCGTAACCCTTCTGGCCGCGGTCCTGCAGGCGGAAGCTGAAGCCGGAGGAGTTGCCGAGATTGTCAATCGGCGGCGGCTGCAGCGCGGTGATCTTGGCATCGCGCAGCGAGGCGAGGTCGCGGTTGATGTCGGCGACCAGCGCCGCCGCGCTGTCCTGCTTGCCGCGCTCCGACCAGTCCTTCAGCGAGATGAAGGCCTGCGCGGTGTTGACGCCCTGGCCGGCATAGCTGAAGCCGGTGAGGAAGGTGACGTCCTCGATGCCGTCGCGCTTGGCGAGATATTTCTCGACCGCCTCGACGGCGGCTTGAGTCCGCGCATAGGACGAATCCGCCGGTGTCTGCACGTCCGTCGTGATGAAGCCCTGGTCGTCGACCGGCAGGAAGCCGCCGGGCAGCTGGATGAAGGCGAAGGCCAGGCCGACGATGAAGATCGCGTAGATCATCATCAGCCGTCCCGTGCGCTTCAGCGCGCCGCCGACCAAGCCGGTGTATTTGGTGCGGCTAAAATCCATGAAGCGGTTGAACCAGCCAAACACGCCGGTCTTGGCGTGGCCGTGACCGGCCTGCACCGGCTTCAGCAAGGTCGCGCACAGCGCCGGGGTCAGCGACAGCGCCAGCAGCGCCGAGAATCCGATCGCCGCCACCATCGTCACCGAGAACTGCCGGTAGATGATGCCGACCGAGCCGGGGAAGAACGCCATCGGCACGAACACCGCCATCAGCACCAAGGTGATGCCGATGATGGCGCCGGTGATCTGGCCCATCGCCTTGCGCGTCGCCTCCTTCGGCGACAGCCCCTCCTCGCTCATGATGCGCTCGACGTTCTCGACCACGACGATGGCGTCGTCGACGAGGATGCCGACCGCGAGCACCATGCCGAACATCGTCAGCATGTTGATGGAGTAGCCGACCAGCATCAGGGTGGCGCAGGTGCCGAGCAGCGCGACGGGCACGACGATGGTCGGGATGATGGTGTAGCGGATGTTCTGCAGGAACAGGAACATCACCACGAACACCAGCACGACGGCTTCGACCAGCGTCATCAGCACGCGCTTGATCGAGGCCTTGACCACCGGGGTGATGTCGTAGGGGATCTCGTAGGTGATGTTCGAGGGGAAGAAGCGCGACAGCTCCTTCATCTTGGCCTCGACCGCGCTGGCGGTCGCCAGCGCATTGCCGCTCGGCGACAGCAGCACCGAGAGGCCGGCTGTCGGCTTGCCGTTGAGGCGGGTGTTGAACTGATAGCTCAGGCCGCCGATCTCGATGCGGGCGACATCGCGCAGCCGCACCGTCGAGCCGTCGGCATTGGCGCGCAGGATGATCGCGCCGAACTCGTCGGGCGAATCGAGCTGGCCCTTGACCAGCACCAGCGCAGAGGTGCGCTGCGTGGTCGTGGCGGGCTCGGCGCCGATGCTGCCGGAGGACACTTGCGCGTTCTGCGCGCCGATCGCCTTGGTGACGTCGTCGGCGGTCAGGCCATAGCCGATCAGCTTGGCCGGATCGAGCCAGACGCGCAGCGAGCGCTCGGTCGAATACAGCGTGGCGCGGCCGACGCCGGGGATGCGTCTGACTTCACCGAGCACGTTGCGGATCATGAAGTCGCCGAGGCCGACCTCGTCGAGGCTGCCGTCGGTCGATTGCAGGGTGATGATCTGCAGCACCGCGGCCGAGGCTTCCTCGACCAGGATGCCCTGCTGGATCACCGCGCGCGGCAGCCGCGCCTCGACGCGCTTGAGGCGGTTCTGCACCTCGACCGAGGCGTCGTTGGTCGACGTGCCCGGCACGAAATTGGCGGTGATCTCGACCTGGCCCAGCGAGTCGCTGGTGGATTCGAAGTTGAGAATGCCGGAGGCGCCGTTGAGCTCCTCCTCGATCAGCCGCGTGACGCTGTTGTAGAGATTCTCGGGCGAGGCGCCCGGATAGCTGGTCGAGATCGAGATCGAGGGCGGCGCGATGATCGGATATTGCGCGACCGCCAGCAGCGGGATCGCGATCGCGCCGATCAGGCAGATGAACAGCGCGACGACCCAGGCGAAGATCGGCCTGTCGATGAAGAAGCTCGGCATCGGGACTTACCGCGACGCTGACTTGGATTCGAGCTGCGTCGCCGTGCTGACCTCGGTCCAGGCCTGCGGCGTGACCTTGTCGCCGGCGGCAAATTTCTGGAAGCCGTCGACGACGACCTTGTCGCCGGTACGCAGGCCGTCGGTGATCAGCACCAGGCCGTCCTGCACCGGGCCGGTGCGGATCGGCCGCGCGATCGCGCGATTGTCGTCGCGGATGACGTAGACCTCGGAGCCGCCGGCCGCGTTGCGCTGCACCGCCTGCTGCGGCACCGCGACGGAGTCGCTGTCGATGCCCTGCTCGATGCGGACGCGCACATACATGCCCGGAAGCAGTTCGCGCTTCGGATTGGCGAACTCGCCGCGCAGCGTGACCTGGCCGGTGGCGGCATCGACCTTGGCGTCGGAGAACAGCAGCTTGCCGGGAATGGAATACGGCGTGCCGTCGTCGAGCACGAGACGGACCTTGATGGCATCAGGCGCGATCTGGTCGAGATCCCCGGATTCGAAGGCGCGTCGCAGGCGGTTCAGTTCGCTGACCGACTGGGTGAAGTCGGCGTAGATCGGATCGAGCTGCTGAATCGTGACCAGCGAGGTCTCGTTCTGAACCGCGATCGCGCCCTCGCTGACCTGGGCGGCGCCGACGATGCCGTCGATCGGCGCGCGCACGGTGGCGTAGTCGAGATTGAGCTGGGCGCGGGCGAGGTCCGCCTTGCGCGCCTCGATATCGGCGGCGGCCTCGCGCTCCCCGGAGATCGCCTTCTCGTTCTCGACCTCGGGCGCAGCACGCTCCTTGAACAGCAGCGCGATGCGGCGCGCCTGCTGCACCGCGCGCTCATGCACCGCCTCGGCCTTGGCGAGCGCCGCCCGGCTCGACAGGATCTCGACCTCGAACGGCTTCGGATCGATGCGATACAGCGGATCGCCGGCCTTCACCTCGCTGCCCTGGCGGAACATCCGCTCGACGATGATGCCGGAGACGCGCGGCCGCACGTCGGAGACGCGGGTGGGCGCGATGCGGCCGGGTAGCTCGCGGACGATCGCGCGCGACTTCTGCTCGACGGTGATGATGCCGACGTCGGGCACGACGACCTGATCATTGGCGGCGGCCTGGGCCGGGGTCGCTTCGTTGCAGCCGGCCAGCGGCAGAGCCGCTGATAGCATCAATGCAGTGCCGAGCAGCGGCGCGCGAAAACGAGACGCACAAGGACGAGACGCACAAGGACGAGACATGGGTCGTGGAGCCCCCTCGATCATGTTTGAAAGCAGTCGACCGGATGACCGGGTGTTGGCGCCATTCTGGTGCCGAGCGTGGCCGCACCATAAAAGCGCGCTGCTGCGGCGCAATGCAGGGGCCGGGCGGCCGTATGTCACAGCTCTTAGGCGACTGATCTCAAACGTATTTCAGGGACTCACCCGATTGTGAGCGCATTGTGACGGCGCGGTTCCCCCGGGTTCCGCGAAGCGAAGCGCGAATCCCGCGAAGGTTTCAGTCGTCCTCATCAGTTCGCGCTCAGCCGGTGGGCCGCAGACGATAGTGGCTGACGCCCCATTCGCGGCCTTCGTCATGGCCGAACAGACCCGCGGTGGCCAGGAAGAACCAGCGCCAGCGGCGCATCCACAGCGCGGTGTCGTCGCCATAGACCGGCTGCAGCACCTCGAGAATGCGGTCGCGATCGGCGTCGAAATTGGCGAGCCAGTCCTTGGCCGTGCGCTGATAATGCGTGCCGCTCCAGCGCCACTCCTTCTCCACCGCGAACAGATCGTTGAACTGCCGGATCAAGCCGTGGCTCGGCATGATGCCGCCGGTGAAGAAGTGCTGCGCGATCCAGTCCTCGCGATCGTTGCGGTCGAACAGATAGGAGCCGGTCCGATGGGTGAAGATGTGCATGAACAGCCGGCCATCGGGCTTCAGCCACGACCGGACGCGCGACAACAGCTGGCGCCAGTTCATCATGTGCTCGAACATCTCCACCGATACGACGCGGTCGAAGCCTCCGTCGGGCGCGAACGCGTTCATGTCCGCGGTGATGACGCGCAGATTGAGCAGGCCGCGCTGCGCCGCCATCTCCTCGATCGCGCGGCGCTGCGAATGCGAATTCGAGACCGCGGTGATCTTCGCATGCGGGAACTGGCGGGCCATGAACAGCGACAGCGAGCCCCAGCCGCAGCCGAGCTCGAGGATGGTCTGGCCATCCTGCAGATCGGCATTGGCCACGGTCTTCCGCAACGCCTCCTCCTCCGCCTCCTGCAGGGTCGAGACCGGCTCCTTGTAGAAGCAGCAGGAATATTTGCGGTTCGGCCCGAGCACCCGGGCGAAGAACGCGGCCGGCACCTCGTAGTGCTGCGCATTCGCCGCGTCGGTATGCTCCGCGATCGGGCGCGTGGTCAGCAGGCGGGCGAACTCGGCGTCGCCCATCGCAGTCGGACCGTTCAACCGCGTCGCGGTGCGCGCGCACAATTCGTAGATCGCCGCGCGGATGACGGCGTCGGGGAGCGGCACACGCTCCGCCGCGCCGATGATGGTCGAGATGAAGCTCATGCGGTGGCTCCGTTACTTTCCGACAGGACTTGGCGGCAGGGGAAAGAAGGCGCTGGTGCGCGCCTGGTAGGCGCGGTAGCGGTCGCCGCGCGAGCGCAGCATCTGCTCCTCCAGCGGCGGGATGCCGGTGACGTGCACCAGGATGTAGTACATCAGCAGCGGCGCCAGCAGGCTGGCGATCCCCCAGGGGTTGTCGAATGACAACGCGATGACGGGGTAGGAGAGCCAGCACACCCACTCGAAAAAATAGTTGGGATGGCGCGACCAGCGCCACAGGCCGATGTCGCAGACCTTGCCCTTGTTGGCCGGGTCGGTCCGGAACGCCTTCAGCTGGGCATCGGCCAGTCCCTCGCCGGCGATGCCGATGAACAGCACGAGGATGCCGAGATAGTCCTGCACGCGCAGGTCGGCGGCCGGGGCGTGGGCGGCGACGAACATCGCGAACACCAGCGGGATGGCGCCCCAGGCCTGCTGCTGCAGGAACACGAACATCCGCCGCGGCGCGGCATCGCCCCATTGCCGGGCGAACTCGGCATAGCGCGGATCGTCCGAAATGCCGCGGCTGCGGGCCGCGACATGACCGCCCAGCCGCAGCGACCATACCGCCACCAGCACTGCAACCAGCCATTGCCGTGCGTTGGGCGCTGCGCCCGCCACGGGCCAGATCGCGCCCACCGCCCCGACCAGGCCGACGGAAAATGTCCAGATCGTGTCGACCCAGCCGGAATTCCCGGTGCGCTGCTGCACCACCCAGGCGCCCGCCATCAGGAGGGAAAGGGCCAGCGAAAGCATCAGCAGCGCCAGCAGAACTTCAACGACGGTCATGACAAAGCCCGGGCATTCCAGCTAGAAATGAGCCACGGGACTAACTACGCCGCGGGTGTCCGCCGGTTTCAGCCACAGTTCCGGGCAGGAGACGGGGATTGCGCCGGTCGCGGCTGGTCTCCCGACCCTGCTATGCCATAGTGGATCTTCGGGACCGGTCCCCCCGCAACGGATGTCATCGACAATGCCTCAAGGCTCCCCTCCCCGCTCCGCGATGTCAGTCGAACCGACCAAACTGTCGACCCCCCGGATCTTCCTGGTGCGGATGCTGGTGTTCCTGGTGCTGTGCGCCCTGGTCGGGGTCGTCCTGTACAAGCAGATCATCCTGGCGTTCTTCGCCAATCCCGGCCTGAACGCGCTGATCGGAGTGGTGCTCCTGATCGGCGTCATCCTGGCCTTCCGGCAGGTCATCCGGCTCTATCCGGAGGTCTCCTGGGTCAACAATTTCCGCATCGCCGATCCCGGCCTGGCGGTGCCCCGCCACCCGACCTTGCTGGCCCCGATGGCCGCCATCCTCGGCCGCGAGCGCACCGGGCGGATGTCGATCTCGCAGCAGACCATGCGCCACCTGCTCGACTCCATCGCCACCCGCCTCGACGAGGCCCGCGACATTTCGCGCTACATGACCGGGCTCCTGGTCTTCCTCGGCCTGCTCGGCACCTTCTGGGGCCTGATCGAGACGGTCGGCTCGGTCGGCAAGGTCATCGACGGCCTGAAGGTCGGCGGCGACGCCGGCGCGCTGTTCGACACCCTGAAAGGCGGCCTCGCCGCGCCGCTGAGCGGCATGGGCATCTCGTTCTCGTCCTCGCTGTTCGGCCTCGCCGGCTCGCTGATCCTGGGTTTCCTCGACTTGCAGTCGAGCCAGGCGCAGAACCGCTTTTACACCGACCTGGAGGATTGGCTCGCCGGCACGGTGCGCGAATATGGCGGCAGCGGCGACACCGGCGCCGACCTCTCGGTGGCGATCGAACGGCTGCGCACGGCCATGGAGGAAGGCTCCAACCGCGGCGCCACCGCGGCCATGGCCAACCTCGCCGAGGCGATCCAGGGCCTGGTCGCGCACATGCGCACCGAGCAGCAGATGATCCGCGAATGGGCCGACGGCCAGGGCGAGCAGAACCGCGAGATCAAGCGGCTGCTGGAGCGGCTGGCCCGGCAGCCGGAGAAGAGCTGAGGATCACGGTCGTTGATGCCTGACGCGCACAATTCTCTGACCAAGGCGGCGGTGCACCCTCTCCCCTTGTGGGAGAGGGTGGATCGCGCTCGCGGAGCGGGCGCGAGCCGGGTGAGGGGT
>NZ_CAFJ01000156.1 GCF_000239795.1 Bradyrhizobium sp. STM 3809 | reverse complement strand
AGCTCGCGGCGATGCCGGGCCTGCGGGAACCAAGCGCACCGTCAGGCGTTTTCCGTCGTCTCGGTGGATCGGCGAATGGCATCCTGGTTCGAACTTCTGGTCAACATCATCGGCTATGGCGGGTTCGTCGTGATCGCATCCCGCCCTCATGCCGACAGCGCCGGCGCGACTGCGGATATGAGCCGCGACGAGGCCGGCGACACCTGAGTCAACCGCCGCTATCGCCAGAATCCTTGCCGCTCTGTCCACAGGCGATCCGCAGCATATCCACAGCCCGGGCGCTCCAATCTTTTGAGAATTTATTCAACGGCTTGCTGCGCAACAAAGCCCCGCTTGTCCCCAGGGATCATGCGGCATTCCGCCCGGGGCTCGCGCCGCGCGGACGATCCGGACGGGTACCGCGATCCGGTGGGACAACATGTCTTCGCCTGCCGCCAAATCATTGCCTGCCGGCTTGAACCTTTGGCCGGCTGCCCAGACACATGAGTACTGGGGATTTCAGGGCCCAGTGTTCGAGGGTGGCGCCACGCGACGAAGATATTCCGTCGCGCTGGCGCTGCTGTCGTTTGGGCGCCCGCGCAGAGCGCGCCGGCCGCGACCGCGCCGCGCGATGTCTCGATCGTGGACCGCATGACCGGGACACATCCCGCAACGAAAAGGCCCCCTTCTCAGGGGGCCTTGCCGTGCATTCGAACTGCCGGGGCAGGATCAGGCGACCGCGTCCTTGGCGGCCTTGACCGGGCGCGCGCGCACGATCTTGCGGGCCGGCTTGGCCTTGAACATCATCTCTTCGCCGGTGAAGGGGTTGGTGCCCTTGCGCGCCTTGACGGCCGGCTTCTTGACGACGACGAACTTCGCGAAGCCCGGCACCAGGAACACGCCGTTCTTCTTCAGCTCCTTGTGGCCGACGTCGGTCAGCGTCTCCATGACGTTCTTGACGTCACGCTTGGACAGCTCGGTGGTGGTCGCGATCTTCTCGATGAGTTGCGACTTCGAGAGTTGGGTAGCCATCGTATCTCCTTATGATTGGTACCGATGAATGACGTGACGACTGCGCGGCTATCAGCGCATTGCTGCGCAGACTGGTCGGGGTTTTCTGGCTGCATTGCACAGCCGGGACTTCAGTCGTCTGGTGGTGTAGCACCCCGCGATTTTCGGGATTCTCCTGCATTTCAAGGGGCCCCGAAGCACCCACAGCGGCGCCAAAATTCCAACGGAGCGCGGAGAAGTCAAGCTGCGATGCCGATCGAATGGAGCATGCGATTCATTTTCCCCTATATTTCCAGGCATTTTCGACGCTCCTGCGTGATTTTGGCCGCACATGACCGGCAAAACGCGCTGAAAAACCCGTATGCGGCCGCATCGCGCCGGTTCGCCGGCCCTGCGAATCACGGCTGAAAACAGCGATTCGCGCGCGTCCGAACCGATCGCTGCATCGTTGGCCGCCCGACACATCCGCGCGAGCGCGCATCGTTGGCGGCTCGGTCTTGCTGCGCAAGCGAGCCGATTGCTGCTATGGATCGCCGTCCGCAGGCGGTCGTTGAACATCCGCCTGAAGCTCAGGGAGACAAGGAACGATGCGTTATCTTCACACCATGCTGCGCGTGCGCAATCTCGACGTCGCGCTCAAATTCTATTCCGATGCGCTCGGCCTCAAGGAGGTGCGCCGGATCGACAACGACAAGGGCCGCTTCACCCTGGTGTTTCTCTGCGCACCCGAGGATGAACACCTGCTGAAGAGCCTGCCGCCGACGCGCGGCGCGCCGCTGGTCGAGCTCACCTACAATTGGGACGAGGAGAAGTACGGAGAGGACCGCTTCTTCGGCCACCTCGCCTACGAGGTCGACGACATCTACGCCACCTGCGATCGGCTGATGAAGCTCGGCATCACCATCAACCGGCCGCCGCGCGACGGCAACATGGCGTTCGTCCGCTCGCCCGACCTGCACTCGATCGAGCTGCTGCAGAAGGGCGAACCCAAGGCGCCGGCCGAGCCCTGGCTGTCGATGCCGAACACCGGGCATTGGTAGGCGCCGCACGGCTCTCATCGGCCGCATCAGGGCCGGAACATCGAGGCCACCCTCGCGTTGTCGCTCCGATTGACGGAGAGGATACGAGGAGGCCGAGATGGGTCGAGGAATCTTGCTGTGGTTGTTGGGCGTGCCGATCCCGGTGATCATTCTGCTGTGGCTGTTCTTCGGCCGATGACGGCCGGGAACGATCGAGAGCACGACTGACCGCGCGACGCGTTCAACCGAAAAGCCCCGCCAGAAGCGGGGCTTTTTGCGTGAGATGCGCTATCAAGACGAACAGCGACATGGGATCATCACAGGAGCCGAACGTGCCCACCGCGACGCAACTGACGATCTGGGGACGGCCAAATTCCGTCAACGTGCAGAAGGTGCTGTGGTGTCTGGCCGAGCTCGACCTCGATTTTCACCGCATCGATGCCGGCATGCAGTTCGGCCGCAACAACGACGCCGATTATCTCGCGATGAATCCGAACGGCCGCATCCCGACGCTGGTCGATGGCGATTTCGTGCTGTGGGAGAGCAACGCGATCATGCGCTATCTCTGCCTCGCCCATGGCGGTGACACCCCGCTCTATCCGGCGCAGCCGCGCCATCGCGCCGCCGTCGAGCGCTGGCTCGACTGGACGCTCTCGACGGTGCAGCCGATCGAGCGCCCGCTGTTCTGGGGCCTGGTACGCACCCCGCCTGCGCAGCGCGACATGATCGCGCTGCAGAAGGCCGCCGATGAGGCCGCGGCGATGTGGCGCATTCTCGACGCCCATCTCGCCACACGCAGCCATGTCGAAGCCGAAAGCTTCACGCTGGCCGACATCGCGCTCGGCGCCTATGCGCGGCGCTGGTTCGGGGTCGAGGGCGTGATCAAGCCGGAGCTGCCGAGCCTGGCGCGCTGGTACGAACGCATCGCGCAGCGGCCGGCCTTCATCCGGCACATCGCGCCGCCGCTGTCGTGAGGGCGTCAGCGCCCGACAGAGGCGCCCGTCTCGAAGCGCAGAGCCCCGCCGACTTTCACGCAGGTGTCGGTGCCTTCGACGCGAACGAAATTGGCGCCGAAGGATGCGCAAGGATTCGCTGCACCGGGACGGGATGCCGGCCTTCTGGTCGCCGGCGGCTTGCTGGTCGTCGAAGCCTCACTGGCCGCAGCGGAATTGGGCGCAAGCAGCGACGACCCCGGCGAGCCGGCGGATGCGGGGGCCGCGATGGCCCGCGACGCGATGATGCCGAGAATGAAAGATCTGCTCATGCCGCTTGATAGCGCGTCGATGGCGACGACGCGACGGCGGATGCGCTACTTGCCGATGAACTTGACGCCGACCGAGCTGCCGCGGCGCCAGACCACCTGGCACAGCCGCCCGGTGCGCGCGTCCCGGGCGAAGGCGAGCCGGATCGTGGCAGGCAGCGCCACCGCATCCTCAAGGGTCAGCTTCGCGCCGGCGCTGGAGATGTCCTGAACCAGGCAATGGCGCACGGCGAAACCGCCATCCAGCGTGATCCACGCCGGCTGCCTCATCGACTTGCGGGCTTCCCGCTTCTTGGTCGCGGCCATCATCCTGCTCCTGCTCGCCTGCTGCAGTACGGCAAGGACCCTAATGGAGGGTTGATCGGACTGGAGCCGGCCTGCGATACCTCGCGCGGAGCGGTCCTAGGGAGAACAGACATCAGCGGGAACAGGCTTCGAAGGACAGCGGTAGCGCGATGGGATCGACACTCCGCGCCGCGCAACAGCCTCCATGAAATATTAACCCTCGACCGTTCTGCACCCGCGCCGCGACCTGATCGGTGATCGCCTGCCACTCAATGCGCGCGAGTGGTTCGGACCGCCTCTCCAGAGAGAGCGATTTTCGTCTGTGGGCTCCCCCTGGCAAACGACAGCTCGGCGTTCGGCCGAGATTGATCTCGCTCCCAAGTTGCGTTCATATCTGTCAACATGGGGGACGCGATGCGGTTTGGTTTGATCATTGCCTTGATGCTGTTGGTGAGCGGCTGCATGACCGATAATGGCGGGAACGGCCTCGCCGGGGGCCTCGTTCAATCGACGGTCTTTGCGCAGCCTTCAGTTGTTTATCACACAGGAGACAACGTCGAGGTCTCCTATTACAATGGCGGACTGCAGCAGTCCTACAACGAACGCAACGCCATGGACCTTTTGAAGAAGGAATGTGGAGGCGCGTTTCGCATCGTAGGCCGATCGAACGCGCCGAACGGCGATTCGTATGTCGATGCCGTCTGCGTGCGCTGAAGCCCCCGCGTGGCCCGCTCGGCTCGCTGCCCGAATTCTGAAATCGGTCCGATCGAACCGAGTGCCCGAGGGTCACTCGCCTTCCGGATCGTGCTCAGTCCCGAGCGGTGTGATCCCGCCCAAGAAAACATGATCTCGATGTTGATCCGGGGAATGGCGCTCCCTAGCGGAATCGAACCGCTCTCTCCACCGTGAAAGGGTGGCGTCCTAACCGATAGACGAAGGGAGCACGACGTACGATACCGCGGAGGCACGGGGCCCGGCGCTATCGCCGTTTGCGCGCTTCTCTGAAAACCTTCACCAAATCAGTGTCTTGCGACCATGATCTGCGAGGCCGGCTGAACCATCGGGGATGATTCCGCGCCGCGCGCGCCGAACGTATAGAGGCGTTTGCGCGCTCGGGCAAGCCGCCCGTGGACGTCTTTACCGGCCGCCATCCGCCATGCTCAACGGGCCGCAAATTTCGGCGAGATCCCGTCGGTGTCGATATAGACGATGCCGTCCTCAACCTTCAGCGGATACTCGGCCAGCGCGCTCTCCGGCGGATGCACGGGCTCGCCGGTCAGCGCGTCCCAGGTCCAGTTGTGCACCGGGCAGCTCAGCACGCGGCCATCGAAGCCCGCCTCCTCCATCGGCGCGGCGGTGTGCGGGCAGATGCCCTGGAACGCCTTGAGCTCCCCATTGTCGGGCCAGGCCAGGATGATCAGCTGGGCGTCGGCGATGACCAGGCGCATGCCGCCTTCATCGATCGTATCGGCCTTGCAGACGCGGGTGAACATGCGCGGTGCCTCCTCGTGCTCGCGATGAAATCGTCGTTTGGGGATCGAGCTGAGCAAGACTTGTTCCGCCCGCCTCGCGTCCGCGCGCGCAAAACGATGGCACCCTTCTTGCTGCCTGCCTCGCGGAGACATCGTCGACTGCGCCACCTTTGTCGCGAAAGCGACAGGGCCACAGTCGCGGCGGCGAGATGCGACGACGGAGTGGCACATGACCGACCTGACGGAGCTGAGGACACGCAAGGAGCCGCTCAACCTCGCCATCGTCCATGTCGATCCTGACGCCTTCATTGCCAACCTGATGGGATGGCTGGAGATCACGGCGTTCATCAAGGCGCAGCGCGCCGGCGAAGCGACGGTGCCGGCCGATGGCAGGACGCCGGCCTTGTCGGCCGCGCAGCTCAAGACCGGCGGCGTGCACGAGGTCGGCAACGACGCGCTGTTTGCGTTTGCGATGACCGCGGCGCTGAAGGGCGACAAGGCTGCCGTCGACAAGGTCGAGACCGCCCTGCTCGACCAGATGGGCCCGGACTTTCCCGGCTCGTTCGCACTGTGGCACTTCCGCGCCACGATCGATGCGCCGACCACGCTCGACGATTTCGTCGGCCAGGCCGGCAAGAAGATGCTGACAGGCGATCTGCCGCCGCCGCCGCTGCGCGCCAAGGAGAATTGGAGCGCGGGCCTGCGCTTCTTCGAAAAGGCGCGCAAGTCGAATTTCATCCACGAGATCATGTATCCGCTGGCGAAATGGACGCGGGCGCGCTGGACCGAAACCGCCGACAAGGGCGTCGCCTTCCTGCATCACATCGAGGACAACGTCCCGGTGCTGCGCGACGTCCTGGCGGAGCCGCGCAACGATCAGGCTTTCATCGCGAACGTGCTGCTGCGGCTCGCGCCGGCCGTCGACATGGAATTGAACGAGGAATACCAGGGCTTCCTGCGCTCGCTGGCGCGGCGCAACTGAGCCAGCGCGGTGGCGGCATCCTCCGCTGAGCAGCCGACGCAAAAAGGCCGGCGGGCGTTACGCCGCCGGCCTCTTGTCGCGACTGCCGGCTCCGGCCGTCCGGTTCCGTCGCACTCCTGGGGGAGTATGCGACCAGGGTCGCGCGACTTGGTTAATGATGGATTAATGCATATGCAGCCGTGCGACAGACAACGTCACGATGCACGGCAACCGAGCGCCACGACGGGACCAGCGTCATCATGAAGCGACGCAATGCGCCTCGCGGAGCGATCCTGCGGACGTGGCCCGGTGCGCACGCCACGCCGCCCGCTGAGCGCTCAGCTCAGGATCAAGGCCCGCTTCTTCTCGCGACGCAGCTTGAGCTCCTGGCAGCCCGACAGCCGCACGAACTCCTGCGGATGAACGTCATAGCCATGGCAGCCGAATGAACTCTGCTGCGACATCGGCGTCTGCGCCGGACTGTTGCGGCCAGCCGCCCGTCCGGCCGACGTCGCTCGGACCGGCTCGAGCCCAGTGTTCGACGCGGTCATAGCCAACTCCGTGAAAGAGAGCCTGCCCCCACGAGCGGGAACTATAGCCGTCCGGCCAACAGGCGCAATTGAGACAAAGCGTCCGTGAGACAGAGTGTCCCTCACCCCGCTGCGGCGCGCGCCTGCTCCGCCTCCTGCTCCCAGCGCAGGATCGTCCGCTCCAGATTGTGGAATTTCTCGGCGACCTCGCCGTCGAACAGCGGGTCCTTCTCGTCGGACATGCGGGCATCGATGTCGGCCCAGTCCTCCGGCTGAAGCGCGCGCAGGGCTGCCGGAAACAGCAGCGTTTCCTCCTTGCGCAGATGCTCGCGCTGGCTGTCGATGAACTCGAGCACGGCGGCATGGAAGCTCTCGCGCAGGATCTCCTGGTCCGCCAGGACCGCGTTGACCGCGTCGGCAAAGCGGCGCAGCCGCTGCGCCTCGGTCACGTGCTCGTCGTCGACATTGCCGTAGGTCGCGGCGGCCGCCGGATCGCGCGCGCGCAGCTTGCCGAAGATCATCTCCTCCTTGGGATGATGACAGCGCTGCGGATAGTCCTCGAAATAGGCGATGATGCTTTGCAGGATGTCGTAGTCGGGCCGCCGATTGTGATCGAACAGCTCCAGCTCATGCTCG
This sequence comes from Bradyrhizobium sp. STM 3809, assembly GCF_000239795.1. Lineage (GTDB taxonomy): Bacteria > Pseudomonadota > Alphaproteobacteria > Rhizobiales > Xanthobacteraceae > Bradyrhizobium. The sequence continues at coordinate 8,731 of NZ_CAFJ01000156.1, read as the reverse complement.
AGCACCGAAAGGAGCTTCTCGAGATTCTCGTGCTCCTGCAGCAGCGCCTCGATGATCTTTGCCATGGCCGCCTCTTTGCGCCGGCCGGGTCCTACCCAACCGGCATGTTCCCCGTTTGGAGAACATTACGCCCGCGCGGACGCGGGCGGCATTGCGGCAGATCAAACTGACAGGTCGACGTGACAAATCAGCCGGACGGACCTACTCCGCGGCCATCGCCTGCGCCGCGCGCGGCAGACCGAGCCGGTCCCAGACGTCGACGAGCGCCTCGGCGAGCGCATCGATCAGGCCGTCATCATGGTAGGGCGACGGCGTGATGCGCAGCCGCTCCAGGCCGCGCGGCACGGTCGGGTAGTTGATCGGCTGGATGTAGATGCCGTGCTCGGACAGCAGCAGGTCCGAGGCGGTCTTGCACTTCTCGGGATCGCCGACATGCACCGGCACGATGTGGGTATCCGAGGGCATCACCGGCAGGCCTGACGCGTTCAGCACCGCCTTCAGCCGCGCCGCCCGATCCTGATGGCGATCGCGCTCCCATTGCGAGGTCTTCAGGTGGCGGATCGCCGCCGTCGCGGCGGCGCAGACCGGCGGCGGCAAGGCCGTCGTGAAGATGAAGCCCGGCGCGTAGGAGCGGACGGCGTCGATCAGATTGGCGTTGGCGGCGATGTAGCCGCCGAGGCAGCCGAACGCCTTGGCGAGCGTGCCCTCGAGGAGGTCGATCCGCGCCATTGCGCCATCGCGCTCGGCGATGCCGCCGCCACGCGGGCCGTACATGCCGACCGCGTGAACCTCGTCGACATAGGTGAGCGCACCGTAGCGCTCGGCGAGATCGCAGATCCGATGCAAGGGTGCGACGTCGCCGTCCATCGAATACAGGCTCTCGCAGACGATCAGCTTGGGCCGGTCCGGATCGGCCGCGGCCAGCAACTCCTCCAGATGTGCGAGGTCGTTGTGCCGCCAGACCTGCTTCTCGGTGCCGGCCTTGCGCACGCCTTCGATCATCGAATTGTGGTTGAGCGCATCCGACAGCAGCAGGCAGTTCGGCAGCAGCTTGGCGATCGTCGAGATGCCGGTCTCGTTGGAGACGTAGCCGGAGGTGAAGACCAGCGCCGCCTCCTTGCCGTGGAGATCGGCAAGCTCGCGCTCGAGCTCGACCAGCGGATGGTTGGTGCCGGCGATGTTGCGGGTGCCGCCGGCGCCGGTTCCCATGCGCGCGGCGACATCGATCATGGCGCCGATCACCTTCGGATGCTGGCCCATGCCGAGATAGTCGTTGGAGCACCAGATGACGACGTCTTTCGGCCCCTCGGGCGAATGCCAGATCGCGCGCGGAAACCGGCCGGCGAGGCGCTCGAGGTCGGCAAACACGCGGTAACGGCGTTCCTGGTGCAACTGGGCGAGGGCACGGTCGAAATAGCTGTCGTAGTTCATCCTGATCGTCCTTCCCCTGCCCGGCCCGCGCCAGCGTTGCAGCACGCCCTCAAAGGTCCGTTTCGGGCCCGACCAAAGCCCAGTTGAGCGGACCGTTCGTTGATTTAGATCAGGGAGCCTGCACGGTTCCGGGCATTTGCCGGAGCGGCGCCGCTCGCCGCGCGTGCCGGGGCGGGTGACTGATGCCAGCTTCCAGCGCAGCTGCTTGCGGCCGACGACACGCTCCCGTCCTGCGCGCAATGCGCCGCATTCGCACTTCGATCCCGGCCAGGAAATTTGAATCTCGGCGAGATTGGTCAAACATTTGCACACTTTCGCGGCGAACTATGGCAGGCATCGCTGGCGCGATCGGATTGCGCCGAGGCTTCAGTCAAATTTTGAGTTGAGGCTTAAGGAGAGGCTCGGCGATCGGCTTCACAGGCCGCGCCTCGCCGGAGACGAGGGGCATCATGAGAGTACTTGCGTTCGTCCTTGCCACGCTGGCCATCGGCCAGGCCGCTCATGCCGAGGGGCTGGAGTGCCGGCGCGTGGCGGATCCCACGCCGCGGCTGAGCTGCGTCGAAACGCCGACGACCGCCCAGGCACCGGCCCCGGGACGGACCGACGTCTGGACGCCTTCGGAGCCGCGCCAGCCGACGCGTGACGGCGACGGCGCGACGTCGAGGAACTCCCGGGTCCGCTGAGGCGGTGATCGGAACGGCGGCGCTGCTTGCGCGACCGCGTGTCCGCGCCAAATCATCCGCGGTGATGCCTTGATGGACGGCTGTTCTTGCCGACATGTAGCTCTTGCCCGGCCGCCATGGAGCGATGTCAAATCCATGCGAGGCGCGGGAGGTGAAGCGCTGGGCTTCGTCCAGCATCGGATGATCGGAGACCATGGCCTACCTGCCATCGCAAATCAACCTGCTCGAAGCGCTGGCGACCGTGGTCGGAACGGCGGCGATCGCGCCTGCGCTGCTGATCCTCTGGCTGGTGGTCGCCGCCGGTGACAATTCAGGTCCGCCGCTCAAGATCTGGACCGCCTTCCTGCTCGGCGCCGCCAGCGTGCTGCTGCTCGGCATCATCCGGGCGCCGTTCCAGAATGTCGGCCTGGCGATCGAAAATCCCTGGATCGCGCAGGCGGCCCGCGCGCTGTTCAGCGTCGCCCTGCCGGAGGAAATCGCCAAGGTGGCGGTGATCGCGGCTCTCTGGTCGCGGCGCCGGCAGGTCGGCAATGCCATGGATACGGTGTTCTATGGCGCGGCCGTGGGTCTCGGCTTTGCCGCCTACGAGAACCTCGCCTACCTCGTCCAGCACGCCGAGATGTGGCGCTCCCTGGCAATCCTGCGCAGCGTGCTCACCGTCCCGTTCCACGGGGCGCTGGGCATCATCGCCGGCGCCTATCTGGCGATCGCGCGCACCTCGACGGCGCTCGGCGCCAACCGGCACAATCGGGACTGGGCGCGGATGTCGAGCTGGGCGCTGGTGCTGGCCGCCCCGGTGATGCTGCATGCGGCGTTCGACTATCCGCTGCTGCTGCTGCAACGGGCGTCCAGCCTCGATCCGACCTCGCGGCTCTGGCTCGGTGCTGTCAGCGTCCTGATCGGCTTCTCCTCGATCGGGCTCGCGGTGCGGCTGGTGCGCCGGGTCGCGCATCACCACACGCCGCGCACCCAGCTGGCACGGGACCGGCTGAGCCAGCTGCGCCGGATGTGGGCGCTGCTGCTGCTCGGCGGCGCCGCCGGCTTCATCGGCCTCGGCTTCGTATTGACCTCGATCCGGCACTGGCTGCTCAACCCCGACCGCAACGTCGCCGGTGTCCTGGTTCCCCTGGGGCTGACGGCCATTCTTCTCGGAGCGGCCCTCCTGATTGTCACAACGACGGTCTATGTGTTCGGCCGCAACCGCATGCGGACCACGGCCTAGGCGCCGGCCGCAGGGCTCTGTTGCAACGAAACGCGCCGCGCGCGCTTGTCCGCGCCGGGGTTCCACACCATTTGCGAGGACAGGCAGCCGCGGCGGCCAGCGCCGCGACCGTGCCGGAGTGACGATCAATGACCCTGCCCCAGGATACGATTCCGCCCGAACTCGATCGCATGAGGTCGCAGATGAGCGCGGCCGTGCGCGCGCATTGGAAGGCCTTTCTGATCGAGGGCATCCTGCTCGCGGTGCTCGGCCTTCTCGCCATGGTCCTGACCCCGCTGGCGAGCCTGGCGGTCACGATCTTCCTCGGCTGGATGTTCCTAATCTCGGGCGTCGCCGGCCTCGCGCTGACCTTCTGGGCCCGCGGCATGCCCGGCTTCTGGTGGTCACTGCTGTCGGCGGCGCTGGCCATCATCGCCGGCATCATCCTGGTGGCGCAGCCGATCCAGGGCACGCTGACCCTGACGGTCGTGATCGGCGTCTATTTCCTCGCCGAGGGCGTCGCCACGATCATGTATGCGCTGGAGCACCGGCGCGAGCTGTCCGGCCGCTGGTCCTGGCTCGCGATCTCTGGACTCGTCGACATCGCCATCGCCGGCATCATCATCTCCGGTCTGCCGGGCACGGCGACCTGGGCGATCGGCCTCCTGGTCGGCATCAATCTGTTGTTCGGCGGCCTGTCGATGATCGGCATGGCGCTCGCAGCCCGCAGCGCCTGAGCCGGGAGCTTCCATTTTTGGGATGACAAGCGGCGCCGCGGCCGCTATAGGACGAACATGATCGACGCCGCCATCAGCTATTATTGGTACTTTAGCTACGACAGCTCGCTGGCGGCGGGAGGATCGCGCTCAATCTGACACATTGCAGCAAGAACTCCGAACAAGCCGCCAGACCTGGCGGCTTTTTTATTGCCGGCAGGTGCCCTTCAAGTGACACCAGGAGCCCGCCGTGCTGAGTACGACAGACGATCTGCGCATCAAGGAAATCAAGGAATTGAGCCTGCCCCTGGAGGTGATGGGCGAGATTCCGCGCACCCTCACCGCCACCCGCGTGGTGATGGCCGCGCGCAACGCCATCCACGCCATCCTGACCGGCACCGACGACCGCCTGCTGGTCATCGTCGGCCCCTGCTCCATCCATGATCCGAAGGCCGCGCTCGACTACGCCGGGCGGCTGGCCAGCTTGCGCGAGCGCCTCGGCGACCGGCTGGAGATCGTCATGCGCGTCTATTTCGAGAAGCCGCGCACGACTGTCGGATGGAAAGGCCTGATCAACGATCCCGATCTCGACAACTCATTCGACATCAACAAGGGCCTGAGGCTGGCGCGCAACGTACTCTCCGCCGTCAACAATCTCGGCCTGCCGGCGGGATGCGAATTCCTCGACATGACGACGCCGCAATACATCGCCGACCTCGTCGCCTGGGCCGCGATCGGCGCGCGCACCACCGAGAGCCAGATCCATCGCGAGCTCGCTTCCGGCCTGTCCTGTCCGGTCGGCTTCAAGAACGGCACCGACGGCAACATCCGCATCGCCTCGGATGCGGTGAAGTCCGCCGCGCATCCGCATCATTTCATGGCGGTGACCAAGGGCGGCCGCTCGGGCATCGCGGCGACCACCGGCAACGAGGACTGCCACATCATCCTGCGCGGCGGCGCCGGCCCGAACTACGACGCCGCTCATGTCGAGCAGGCGTCCGCCGAGCTGGTCAAGGCCGGCCTGCCGGCGCGGCTGATGATCGACACCAGCCACGCCAATTCGAGCAAGAAGCCGGAGAACCAGCCGCTGGTCGCCGCCGACGTCGCCGGCCAGCTGGCGAACGGCGAGCAGCGCATCATGGGCGTGATGATCGAGAGCCATCTCGTCGCCGGCCGCCAAGACGTCAAGCCCGGCGTGCCCTTGACCTACGGCCAGAGCATCACCGACGGCTGTATCGGCTGGGACACGACGGTCGAGGTGCTGGAGCAGCTGGCCGAAGCGGTTTCCGCCCGGCGAGCCGCGCGGGGGCAGGCCGTTCGCGAGCGCTCCGCGTAGCGCGCTCAGACGCTTGGTGCGGCGCGCCCCGCGCGCGCCGTACGATCTCGGCTCAGCAGCCGCGGCAGATGCTCTTGATCTTGCGATCGAGCTCGCGGTCTTCCTTGCTCATGTTGCCGCTCATCGAGCTGTCCTCAGCCTGGTCGGCCTTCGGCAGATCGCTCGGCCGCGGCTGACGATGGCCCCTGGGGGCCTCAGCGCTCCCCCGGGCACCGCTACCGGTGCCACTGCCGCTGCTCTGCGCCAGCACCGTGCCGTCGGCCACCAGCATCAGGAGCCCCATCGCGATCGCAAGCGGCTTCATCGGAAGTCTCTTCATCGCAAGTGTCTTCATGTTGCTCCTCCGTGTCAGCGGAATCGGCCGATCACTTCATTCCCCGGCGGGCGGATAGAGGTGCGCCTCGCCGCAATAGTCAACCACACGATAGCGGGTTTGCAGAGCTGCGACATGATCCTGCGCAACAGAATCCTCGGCAGTGATGTATTGCGGTCCGACCGGCGCCTTGCCGTAGCCGCCGGGAATGTCGAGCACGTAGTCGGGCTGGCACAGGCCGGAGACCCGCCCGCGGAGCGCCCGAATCAGCGCCTGCCCCTCTGCGAGCGTGGTGCGCAGATGCGCGGTGCCCGGCGCAAGGTCGCCATGGTGGAGATAATACGGCTTGATGCGGGTCTCCACGAAGGCACGCATCAGGGCCTCCAAGGTTGCCGCGTCGTCATTGACGCCGCGCAGCAGCACCGACTGGCTGACCAGCGGGATGCCTCCGTCGATCAGCAGGGCGCACGCAGCGCGCACGTCGGGGCTCAGCTCGCGCGGATGGTTGGCATGCAGTGCGACCCAGGTCGCCGCACCCTCGGCTTTCAGCGCATGGACCAGCGCCGGCGTGATGCGGGCGGGATCGGCGACCGGCAGCCGCGTGTGGATGCGGATGATCTTGACATGATCAATCGCGGCGAGGTCGGCCATGATCTCCTTGAGCCGCCGCGGCGACAGCATCAAGGGATCGCCGCCGGTGAGGATCACCTCCCAGATCTCGCCATGCGACCGGATGTAGTCGAGCGCCGCACGATAGGCGTCCTCCGACAGCGCATTGTCCTTGCCGGGTCCGACCATCTCGCGGCGGAAGCAGAAGCGGCAATACACCGCGCAGACATGCACGAGCTTGAGCAGCACGCGATCGGGATAGCGGTGCACGATGCCCGGCACCGGCGCATGCGCATCGTCGCCGATCGGATCGCCGCGCTCGCCGGGCGCCGCGACCAGCTCGTCCACCGACGGCACGAACTGGCGCGCGATCGGATCGTCGGGATCGTCGCTGTCGATCAGGTCGGCGAGATGCGTCGTCACCGCGACCGCGTAGCGCTGCGCCACGGTCTCCAGCGCGGCCTGCTCGGCCGGAGCCGCGAGGCCTTGCGCGACCAGATCGGCCGCGCTGCGCAAGGTCGTGGGACGTTCGATCCTGTTCATCGCTGCTCACCTGCCGGCGGCGTCCACACCACCTGATCGATCCTGACCGCGCCGGCCGCCAGCATCACCAGCCGGTCGAAGCCGAGCGCGACCCCGCTGGCCTGCGGCATGGCGGCCACGGCGGCGAGGAAATCCTCGTCGAGCGGGTAGCGCTCGCCATAGCGCCGCTGCTTCTCGGCCATCTCCTGCTCGAACCGCAGGCGCTGCTCGCCGGCATCGGTGAGCTCGCCGAAGCCGTTGGCGAGTTCGACGCCGCAGGCATAGACCTCGAACCGCTCGGCGACGCGCGGGTCGGCCGCCGCCACCCGCGCCAGCGCGGCCTCCGGCGTCGGATACTCGTACAGCACGGTCACCCGCCCGTTGCCGAGCTGCGGCTCGACATGCTCGACCAGGATCTTGCTGAACAGGTCCGACCAGGTGTCGTCGTCGCTGATCCGGATCTTGCCCTGCGCGGCTGCCGCCAGCGCGTCGCGATTGCCCACATGCGCGTGGATCGTCGCCAGCAGGTCGATACCGGCGTGACGCTCGAACGCACCAGCAACCGTCAGCAGTTCGGGCTCGGCGTAGGGATCGGCGGTCCGGCCGCGGAAGCCGAACTGCCGGATGCCTGTCGCCTCAGCCGCATGGGCGATGACGACCACGGTGTCGGCCATGATGGCGTCGTAGGCCGCCTCGGCCCGGTACCACTCCAGCATGGTGAATTCCGGCAGATGCAGGTCGCCGCGCTCGCGATCGCGAAACACCCGGGCGAACTCGAAGATCCGCCGTTCCCCTGCCGCCAGCAGCTTCTTGCAGGCGAATTCCGGAGAGGTTCTAAGATACCTCTGGCGCGGTGTACCATCGGGGCCCGTCAGCGCGGTGGCCGGCGCGTGCAGATGGGTCTCGTTGCCCGGCGAGACCTGCAGGATCCCGGTCTCGACCTCGGTAAATCCCTGCTCCTCGAACCACGCCCGCAGCGCACGCATGATCGCCGCCCTGGCCTGCAGGAACGGCCTGACGTCGGCATGCCGCTGCGGCGACCACCAGGGGGACGGGGCTGGCTCGGCCGACATCAGCGGACCATCCGCCAGGGCCGCAAAAGACTGGCCGAAGGACTGGCCAAGGGACTGGCAACGCCGGACAAAATCAGTATGTTGCGCCCCGAAACCGCACCCGGCGTCCGACCGCCGCCCGGCTCTGCCCGTTGCCGGGCCCCAGAATCAGGAAAAACCGCTTTGAAAGTCATCGCCAGCTCTATTCGCAAGGGTAACGTCATTGAGCAAGACGGCAAGCTCTACGTTGTCGTCAGCGCCGAGAACATCCATCCCGGCAAGGGCACCCCGGTCAGCCAGATCGAAATGCGCCGAATCAGCGACGGCGTGAAGATCTCGGAGCGCTACAAGACCACCGACCAGGTCGAGAAGGCCACGATCGAGGAGCGCAACTACACCTACCTGTACGAAGACCAGGACGGCTTCCACTTCATGAACCCCGAGACCTACGACCAGGTCCAGGTGCCGAAGGATGTCGTTGGCACCCAGGCGGCGTATCTCCAGGAGAACATGACCGTCAAGCTGTCGATGCACGACACCAATCCGGTCTCGATCGCGCTGCCGCAGCGGGTCACGCTCGAGGTGGTCGACACCGAGCCGGTCACCAAGGGCCAGACCGCGTCGTCGTCCTACAAGCCGGCCGTGCTGTCCAACGGCGTCCGCACCGGCGTGCCGCCGCACATTACCGTCGGCACCCGCATTGTTGTGATGACCGAGGACGGCTCCTATTGCGAGCGTGCCAAGGACTGACGCATGATGCTGGTGGAGATGGCATGATCTGACGCCGGGGGGCGCGGGGGATTGGGGGCAAGGTTCACCTTTATCACCGCCGCCCTGGCGGCGGTGATCACGCTGGCCGCGAGCTCGC
>NZ_CAFJ01000157.1 GCF_000239795.1 Bradyrhizobium sp. STM 3809 | reverse complement strand
ATCCGGCATTCCCTGCGCCCTCTCGTTGTCTGAGGGACATGTTAGATGCAGAGCTCGGGCCTCACCCGCCGCGAGATCGCGCAACCGCGTCCCCTGCTGTTTGAGCCGTGAAGTTGAGCGGATCACTGCGCGTCGATGGGTGCGGCGTGCTGTCGTGCGTTGCTGCAACACGTTCCATGCGCAACAGACTCCAACACGCGAAAAACTCGCTGTCAGTTCCCCGTCATTCCGGGGCGGCGCGCGAAGCGCGACGAGCCCGGAATCCATCGCGCAACGCAACGTGCCGTGACATGGATTCCGGGCTCGCGCTGCGCGCGCCCCGGAATGACGGAGGAGAGAGCTAGGCCTTCATCACCGCTCTGCCGAATGGCGACATGTGTGCCGTCTCACTCCGCCGTCATGCCCGGCGAAGGCGGGCATCTTGTACGCCGCGGCGGTCGTGAAACCCGAGATGCCTGTGGTTACTGGATCGTCCGCCTTCGGACGATGATAGCCGGGGCATCATCAGCTTCATCGCTTGGCAAGGCGACACGGCACTTGCCCGGGCCTACCCCATCCCCACCTGCCCCGCCTCCCACCCGATCATCGCCTGCTTGCGCGTCAGGCCCCAGTGATAGCCCGTCAGCGCGCCTGTCTTTCCTAGCGCGCGATGGCACGGCACCACGAAGGAGATCGGGTTCTTGCCAACCGCCGCGCCCACCGCGCGCGAGGCCTTTGGCGACTCCAGCCTTGTCGCGATGTCCGAGTAGCAGACGGCGCGGCCCATGGGGATCTTGAGCAGGGTTTCCCAGACGCGGACCTCGAAGTCGGTGCCGATCAGGACGACGCGCAGGGGCTGCTCGGGGCGCCACATACCCTTGTCGAAGATGCGTTGCGCGAGGCCGGCGGTGCCGGGGACGTCCTCGATATAGTCGGCGCGGGGCCAGCGGCTCTTCATGTCGGCGAGCGCGGAAGCCTCCTCGCCGAGGTCGGCGAAGGCGAGGCCGGCGAGGCCGCGCGGGGTGGCCATCACCAGCGCTAGGCCGAACGGGCAGGGGTGGAAGCCGTAGCGCAGCGTCGTGCCGGCGCCGCCGGTCTTCCATTCGCCTGGAGACATCGCCTCGTGGGTGACGAACAGATCGTGCAGGCGGCCGGGGCCTGAGAGGCCGGAGTCGAGCGCGGCGTCGAGCACGCTGGCCGAGCCCTTCAGCAGGCCCTTGGCGTGGTCGAGCGTCAGCGCCTGCATGAACGCCTTCGGCGTCAGCCCGGCCCAGCGCCGGAACAGATGGTGCAGCTCGTCCGGCGTCAGGCTGGCGGCGTCGGCCATGTCCTCGATGGTCGGCTGCCGCCGCCAGTGCTCCGAGATGAACGCGATCGCGCGGCGCACGGCGTCGTAGTCGCGCAGCGCGGCGGATTGTTGCGGGCCCGGCTTGGCCAGGGCGGAATCGTGAATGGCGAGGGTCATCATGACTCCGGATGTAGGGCGGCCGGGGAGGGCACTCCACCCGATTTCTGATTGGGGGGCTAGGGCCGGCGCGAGCGGTCGCGCGGCGTTTTTCCGGGCCTCATGGTTCGAGACGCGCCGCTGAGGCGGCGCTCCTCACCATGAGGGGAAGGTGGAGCGGCAAGGAAGGGGCTGCATGCGGGCCATCCGCGGACAGCTCTCACTCCTCACCCTGAGGAGCCCGCCGCAGGCGGGCGTCTCGAAGGGCGAGGCCCCGCTGTGGCCTCATGGTTCGAGACGGCGCTCCGCGCCTCCTCACCATGAGGGTCAGCACTGCACCGAGGACCATGAACTCGGGATTCCCGGTTCAAGGCCTGCGGCGTTGCCCCGGAATGACGGTGGGTTGGCGGGTGGCAGATCGGGAAGGTTACAGCGGGTTGTACACCGGCCCGCGTTTCGCGGCCTGCAGCCCGGCCGTCAGCGCCTTCGCAAAGCTCGCCTTTTCCTCCGGGCCGAGGAAGCTCGCGATGGCCACGCGCTGGCCGCGGGCGACCAGATAGAGGCGCTCGATGCCGAACTCCTCGTGGGTTTCCTGGTCGAGGCGCACCCAGAGCGGGTTGAAGCGCCATTCCATGACGTGACCCTTGTGGCTGACGCGGCGCAGGCGCAGCTCGGTCAAGGTGATGGTCACGTCCTCATAGGCCCTGGCGCGGCGGAAGTTGACCTTGAAGGCCCAGTAGATCGCGAGCGCGTCGAGGCCGAAGAAGCCGAGCACGGGCCAGGCGCCCATCAGCAGCGAGGCGATGCCGCCGATGAAGCTGATGGCGCAGACCACCGCCATCAGCACCACGAAGCCGGTGCGGCCGAGCGAGCGATGCGGCGTCAGCCGCGCCGAGAACAGCTCGGGATCAGCGGCCGCGGTGCCGGTCTCCTGATACGCAAAAGCATTGCCTGGCGTCATGGGGCCTCAGTATACCCGGGATCATGGCCAAAATCACTCGCCCCCAACGCGCCAAGCCGGCCCCGGTTCGCAAGCCGTCCAGACAGGCGGGCAAAGCCGCGCCGGGAGCAGCTGCCAAATCCGCATCCAAAACGGCGAAAAAGGCTGCCAAGATCAGCCCTGCGGCCAAGCTGCCTTCGCCGAAGTCGAAGGCAGGCGCGGTCAAGAAGCCGTTGAAGGCGACCAAACCGTGGACTCCGACCGAGATCCGCGAGGCCTTCAGCCGGTTCGCCCAGGCCAATCCGGAGCCCAAGGGCGAGCTCGAGCATCTCAACCCCTACACCTTGCTGGTCGCCGTGGTGCTGTCGGCGCAGGCGACCGACGCCGGCGTCAACAAGGCGACGCGGCCGCTGTTCGCGATCGCCGACACGCCGCAGAAGATGCTCGCGCTCGGCGAGGACAATGTGCGCGACTACATCAAGACCATCGGCCTGTATCGCACCAAGGCCAAGAATGTCATCGCCCTGTCCGAGAAGCTGATCGCCGAGTTCGGCGGCGAGGTGCCGCGCACGCGCGCCGAAATCGAGTCGCTGCCCGGCGCCGGGCGCAAGACCGCGAATGTCGTGCTCAACATGGCGTTCGGCGAGCACACGATGGCGGTCGACACCCACGTGTTCCGCGTCGGCAACCGCACCGGCCTGGCACCGGGCAAGACGCCGCTGGAGGTCGAGCTCGGGCTGGAGAAGGTGATCCCCGCCGAGTTCATGCTGCACGCGCATCACTGGCTGATCCTGCACGGCCGCTACACCTGCCTCGCCCGCAAGCCGCGCTGCGAGCTGTGCCTGATCAAGGACCTCTGCCGCTGGCCGGAGAAGACGGCCTGATACGTTGGACGCGACGTCAGGTTGCAAAGTGAGAACGCGTTTGACAGTCACTTTAGCGTCACGCTGCGACGCCGTCTCACCATGGCCAGGCCACATCGCCGCCCGCATTGGTCATAAGATGAAACCCGCAATCCGGGCGATGTGAGTGGCGCGTGATGATTTCCGCGTTCTCGGACTTTTGGGCGCCGGGACGGGGAAGGATCAGTTGCATGGACCATACCGCCGCACTCGTGTCGCTCGCGACCGCCGTGCCACCGCATCAGTTCCGCCAGAACGAGGTCATGGAGGCGGCGCGCGTCGTGCTGTCGCCGCGCTTTCCGCAGTTCGACACGATGGCCAGCCTGTTCGCCAACACCGGCATCCGCGCCCGCTACGGCGTCAAGCCGATCGAATGGTACATGGAGCGGCGCGGCTGGCCGGAGCGCACGGAAGCCTATCTCGATGGCGCGGAGGCGCTGTTCGTCGAGGCCGCCGGCAAGGCGCTGGCGCAGGCCGATCTCAGGGCTGATGAGATCGACACCATCGTCAGCGTCAGCTCGACCGGCATCGCGACGCCGACCCTGGAAGCGCGCGTCGCCGGCCGCATGGGTTTTCGCTCCGATGTCTCGCGCGTCCCCGTGTTCGGGCTCGGCTGCGCCGGCGGCGTGTCGGGACTGTCGATCGCGGCACGGCTTGCGCAAGCGCGGCCCGGCACCAACGTGCTGTTCGTGACCTTCGAGCTGTGCACGCTGGCGGTGCGCCATGACGAGCTGAGCAAGGCCAACATCGTCGCGCTGAGCCTGTTCGGCGACGGCGCCGCGGCCGCGATCCTGCGCGCCGGCGATGGCGGCGCGACGCGCGTCGAGGCGACCGGCGAAAAGCTGTGGCCGGATACGCTGGACATCATGGGCTGGAGCGTCGATCCCGAAGGCTTTGGCGTCATCTTCCAGCGCACCATTCCGGATTTCGTCACCGAGAACATGGGCCCTGCGGTCAACGAGATCCTCGTCAACATGAAGCTGTCGGCCGCAGACGTCGACCGCTTCGTCTGCCATCCCGGCGGCGCCAAGGTCATCACGGCGCTGGAGCGCGCGCTGTCGATCGGGCAGGGCACGCTGGATCATGAGCGCGAGATCATCGCCGACTACGGCAACATGTCCGCGCCGACCGTGCTGTTCGTGCTGGAGCGCGCCCGTGCGAAGGGCCTGCCGCCGCGCTCGGTGCTGACGGCGCTCGGACCCGGCTTCACCGCAAGCTGCGTCTCACTGAGGCACGCCGCATGACCTTCGCCGCCTTCGTCCTCGCTCTCGTCACCATGCAACGGCTCGGCGAACTCGTGCTCGCCCGGCATAACACCCGCCGCCTGCGCGCTATGGGCGCGGTCGAGGTCGGAGCGGATCATTATCCGCTGATGATCTCGATGCATGCGGCGTGGCTGGTGTCGCTGTGGCTGCTCGGTGTCGACCAGGAGGTCGATCCCTGGCTGCTGTCGGGCTTCGTGGCTCTGCAGGGCCTGCGCTGGTGGGTGCTGGCGACGCTCGGGCCGCGCTGGACCACGCGCATCATCGTCCTGCCCGGCGCGCCGCTGGTCGCCGACGGGCCGTATCGCTACATCTCGCATCCGAACTACCTGGTGGTGACGGCGGAGATCGCACTGCTGCCGCTGGCGCTGCACCTGCCGCTGATCGCGCTGATCTTCTCCGCGTTGAATGCGGCCGTGCTGTTCATCCGCATCCGCGCCGAATCCGAGGCGCTGTCCGGCGGTATTGGCGGCGGCCAGACTGCATGAGTGCTGCGGCCGCGCCGGAGGAAACACCGGGCCTCGCCACCTGGCTCGGCTTCGTCCTGATGTGCGTCGGCATGTTCATGGCCATCCTGGACATCCAGGTGGTGGCGACCTCGCTTCCCACCATCCAGGAAGCGCTCGGCATCACGCCGGATGCGATGAGCTGGATCCAGACGGCGTATCTCATCGCCGAGATCATCGCGATCCCGCTGACCGGCCTGCTGACGCGCGTATTCACCCTGCGCTGGCTGTTCGTCGGCGCCGTCAGCGTCTTCACCGCGGCCTCGCTCGGCTGCGCGCTGAGCGGCAGCTTTCACATGCTGCTGGCGTTCCGCGTGCTGCAGGGCTTCTTCGGCGGGCTGCTGATCCCCGTGGTATTTTCCGCAGTCTTCCTGCTGTTTCCGTCGCGGCTGCACGCGGTGGCCACCACGATCGGCGGCGTGGTCGCGGTGCTCGCGCCGACGATCGGGCCCGTCGTCGGCGGCTTCATCACCAACACCTGGTCGTGGCCCTGGCTGTTCCTGATCAACATCGCGCCGGGCATCCGCGGCAACCGCCACGCCGGCGCTGCTGCCGAAGCAGGACATGGAGCTCGAGGAGCTCGACAAGCTCGACCTGCTGGCGCTGCTGCTGCTCGCGGTCTCGCTGGCGAGCCTGGAGCTCGGACTCAAGGAGGCGCCGAAGGGCGGCTGGCTGTCGTCGAACTGCATCGCGCTGCTCGTGCTCAGTGCATCGTGCCTCACGCTGCTGATCCAGCGCCTGCTGGCATCATCCGATCCGATCCTGCGGATCGGCAGCTTCCAGCGCCGCGCCTTCACGCTGGGCTGCGTGTCGAGCTTCTGCCTCGGCATCGGCCTGTTCGGCTCGGTCTATCTGATGCCGGTGTTCCTCGCCTTCGTACGCGGCCACGACGCGTTCGAGATCGGCAAGATCATGCTGGTGACGGGCGTCGCGCAACTGGTCGCGGCCCCGCTCGTCACCGCGCTCGACGGCAAGGTCGATGCGCGGCTGTTGACCGCGTTCGGCTTCGTGCTGTTCGGCGCGGGGCTCGCGGCCAGCGCGTTCCAGCCGGCGAACGCCGATTATCAGGAGATGTTCTGGCCGCAGGTGGTGCGCGGCGTCGGCATCATGTTCTGCCTGCTGCCGCCGACGCGGATCGCGCTCGGCGACCTGCCGCCGGCGGAGGTCGCCGATGCCAGCGGCCTGTTCAACCTGATGCGCAATCTCGGCGGCGCCATCGGCATCGCGCTGATCGACACCATCATCTATGGCCGCGTCACGCTGCACGCCCAGGCCTTCCGCGATCGCCTGATGGCCGGCGACACTGCCGCGGCGAAGGCCATCGGGCTCGCGCCGGAGCTGCTGCGCAACCGCCCGCGCGGCGTGTCGGAGGAGCAGGCGATCGCCTATGTCCGGCCGCTGGTGGAGAAGGCCTCGCTGGCGCTGTGCGTCAACGAGGCGTGGTCGCTGCTCGCCGGCATCGCGCTGCTCGGCTTCCTGCTGATCCCCTTTGCGCGCAACAAGCCCGCGCACCTGTCGCCGCAACTGCGCGCGCTAGAGGCTGCGCAGCCGGCGCTCCGGCGACGGCTCGATCAGCTCGGGTCGCGGTCCGGATAGCCGCTTGTGCAAATGGACCATGAAGGCCATGCCGAACAGCGGCGTCGCCAGGTTCACGATCGGGATCGCGACGAAGGCCGCGATGATCAGCCCCGCCGTGAACACCGTCACCGCATTGTCGCGGCGCATCGCCTTGGCCTCCGCGGGCGGGCGGAAGCGCATCGCGGCGAGCTCGAAATATTCGCGGCCGAGCAGCCAGGCGGTGGCGATGAAGAAGATCACGAAGCCGGCGCCGGCCAGGAACACGAAGGGCAGGGCGACCAGATAGACCAGGATGGTGAGGCCGGCGGCCTTGAGGCCCTCGACGATGGCGATGCCGAACGGCAGCGCGACACCCGGGCGCTCGGCCGGATAGTGCTCGCGCTCGACCAGATCGGCGACGTCGTCGACGAACAGGCTCGCGACCAGCGAGGTGATCGCGGGCATCAGCATGATGCCGCCGAACACGACGCCGAAGCCGGCCGCGATCGAGATGATCCAGGTCAGCACCTCCAGCGCGCCATGCGAGTTCGGCCCCAGCATCGCCTCGGCCCAGCCCTCGCCGGCGGTCGCGAGCCAGCTCAACAGCCGCTGCAGCCCGATGGCCAGCACGGTGATCAGCACCAGCGACAGCCCGATCGAGCGATACAGGATCGAGCGCATCGGCGGCGACAGCATCTGCGAAAGCGCCTTGACGGCGGCGTCGATCATGGCGGTGGACCCTCTCTAAGAGACACGGGACAGGACGTAGAGATGCTGGAGGGCTTCGGCAAGCCCGTCCTCCCCACCGCACGCTGATGGTCCCGAACTGCTTCCTCTCGTCATTGCGAGCGCAGCGAAGCAATCCAGGATGGTGGGTGGGACTCTGGATTGCTTCGCTGCGCTCGCAATGACGGAGGAGAGACCATTTGCGAAGCTAGACCCTCATGGTGAGGAGCGCGCCCCTTGGCGCGCGTCTCGAACCATGAGGCCCCTATGTCACCTCACAACCTCGTCGCCCGCAGCCGCAGCGCGTTGCCGACCACGCTCACCGACGACAACGACATCGCCGCCGCGGCGATGATCGGCGACAGCAGGATGCCGAACACCGGATAGAGGATGCCCGCCGCGATCGGGATTCCGGCCGCGTTGTAGATGAAGGCGAAGAACAGGTTCTGGCGGATGTTGCTCATGACCGCCGCCGACAGTTTACGCGCCCGCGCGATGCCGCCGAGATCGCCTTGCAGCAGCGTCACGCCGGCGCTCTCCATGGCGACGTCAGTGCCGGTGCCCATCGCGATGCCGACATCGGCGGCCGCCAGCGCCGGCGCGTCGTTGACGCCGTCGCCGGCCATCGCCACCACCTTGCCGCTGGCGCGCAGCCGCGCCACCACCGCGCTCTTCTGTTCCGGCAGCACCTCGGCCTCGACCTCGGTGATCCCGATCCTGCGCGCCACCGCCGTAGCCGTGACGCGGTTGTCGCCGGTCAGCATGATCACCTTGATGCCGTCGGCCGCGAGCGCCTTCAGCGCGTCCGGCGTCGACGCCTTGACGGGATCGGCGATCGCGAACAGTGCCGCCGGCTTGCCGTCGACGGCCATCGTGATCACGGTGGCGCCGTCTTCGCGCAGCCGCTTGCTCTCGACCCCGAGCGTGTCGGTGATGATGCCGAGCGAGGCCAGGTAGGTGGGATTGCCGAGCACGACCGCCCTGCCGTCGACCTCGCCGCGCGCGCCCTTGCCGGTCGGCGCGTCGAAGCCCTTCGCGTCGGCCAGCTTGAGCTTGCGCTCGCTGGCGTGACGCACGATGGCTTCGGCGAGCGGATGCTCGCTGGCGCGCTCGACGCTGGCGGCGAGCCTGAGCGCCTCGGCTTCATCAACGCCTTGCGCCGTGACGATGCCGGTCACCTTCGGCTTGCCCTCGGTCAGCGTGCCGGTCTTGTCGACGACGAGCGTGTCGACCTTTTCCAGCCGCTCCAGCGCCTCGGCGCTCTTGATCAGCACGCCGGCCTGGGCGCCACGGCCGACGCCGACCATGATCGACATCGGCGTCGCCAGCCCCAGCGCGCAGGGGCAGGCGATGATCAGCACGCTGACGGCAGCGACCAGCCCGAAGGCGAAGCGCGGCTCGGGGCCGAACGCGTACCACGCGACGAACGCGGTGAGGGCGGCGGCGATGACGGTGGGCACGAACCAGCCCGCGACCTGGTCGGCGAGGCGCTGGATCGGCGCGCGCGAACGCTGCGCGTCGGCGACCATCTGCACGATCTGCGACAGCAGAGTCTCGCGGCCGACCTTGTCGGCGCGCATCACGAAGCTGCCGGTCTGGTTCAGGGTGCCGGCGATGACGCGCTCGCCCTCGTCCTTGGTCACCGGCATCGATTCGCCCGTCACGAGCGACTCGTCGAGCGAGGAGCGGCCTTCGAGGATGATGCCGTCGACCGGCACCTTCTCGCCGGGTCGCACGCGCAGCCGATCGCCGGCCGCCAGCTCGGCGATCTCGACCTCGTGATCATTACCGTCGGCGTCGAGCCGGCGCGCCGTCTTCGGCGCGAGCTGCAGCAGCGCCTTGATCGCGCCCGAGGTCGCCTCGCGCGCGCGCAGCTCCAGCACCTGTCCCAGCAGCACCAGGATGATGATGACGGATGCGGCTTCGAAGTACACCGCCACGGTGCCGCCATGGCCGCGGAACGCCGGCGGAAACGCCTGCGGCATCAAGGTCGCGATCACGCTATAGACATAAGCCACGCCTGTGCCCATCGCGATCAGGGTGAACATGTTGAGATTGCGGGTCTGGATCGACTGCCAGCCGCGCACGAAGAACGGCCAGCCCGCCCACAGCACCACCGGCGTCGCTAGCGCGAACTGGATCCAGTTCGACAGCACGGGATCGATCAGGCCGTGCCCGCCGACGAGATGCCCGCCCATTTCCAGCACCACCACGGGTGCCGCGAGCACGGCACCGATCCAGAACCGCCGGGTCATGTCGGCCAGCTCGGGATTGGGCGCATCGTCGAGGCTGATCACGTCGGGCTCGAGCGCCATGCCGCAGATCGGGCAGGTGCCGGGGCCTTCCTGCCGGATCTCCGGATGCATCGGGCAGGTGTAGATGGTGCCGGCCGGCATCTCCGGCGGCGGCTCGCGCTCGCCGAGATATTGATCCGGATCCGCCGCGAACTTGGTGCGGCAGCCGGCGGAGCAGAAATGGAAGGTCTGGCCCCGATATTCGAAGCGGTGCTTCGACGTCGCGGGATCGACGCTCATGCCGCAGACGGGATCGATGACCTTGGCCGCGTCATGCGCGTGATGGTCATGGCCGCCGCAGCACGCGCCCGCATTCGCCGGAGCGGCGGCCGGCGCAAGGTACTTGGCGGGATCGGCCGCGAACTTGGTTCGGCAGCCGGCCGAGCAGAAGTGAAAGGTCTGGCCATCCTGCTCGAAGCGATGCTTCGAGGTCGCCGGATCGACCGACATGCCGCAGACCGGGTCCTTCACCTTGACCGGCGCGTCCGCCGCGTGGCCGTGACCACCACAGCAGCCGCCCGCCTCGCTGCTCGGCGCGGCATGATCGCTGCAACACGCCTCGGGAGCCGGCTCGCTGTGTCGTGCTTCGACCCCGCCGGTCCGCGTTCCGCAGCCGCATCCGCCGGATGGAGCCGCTGCGGCGCCCTGTCCGTGTTCGGTTTCCGACATCGCCCAGCCTCGTCTCTTGAAACCTATACCCTGTAAGGGTATATAGGCCGCATGCGCGACGACATCAAGACATCCTGTCAGAAACGTTTGAGCCGGATCGAAGGACAGGTCAGGGGCCTGTCCAAGATGGTCGAGGACAATCGCTACTGCATCGACATCGTGACCCAGATCTCCGCGGTGCGCGCGGCGCTCCGCCGCGTCGAGGAGGAGATCCTGCGCGATCACGTCTCCCATTGCGTCGAGCACGCCATCGCATCGGGCGACAAGGCCGACCAGCGGCAGAAGATCGCTGAACTGATGGACGTGATCAGCCGCTCGGATCGGTGAGGAGATGCGGCGTATCGCGACAAGCGATCCTGGAGCTTAGACCGCTCCGTCATGCCCCGGGCGTGTCCCGGCCATGACCTGGGGGGACAGACGAGCCCAAATCTCAGATTGTCGAATGCGGAGCATGGCCGCCAGGATCAAGCTGGCGGGCGGCAAGTGCGCTTGCTCGGTTCCAACGACACCCGACAAGCACGACCTCAAACCGCAACCTTGTCACGACGCTTGGCGGACGGACGCGGTGCGAGCCTGCGCACCGGCTCGGCGACGAGAAAATGCTCGTTGACGACCAACCGTTCGCCGATCCTGCCGACTACTTCCGTAGCCGCAACCGGCCGCGTCGCTTTTTCGTCAGCCGTCTCAGGAACGAGCGGCGGCGCCTTGACGGGTCCTGGAAACACGGCGAACTCGCCCGCTACCTCCGCGAGCGGCTTCTGCTTGTCGGCCCAGTGGAGCGTCGTGTAGTCGAATCCGTTGACGATGGTCGGCTTGACGATCTCGAAGTAGGGCGAGATGTCGAAATCGCGCGGCATGTACAGCGATGAATCGCGAATGTGCAGGATCTCGCGCTTGGCGCGGCGCGACGGTGCCCGCGTGATCTTCGGCAAGATCGGATAACGCACCGCGTCGAACGCCTGCGCGATCAGCGCCGAGCAGATCATCTTGGTCGGATCGCCCGATCCCAGCGCGATCATGCGACGCCGCCAGCGCTGCGGGATCGGCATCGGGATCAGATAGCGCATCAGATCGACGATGTTCTTGGTGTCGTAGCCGAAGCCGATGCGATTGATGGCATAGCGGCAGACCGTGTGGCGGTCCTCGAAGGTCAGCCCGACCGGGCGGCACACGCGGGTGTGATAGGCGAAGTATTTCGACAGCGGCGCCGAGATCACGCCGTCGCCGACATAGGCCTCCACGAGCACATGCGGCTCGCCGTCCGGCTCGACGGCGCCGTCGATCGGACCGACATAGAGCGCGGCGTGCGACCAGGTCGACTGCGTGAGGTATTTGATGATGCCCGAGATGCGGCTGTTGCCTTCCACCAGCAGCACGTCGCCGGGCTGAATGTCCTTGCGCAGATAGTCGGGATCGCTCGGTGTGAACGGCTCATAGCCGGGTATCTCCTTCTGGAGATAGGCGGCAATCAGCTTGCCGATCTGGTCGAGCACGATACCCATGACGGTCCCCGGGCGACCTTGACCGGCCGCTTGCCTTTGTCCCTGCTTCCATGATGGTCGATTGCGGTTGCAATTTGGTTCATAGTCGAAGCGTTCCCTGCGTCCTCGCCTTTACCATTCCCGTTGCCGCGCTGCGGCGAATGCGGCAAATTCCTCGGGAATCGCATCCCGCAAAAGCTTTCGGAAACCATGTCATGAGCTTCACGCGCCGCGGCTTCCTCTCTGCGTCCGCGGTGCTGGCCGCTACGCCGATATTCGGCCGGGCTGCGGCCGCCGCTACTCCGCGCGAGGCTGACATTGTCGTGATCGGCGCGGGCGCGGCCGGCATCGCTGCCGCACGCCGTATCGTCGCAGCCAACCGCAAGGTGGTGCTGCTCGAGGCCTCGGGGCAGATCGGCGGCCGTTGCAGCACGGATCTCACCACGTTCGGGGTGCCGTTCGACCGCGGCGCGCGCTGGCTGTTGAACGCCGATAGCAATCCGATCGGCAAGCTCGCCCGCAGCGTTGGTCTCGACGTCGTCGCCGCGCCGGTGGGTCAAAAGATCCGCGTCGGCCGGCGCAATGCGCGGCCCGGCGAGACCGAGCAGTTCCTCGCCGGCCTGGTGCGTGCCAACCGCGCCATCGACGAGGCTTCGCGCGGCAAGCTCGACACGTCCTGCGCCGCGGCGTTGCCGAAGGATCTCGGCGACTGGACCAATACGACGGCCTTCGTGCTCGGCGCCAGCGCGACCGGCAAGGATCTCGCCGATCTCTCGGTCATGGACAAGGCGCGGGCCCAGGATCGCGGCGCGCCGCTGGCATGCCGCCAGGGGCTCGGCACGTTGGTCGCCAAGCTCGCCGACGGACTTCCCCTGTCGCTGTCGACCCCCGCCAGCCGTATCGTGTGGAGCAACCGCGACGTCGCAGTCGAGACCCCTGCCGGGCGCATCGCGACGCGCGCGGTCATTCTCACCGTCTCCACCAACGTCCTCACCTCAGGCGCGATCAAGTTCACTCCGGAGTTGCCGAAACGGCAGCTCGACGCGGCAGCCAAGCTCAGCCTGGGCAGCACCGATCACATCGCGCTGATGCTTGCCGGCAACCCGCTCGGCCTGTCGCGCGACGAGGTCATCGTCGAGCAGAGCACTTCGAACCGCACGGGCCTGTTGCTGGCCAATATCGGCGGCTCGTCGCTGTGCACGATCGACGTTGCCGGCTCATTCGGCCGAGAACTCTCGGCGCAAGGCGAGCCGGCGATGGCCGCCTTCGCCAAGGAATGGATCGCCAAGCTGTTCGGCAGCGAAGCTGCGGCCGCCGTGAAGTCGTCGGTCGCCACGCGCTGGAACCAGGTGCCGGGCGTGCTCGGCGGGATGTCGGCCGCCGCACCCGGAAGCCAGGGCGCTCGCAAGATCCTCGGCGAGCCGCTGGGTCCGTTGTTCGTCGCCGGTGAAGCCACGCACGAGACCCTGTGGGGCACCGTCGATGGCGCCTGGGAGTCCGGCGAGCGCGCCGCCGAGGCCGCGCTGCGCCGCATCGGCGCTCTCAAGGACGCCGAGCCGGAGCCGAGCGAGCGTCAGCGGCCCCGCCGTCGCAAGGTACGGTCGGCGTCACCGGAGGACTGACCGGCGGTGTCCGTAGGGGGCAAAGGCGATCCCGCGTCTTGATCACATCCGAGATCGCGGTGGCGCCGTGCCCACCAACGAACTGCTAACCTCGCGAATACACGGTGGGCACACTGCCGCCTTCCGGCGGATGCTTTGCCCACCCCACGACCTGTGAACTTGTAAGCTCACTCGCATGTTCAAAACGAGCGACAATGTCGGCGCATTCACGCGCATCGCGCTCGTCGCAAGAAAGCAAAAAGCGATGCGGTTCATGGTCGCTATGTTGGACTACACCGGCAGCTTCAGCTCCATCAGATCTTTCGCGACGACGATACGGCCCGTGTAGTTCTTCTTCACGTCCCGCGTCCAATCCTCGTCGGTGACCTCGGGATCATCGCCCGGTACGAAGTGGCTGAGCACGAGCACCTTCACGCCCGCGGCTGCCGCGATGCGGCCGACGTCCTCGGTGGTGGTGTGGCTCTCGAGCAGATGCTTTTTCAAGGTCGAGCCGTTCTTCGTCTTGATCACCAGACGATCGACCGCCGGCACGTAGAGACATTCGTGCACGAGAACGTCGGCGCCCTTCGCGAACTCGGCGAGCTTCGGATTATAGGCGGTGTCGCTGGAGAACACGATCGTGCCGTCCGGCGTCTCGAACTTATAGGCGAAATTGTCGGTGATCGGCGGATGCGGTGTGCGGAATGCGGTCACCGTCACGTCCGACGTCTTCACGACGACGCCATCGGCGTCGATATCCTTCGCGATCAGCAGCGGTCGCGGGTCAGGCCGGCCCTCGTCGTCGATGCGGGTGTCGACGTCGAACTTGTTGGTCTCCCAGAAGCTCCGCGTCATCGCTTCCAATCCCTTCGGTCCGAACGATTGGATCGGCGTCGACAGCCCAGCGGCCCAGGCATTGTAGAACAGGTTGCCATATTCCAGATTGTGATCGGAATGATGGTGGCTGATCAGAATGTATTTCACCGATGGGATCGGCACGCCCGCGCTGACCAATTGTCGGCTGACGCCCATGCCGCAATCGATCACGAATGGCGTGCCGTTGACGACGACGAGATTGGCGGGATTCGAGGCGCCCACGCCGACACGCGGGCCGCCCTTGGTGCCGAGGAAGACGATTCGGGTTCCGGTCTTGGCGCCTTGTGCGAACACCGATGGTGCGGCGATGGCTCCAGCCGTCCCCATTGCGAGCGACAGCATCGTGCGGCGATTGATCATGGCGTCCTCCATGGGTCTCGTTGCGGCGAGGCTAGCCGCGGCCGAGCACGCCGTCGAGAGCCGGGAGGCCGAAGATCACGGCGATGGCGATCAGGGCATAGCAGATGGTGCGGAACACGCGCTCGCTGGCGCGGCCGAACAGCGACGCGCCGAATGCAACGCCGAGCGCGTAGACCGGTCCGATCAGCAGCGAGAGCTTGAGCGAATCCCAGGTGATCAGGCGACTGGCGGCATAGCTGATCATCGCGAAACAGTCCGAGGCACCGAAGAACAGCACGATGTTGGCGCGTGCGATCTTCGACGGGAGCGGACGTCCCAGCCAGTAGCCCACGATCGGCGGTCCGCCGGTCTGCGCCACGCCGCTGCAGAAGCCGGAGACGGTGCCGACCGCGACCGACAACGCCGTGTAGTCCTTGCCGCGATAACGCCAGCCTGAGATCAGCAGTGCGAGCAGCGCGACCACGAAGCCCGTGATGATCCAGCGCACGGTGACGGGATCGAGACGCGTGAGGAAATAGGTCCCGAGCGGAACGCCGATCAGCGCGCCGGCGACGATCACGGCCGTCGCCTTGCGATCCGCCTCGCGCCAGGCACCGGGGACCGTCGGCGCCATCGACACGAAGTCGATGACGAGCAGCAGCGGCGCGACCAGGCGCGGCGTCGCGAAGCTGCTCGCCAGCGGCATGAAGATCAGCGCCGCGCCGAAGCCGGAGAAGCCGCGTGCGGTCGCCGCGATGAAGGCGACGATCGCCAAGGCTGTTGTCGCGAACAGGCTGAGATCGGCCGGGATGAGCTCCGTTCGGATGAGCTCTTGCAGGCTCATCCGCGCAACGCGCCGCCGGTCTTCTTGGCCACGTCGGCCGTGATCTTGGCCGCGACGGCGTCGATCTCCTCGTCGGTCATGGTCTTGTCGCGCGGCTGCAAGGTGACGGCGATCGCCACCGACTTCTTGCCCTCGTCGATGCCCTTGCCTTCATAGATGTCGAACACGGTGACGTCGGTGATCAGCTTCTTGTCGACGCCTTGTGCCGCCCTCACGATGTCGCCGGCCTTGACCTTGCGGTCGACGATGAAGGCGAAGTCGCGCGACACCGGCTGGAACGCCGAGAGCTCCAGCACCGGCTTGGCACGGGTCGGCTTCGCCTTCGCGGCCGGAATGCGATCGAGGATGACTTCGAAGGCGACCAGCGGACCGTCGGCCTTCAGCGCCTCCAGCGTGCGAGGATGCAGCTCGCCGAAATGCCCGAGCACGTTCTGCGGTCCCATCTGGATAGTGCCGGAGCGTCCCGGATGCATCCAGGCGGGGCCGCCGGCGACGATCTGCAGCGACGCCATCGGCGCGCCCGCCGCAGCCAGAACCGCGAGCGCATCGGCTTTCGCGTCATACGCGTTCGCCGGCTGCGATCCGGTCCAATGCCGGCCGAGACCCTTCGAGGACGCGATGCCGCGGCGGATGCCGCTGGCGGCCGCGAACTGATCCTCCGGACGGTCCCCCTTGAAGATCTGCCCGACCTCGAAGATCGCGGAATCGCCGAGACCGCGATCGGCGTTCGCTTGCACGGTCGCGATCAGTCCCGGCAACAGGCTTGGACGCATGTCGGAGAGATCGGACGCAATCGGATTCGCGAGCGCGAGCTCCGGCTTGCCGCCGCCGAACAGGTCGGCGGCGGGCTTGGAGATGAACGACCACGTCACGGCCTCGACCATGCCGCGCGCCGCCAGCGCGCGCTTGGCGCGGCGGGTGCGCAGCTGCAGCGGCGTCAGCACCGGCTTGCGCGGCGCGTCGCCGCGCTCGAACGGCGTCATCGGCACCTTGTCGACGCCGACCATGCGGACGATTTCCTCGACGAGATCGGCCTTGCCATGCACGTCGCTGCGCCATGAGGGCACCGCGACCTTCACCACCGGACCGCTGCCGGCCAGCGTGAAGCCGAGATGGGTCAGGATGTGCCGCATCTCCGCGAAAGACACCTCGATGCCGGCCAGACGCTTCACTTCGGTGATCGGGAAGTCGATGATGCGGTCATCCCCATAGGGGTTACCGACGACCACGTTCTCCGATGGCGTGCCGCCGCACAGCTCGAGCACGAGCTTCGTCGCCATCTCCAGGCCCGGCACCATGAAGGCCGGGTCGACGCCGCGCTCGAAGCGGTAGCGTGCGTCGGAGTTGATGCCGAGCTTGCGGCCGGTCTGGGCGATGTTGATCTCGTTCCACAGCGCCGATTCGATCAGCACGTCGGTGGTGCCTTCGTCGCAGCCGGAGGCCTCGCCGCCCATGATGCCGGCCAGCGATTCGACGCCGGCATCATCGGCGATGATGCACATCGAATGGTCGAGCGTGTAGGTGCGGCCATCGAGCGCCAGCAGGGTCTCGCCGTCGCGGGCGCGGCGGACGACCAGGTTGCCCTTGACCTTCTTGGCGTCGAACACGTGCAGCGGACGCGCGCGATCGAAGGTCATGTAGTTGGTGATGTCGACCAGTGCGTTGATCGGGCGCAGCCCGATCGAGGTCAGGCGCTGCTGCAGCCATTTCGGCGACGGGCCGTTCTTGACGCCACGCACCAGCCGCAGTGCGAAGCCGGGACACAGCTTGTCGTCCTCGACCGCGACCTTTACGGGACAGGGGAATTCGCCCTTGATCGGCTTGAGGCCCGGCTCTTTCAGCTTGCCCATGTCGGCGGCGGCGAGATCGCGCGCGATGCCGTGCACGCCGGTGCAGTCCTGGCGGTTCGGCGTCAGGTTGATCTCGAACAGGGGATCGCCGAGCCCGGCCCACTCCGCATAGGGCTTGCCGATCGGCGCATCCGCCGGCAGTTCCATGATGCCGTCGTGGTTCTCGGACAGCTCCAGCTCCGCCTCCGAGCACAGCATGCCGCGGCTCTCGACGCCACGGATGGTGCCGACCGAGAGCGTGATATTCTTGCCGGGAATGTAGGTGCCCGGCGGCGAGAATACGGAGACGAGCCCCGCGCGCGCATTCGGCGCGCCGCAGACGACCTGCACCGGCGCTCCACCGTCGCCGATGTCGACCATGCAGACGCGGAGGCGATCGGCGTTGGGATGCTGCTCGGCGGAGACGACGCGCGCGATTCGGTAGGGCGCGAGCAGCTTCGCCTTGTCCTCGAGATGCTCGACCTCGAGGCCGATCATCGTGAGCTTGTCGGCGAGCTTCTCTACCGGCTCATCGGTGTCGAGATGGTCCTTCAGCCAGGACAGCGTGAATTTCATGGCTCTTTCCGCGGATTCTGGTCCTTTTCCCTCCCCCGCTTGCGAGGGAAGGTCAGGGTGGGGGCTCTCGCCGCAATGGCAGCGGCAATGGTTTCAAGAACGCCGGCGCGATTGGCCAGCACGTCATCGGGAGCGATGCTCCCAACGCTCACGTGCTCAACCCTCCCGCCAAGGTCGGCACCTCCAGCGGCTTGAAGCCGTAATGCGACAGCCAGCGGACGTCGCCCTCGAACAGTTGGCGCAGATCGCTCATGCCGTATTTCAGCATCGCGATACGGTCGATGCCCATGCCCCAGGCGAAACCCTGGTACTCGTCGGGATCGATGCCGCAGGCGCGCAGTACGTTCGGATGCACCATGCCGCAGCCGAGAATCTCCAGCCAATCCTCGCCCTCGCCGAAGCGGATCTCGCCCTTGTCGCGGCGGCACTGGATGTCGACCTCGAGCGACGGCTCGGTGAACGGGAAGAACGACGGCCGGAATTTCATGTTGATGTGGTCGACCTCGAAGAACGCCTTGCAGAACTCGTGCAGGATCCATTTGAGGTG
The DNA here is from genome assembly GCF_000239795.1 of Bradyrhizobium sp. STM 3809. Lineage (GTDB taxonomy): Bacteria > Pseudomonadota > Alphaproteobacteria > Rhizobiales > Xanthobacteraceae > Bradyrhizobium. The sequence goes on along the minus strand of NZ_CAFJ01000157.1, from coordinate 11,034 downwards.
GCCGAGATGCGAGCCCTTGTCGATGACGAGGCCCTCGACCTGGTGGAATTGCGGCGTGTGGGTCGCGTCCGAATCGATGCGGTAGGTGCGGCCCGGGCAGATCACGCGGATCGGCGGCTTCTGGCTCAGCATCGTCCGCACCTGCACCGGCGAGGTGTGGGTCCGCAGCAGCATGCGCGAGCCGTCCTCCTTCGGATTGAAGAAGAAGGTGTCGTGCATCTCGCGTGCGGGGTGGCCTTCCGGGAAATTCAGCTTGGTGAAATTGTAGTCGTCGGTCTCGACATCGGGGCCTTCCGCGATCGAGAAGCCCATGTCGGCGAAGATCGTGGTCAGCTCGTCCATCACTTGGCTGAGCGGATGGATGCGGCCCGTATCGGCCGGCGTGTCCTGCAGCGGCAGGGTGACGTCGATGGTCTCGGCGGCGAGGCGCGCATCGAGCGCGGCGGCCTTGAGCACATCGCGGCGCGCCGCCAGCGCCTGCGTGACCTTGTCCTTGGCGAGGTTGATCGCCGCGCCCTGCGTCTTGCGCTCGTCCGGCGACATCTTGCCGAGCGTGGCGAGCAGCGCCGAGATCGATCCCTTCTTGCCGAGCGCGGCGACGCGCACCGCTTCCAGCGCGGCTTCATCGCCGGCGGCGGCGATCTGGTCGAGGATCGAGGTTTCCAGCGAGGCGAGGTCGGACACGGTCAAAATCTCCGCGGATAAAAGGCGGCTGGGTTGTCGCCGCGCCGGCGACAGCGGTCAAGCGAAAGCAGTGATGACCTCCAACAGCAAAAAGCGGCCGAGAGCGTCGGCCGCTTTTGGACGTCATCGCGATGCGGAGGCGATCAGGCGGCGAGCGCCGCCTTGGCCTTTTCAACGATCGCCTGGAACGCGGCGGGCTCGTTGATCGCGAGATCCGACAGCACCTTGCGGTCGACGGTGATGCCGGACTTGGACAGGCCGTCGATAAATCGGCTGTAGGTGAGCTCGAACGGACGCACGGCGGCGTTCAGGCGCTGGATCCAGAGCGCGCGGAAGGTGCGCTTCTTGCGCTTGCGATCGCGGAACGCATACTGGCCGGCCTTCTCGACGGCGGCCTTGGCGGCGCGGATCGTGTTCTTGCGGCGGCCGTAGAAACCCTTGGCGGCCTTGTAGACCTTCTTGTGCTTGGCGTGGGCGGTCACACCGCGTTTGACGCGAGACATGACGAAAATCCTTGTTCAAAGATGACGGTTGGGCCGCGGCTGACGCGACCGGGGTTCGGAAGCGAGAGGCCGGTCAGGCGTTCGGCAAGAAGTACTTCTTGACGTTGTCGCCGTCGGTCTTGAACAGCACGCGGGTGCCGCGCAGCTGACGGATCTGCTTCTTCGTCCGCTTGATCATGCCGTGGCGCTTGCCGCGCTGGGCATGGACCACCTTGCCGGTGGCCGTCACCTTGAAGCGCTTTTTGGCGCCGGATTTGGTCTTCAGCTTGGGCATTTGGCTCTCCTTCATGCCAACGGCAAGCCGCCCGCGAGAGCGGCGCCATCCGGCGAAAATGCTCGTTAGAGCGTTGGTTGTGCTCAGGCTTCGGACCCAAACCCAGGTCCACCCGCACAGGACATCGCCACGGCAGCCCTTGATCAGCCGGGCGACGAAGGTCGCGCTTATGCCAGAGACATCCCACATTGGCAAGACCGGCCCGGCCATCGACAGGGACCGAGATGTCTCTGCGAGAGCTGCCGTCAGCCCTCACGGATCGTCAACCAAGTCCGCGGGATGCCGACGGGCCGGCTTCCCACACTTCAATTCAAGCTTTACCCGACGACTCTAGGATTGCGCACAATCCATGCGCGAATATTGACGGGTTGCACGGTCCGAGCAGAATGAGCAGCGCCATCTTACCTCCCGAAGCCTCGACGGACCCGTCAGCATCGACCTCTGCGGGTCGGGGATCGCCGGAGAACGACGTCCGGGCTGGCACCTCGCCCCGGCGCCTGCGGTTGGGCGCGGTCGCCCGCGCGACGCCGTTGTCGATCGTCAGCACGCTCATCAATACGACGGTCGTCCTGGCCTCGTTCCGCGGCGTCGTCCAGTGGAACCAGCTGCTGCTGTGGTCGTGCTTGTCCTATGCGCTCGGCATCATGCTGCTTTACCAATGGTTTGCGCAGCAGCGGCGGACCCGGAACGCGAGCGGGCCGAGGCCGCCCAGGAAACCAAGATCCGCGCGCAAGAACATCACCATGGCGGCGATCATGGCCGCGCCTTGGGGGATCCTGGGCTTCTGGCTGTTTGGGCAGCTCCCCTCCGAACAAGAGACGGTGCTGATCGCGGCATCGGTCGGCATGTCGGCCGGCGGCAGCGTGCTGCTGTCGTCTGTTTACCCGGCCGCCATCACCTACGTGACGGTGATCATGGGACCTGTGATCGTCAGATGTTTCATGTTGCCCGGAAGCAGCTACACGATGCTCGGCTTCATGGCGCTGAGCTACGTCTTCTTTCTGATCACCACGACCAGCACCTACGCAAAGCTCTTCGCGGAACGGGGCGAGGCGCTCGATCGACTGGGGAAGAGCCTGGCCGATGCGGAGGCGGCGAGCCGGGCCAAGTCGGATTTTCTGGCGATGATGAGCCACGAGATCCGGACGCCCTTGGCCGGCATGATGGGGATGATCGACCTGCTGGTCGGGACGGAGTTGAACGAAGAGCAGTGCGGGCTGGCGCACGTCGCCCACGAATCGGCGCGCAATCTGCTGACCGTCGTCAACAACATCCTGGATTTCTCCAAGCTGGAGGCCGGGCAGTTCGAGCCGGAGTCGATCCCGTTCAGCGTGCGGCATTCGGTCGATGCCGTCAGGTTGCTGCTGGCGCCGAAGGCGCGGAGCAAGGGACTGCAATTCGAGACCAGCATCAGCAGCGAGATCCCGGACCAACTGGCCGGCGATCCCAGCCGGCTCGGTCAGATCCTGCTCAACCTGGTCGGCAATTCGATCAAATTCACCGAGACCGGTTCGATCAGCATCGCGGCCTTTCCGGTCGCGTCGTCGCCGGAGTTCATCCAGCTGCGGTTCGAGGTGACGGACACCGGAACGGGCATCCCCGCCGAGGTGCAGAAGGGCTTGTTCAATGCCTTCGTGCAGGCGGACTCCTCGATCTCCCGCAAATATGGCGGCAGCGGGCTTGGCCTCGCCATCTGCAAGCGGCTGTGCCAGGCGATGGGCGGCGATATCGGGGTCGAAAGCGAGCCGGGGCGCGGCAGCACATTCTGGTTCACGATGAGGTGCCGCCCCTGCGACACGCCGGTGAAGGTGCCATCGCCGCCGCTGGTGCCGGCCATCCCGCGCGGGCCGGTCGACCTGAAAATCCTGGTGGCCGAGGACAACGACATCATCCGGTCGCTGGTGTCCAAGCTGCTGGCCCGCAACGGCTATCAGGCGGATCTCGTCTGCAACGGCCGGGAGGCGGTCGAAGCGGTGCAGCGCAAGGCTTACGATCTCATCCTGATGGACATGCAGATGCCCGAGATGGACGGCATCTCGGCCAGCCGGCTGATCCGAGCCCTCGATGGACCGATCCGCAACGTGCCGATCATCGCCTTGACCGCAAACGCGCTGGCGGGACAGCGCGAGATCTGCCTCGCCGCGGGCATGAACGATTTCGTCACCAAGCCGATCCGCCCGGAGGCGCTGCAATCGGCGATCGCCCGGTACCGCCCTGCGGCGTTGGGGGCAGCCAGCGAGCCGGCGGTCTCCGAGCCCTGATCCGGACCACCTCGAAGCGGGCCGGCGGCGTCCTGGGAACGCCATCGGTCGGGCGGGCAGGAAAAAGCCCGCCAATCGCATGGCGGGCCCGGTTTGGCATGCTGGTATCCCGCTGCTAGCGCGGAGCCAGAACCATGACGACCTGACGTCCCTCGAACTTGGCGTCCTGCTCGACCTTGGCGAACGCCGCGACGTCGGACTTGACCTTGTCGAGCAGCTTGGTGCCGATCTCCTGGTGCGCCATTTCGCGGCCGCGGTAGCGCAGCGTGATCTTGACCTTGTCGCCCTCTTCGAAGAAGCGCTGCATCGCCCGCATCTTCACGTCGTAGTCGTGATCATCGATCATCGGACGGAGCTTGATCTCCTTGATCTCGACGACCTTCTGCTTCTTGCGGGCCTCGGCGGCCTTCTTCTGCGCCGAATATTTGTACTTCCCGTAGTCCATGATCTTGCAGACGGGAGGCGAGTTGTTCGGCGAAATCTCGACCAGATCCATGCCGGCTTCGGCCGCCATCTTGATGGCGACAACGGTCTCGACGACACCGCGGTTGGTGCCTTCGGCGTCGATCAGCTGGATCTGCGCATTGCGAATCTCATCATTGGTACGCGGCCCGTCTTTGACGGCAGCGGGCGGGGCTCGATTGGGGCGGCGAATGGGTAGTTCTCCAAGGTTGTGGAAGAAGGCGGCTAGTTTGAAGGAAGATGCCTTTGCGGGCAAGGTCGCGCGTGCCCGGTGCGTCGAAATTCCGCCCGGCCTTCGCGGCACTTGCGTCGCACGCGCACTGAGCGTGACGGCGTCATCCCCCAAAGGAGACCAACTGACCAGGACGGGCACTCAAAGGCGCGGGCCTGACCTTGCGGTTCCGCCCGCGGACATAGAGTGCGCGCCTCGCTTTCGCAAGCCGCACGGCCTGCCAATCGACCCGATTGACGGAAACGGCCCCTTCGCCCACACAACGTCCGCCACCGGGTAACGATCCATGAACCAAGCTGCCAAATCGACCGATCTCCCCACCTTCATCGCCGTCGGCTCCGGCGATCAGTCGCGCCAGATCGCGGTGCGGGCGCGCCCCGGCAGTCCGCCTGGCCTGTTCTGGCTCGGCGGCTTCAATTCCGACATGAAGGGCACCAAGGCGCTGGCGCTCGACGCCTGGGCGGCCGAGCGCGGCCGCGCCTGCGTCCGCTTCGACTATTCGGGACACGGCGAATCCGGCGGGCGCTTCGTCGACGGCACCATCGGCCGCTGGCTCGAGGAGAGCGTCGCGGTGTTCCGCCAGGTCTGCCGCGGGCCGCAGGTGGTGATCGGCTCCTCGATGGGCGGCTGGATGGCGCTCCTGCTGGCCCGCGAGCTGCTGAAGCAGCCCGGCGAGGCGACGCTCGCCGGCATGGTCCTGATCGCGCCGGCGCCCGATTTCACCGAGGAGCTGATGTGGAAGGGGTTTTCCGCGGAGATCCGCCGCGAGATCGAGACCAGCGGCGTCTGGATGCGTCCGTCCGAGTATGGCGACCCCTATCCGATCACCCGGGCGCTGATCGAGGACGGGCGCAATCATCTGCTGCTCGGCAGCGCCATCAATGTCGGCTGTCCGGTTCGCATCCTGCAGGGCGCGCAGGATCCCGACGTGCCGTGGCAGCATGCCTTCGCGCTGGCGCACCGGCTCCCGGCGGAGGACGTCGTGCTGACCATGATCCAGGACGGCGACCACCGGCTGTCCCGCCCGCAGGACATCGCGCGCATGCTGGCCGCCGTCGGCGAGATGGGCTGAGACGGCCGGCATCAGCATCGGTGTTGCCACTCCGCGCGGACGCTGTCGTCGGTTTCTGACTTCAGAGCGACATCTGCACGCTGCGCGAAGCCATCCGCGTCGAGCAGTTGCGCCAGCGCCCAGGCGGCGGAGCCGCGCACGAGCGGGTTCGGATCTGCCGTGAGCCGCTCCGCTGCCGGCACCAGTGCGGAATTCCCCGAGTTGCCGATCGCAATCAGGACGTTGCGCAGGAAGCGGTCGCGGCCGATACGCTTGATCGGCGACTTCGTGAACAGCGCGCGAAACGCGGCGTCGTCGAGCGCCGCCAGCTCGTCGAGAGTCGGGGCGCGCAGCGCGTCGCGCGCCGCGAGCTTTGCCTCGCGCCCCGCCTGCGCGAACTTGTTCCACGGGCAGGCTGCGAGGCAGTCGTCGCAGCCGTAGATGCGGTTGCCCATCGCCTTGCGGAATGCGCGCGGGATCGGCCCCTTGTTCTCGATGGTCAGATACGAGATGCAGCGTCGCGCATCGAGGCTATAGGGCGCCGGGAAGGCCGCCGTCGGGCAGCTGTCGAGACAGGCCCGGCACGAACCGCAATGATCGCGCTCCGGAGTATCCGGGGGCAGCTCGAGCGTGGTGTAGATGGCGCCGAGGAACAGCCACGAGCCGAAGCCGCGCGAGACCAAATTGGTGTGCTTGCCCTGCCAGCCGAGGCCGGCCGCCTCCGCCAGCGGCTTCTCCATCACGGCCGCGGTGTCGACGAACACCTTCACGTCGCAGCCGGCCTGCGCGACCAGCCAGCGCGCCAGCGTCTTGAGGTTCTTCTTGATGACGTCGTGATAGTCGTCGCCGCGCGCGTAGACCGAGATCGCGGCGCGGCTGCCTTGGTCGAGGATCGTCCGCGGATCCTCGTCGGGGCCGTAATTGACGCCGAGCATGATGACGCTGCGCACCTCGCTCCAGAGCGTCTTCGGATCGGTGCGTCTGGAGGGCTCGCGGGCGAGCCAGTCCATGTCGCCGTGCTGGCCCTTGGCGATGAAGCGCGCGAACGCGGCGGCGCGCTCGGGGCTCACCACCGGCGCGGTGATGCCGAGACAATCGAAGCCGAGCCGGTGCGCCTCGGCTGCCAGGGCCGCCTTCAGGGCGTCTGGCGCGGCACCGCTCAGAAGTCGAGGTCCACGTAGGTGCGCGACGCCGGCACGCCGGCCAGCCAGTCGGAGAGCAGCGGCCGGAACGACGGCCGCGACTTCACCCGCGCGTACCACGCCTTCGCGGCGTCGTCCTCGATCCACGGCACGTCGCCGAGATAGTCGATCGCGGAGAGATGCGCGGCGGCGGCAAGGTCGGCATAGGTCAGGCGGTCGCCGGCGAGGAAATTGCGCCGCTGCGCCAGCCAGCCGATATAGGCGAGGTGATAGCGCACATTGGTCTTGGCGGCGCGAATCACGTCGGTCGAGGGCGGTCCGCCGCCATCCTCCTCGCTCATGAAGCGCTTGTAGATGCGCTCGGTGACCAGCAGGTTCGAGGCCTCCTCGAAAAACTTGGTGTTGAACCAGTCCATCAGCCGGCGCACCTCGACGCGCTCGGCCGGCGTTGCCGGCATCAGCCGGCGGTCGCCCGCCTCGACCCCGCAGGTCTCGTCGAGGAATTCCGCGATCACGCCGACGCCCGGCACGGCCGGCATGCCGTCGGCCGACAGCACCGGCGTCGTGCCCGCGGGATTGAGCACGAGGAACGGCTCGCGCCGCTCCCAGGCACGTTCCTCCACCAAGCGCAGATCGAGCCCGTATTCGCCGAGCACCAGCCGGACGAAGCGTGAATGCGGGCAGAAGGGATGGTGGTAGAGCGTGTACATGGAGCCTTTCGACGATTCCGCGGGCGGCTTGCGCCTGGCGAACGATCAGCCACCGGCTTGCGCCGATGGATCGTCCCGATACCGGCGCAGGGCGGCCGCCGCGATTCGGACCATTAGCGCATGGTCGGCGAAAGTGTAAGCAGTAGGGCAACGGGCCGGCATGCGGGAAACGAGGTCGGGGGAACAATGATTGGCGCGCCGGATCCGCAGACCGGCGGCGCCGCGCCCTGATTCGTGGATGTGGTAAGCGGAAGGTTCATTCATCCGATGTTGCCGCCCCCCGCGCTTTTTGCAATTGCGGGCGGCAGCCGAATAGGCGAGAAGGGCCGCGTTTTGCCGGCAATCCTGGATCCGATCATGATGTCAGATACGCTGCGGGCGGTGCTTCTCGGCATCGTCGAGGGCGTCACCGAATTCCTCCCGGTCTCCTCGACCGGGCATCTGCTGCTGGCCGAGCGCTTCTTCGGGCTCGGCGAGGACGGCTTCTGGAAGAGCTTTGCGATCCTGATCCAGCTCGGCGCCATCCTCGCGATCGTCGCGCTGTATTTCTTCAAGCTGTCGCGCGTCGCCATCGGCGCCCTCACCAATCCCGACGACCGCCGCTTCATCATCGGCGTGCTGATCGCCTTCCTGCCCGCCGTGATCATCGGCCTGATCGCCGGCAAATACATCAAGGCGCTGCTGTTCGATCCCTGGGTCGTGTGCTTCTCCCTCATCGTCGGCGGCGCCATCCTGCTGTGGGTCGACCAGATCGACCTCAAGCCGCGGGAGCACGATGCCACGCGCTATCCGCTGATGATGTATCTGTGGATCGGCGTCGCGCAGTGCCTCGCCATGATCCCCGGCGTGTCGCGCTCCGGCTCGACCATCGTGGCGGCGATGCTGCTCGGCGGCGACAAGCGCTCGGCGGCGGAGTTCTCCTTCTTCCTGGCGATCCCGACCATGGTCGGCGCCTTCGTCTACGACTTCTACAAGAGCCGCGCCGAGATGACGTCCGACCATCTCGGCCTCATCGCGATCGGCTTCGTCGTCTCCTTCATCACCGCGATGATCGTGGTGAAGGCCTTTCTCGGCTACGTCACCCGCCACGGCTTCGTGATGTTCGCCTGGTGGCGCGTCATCGTCGGCACGCTCGGCCTGATCGCGCTGGCGCTGGGGAAGTAGTTATCGCGTAGGGTGGGCAAAGGCGCGCAGCGCCGTGCCCACCGTTCTCACCGGATACGCTGAAGCAAGTTGGTGGGCACGCTTCGCTTTGCCCACCCTACGGTCCCCTCACGCATTCTTGCGCTGAAACTGGCCGGCCGGGCGGAAGCGCCAGAGATATTGCGGGCCGATGGCCTCGAGCGAATCCGGCGTGATGCCGAGGCCCTGCAGGGTCAGGCCGGCGGCCTTCGCGGCCTCCGACACCACGTTGTCGTGGCGCAGGAGCTCGACCTGGTCCGGCGTCAGCTTCAGCGGCCCCGGCGCGAACTGCAGGAAGTTGGCCTGGAATTTCGCCAGCCCGAACGGCAGCGGCAGCAGGGCGCGGTCGCGGTCGATGATGTCGAGGATGATCTTCAGGATCTCGCGGAAGCTCAGCACCTCGGGCCCGCCGAGCTCGTAGGTCGCGCCGGCCTGCGCCTTGCCGTCGACGGCATCGGCGACCGCGGTGGCGACGTCGCCGACATAGACCGGCTGCATCTTCGTTTCGCCGCCGCCGACCAGCGGCAGGAACGGCGCGATGCGGGCGAGCCCCGCGAAGCGGTTGGTGAACTGGTCCTCGGGGCCGAACACCACCGACGGCCGCATGATCACGGCCTCGGGCACCGCGGCCAGCGATGCGGCTTCGCCGGCCGCCTTGGCGCGGGCGTAGCTCGACGCTGAATCCGCATCGGCGCCGATCGCCGAGACGTGCACCAGCCGCGCGCCCGCGGCCGCCGCGGCCTTGGCGACGGTGGCAGCGCCCTCGGCCTGCACGGCGTCGAAGGTCTGCGCGCCGCTCTCGGTCAGGATGCCCACCAGGTTGATCGCGACATGGCTGTCGCGCAGCGCGGCGGCGACCGACTCGGGATAGCGCAGATTGGCCTGCACGGTGTGGATCTGGCCGACCCGGCCGAGCGGCTGCAGGTGGCCGGCCAGCTCCGGGCGGCGCACGGCGACGCGGATGCGATAGTCGCGCTTGGCCAGCGCCCGGACCACGTTGCGGCCGACGAAGCCGGAGCCGCCGAACACGGTGACGAGGGTGTCCAGATTCGATGCCATTGGGATCATTCCTGGGATAGAAGGGCGGTCGATCCGCCCCGGAGGAGAGGGCTGTCAGCGGCGATTCGCATCCCGCGGCCCGCCATCTTGCGCCGCTGTATAGCCCATCGTCCGCACTGCGGAAAAGTGGGCCGTGTTTTTGCGCAATGGGTGAGAAAAATTGTCATCTTGGGCCTTCAGCGGTTTGACAAGCCGCCGTTCGATCCGTACACACCGCCTCCACATGCCCAGGTGGCGGAATTGGTAGACGCGCTGGCTTCAGGTGCCAGTGGCTTAACGGCCGTGAAGGTTCGAGTCCTTTCCTGGGCACCACGCTTCGCTCTTCGAGCTTCGCGTGGCGCCGCCGAGCGGGTTGATGGGTCAGTCGGCTGCTCGGGCCTGGAAGCAACCAGATTCTTCTCTGCTCCGAAAAGCCAATATCGTCTTAGTCTTCAGGGAAGAGAAGCTTCTCGTAATCGCGCGCGCCGTGCAGGATGTGAATGATTTCGATGGTATCGTCGCGCAACCGATAGAAAATCAAGAACTGTCCGAACGGCCGGCGGCGAATGCCCCGATCCTCGTACCGAGGCACCAGCGGATAGCCTCGCGGGGCATCAATCAGGGTGTCACACTTATCTCGTAGCTGCCGTAGCAGTTTCAGGGCGCTTGCGGGACTTTGAGCCTCAACATACTCAACGATCTGCTCCAGATCTGCCTCGGCTTCAGCCGTGAGAATGACGGTCACGGCGTGCTCGTAGCTCTGGCAATCAGCTTCGCTTCAAGCCTATCGAAAACCTCCGCGCTCGGCCTCGTCCGCCCCGCATCTGCGTCGTCCAGCCCACGGGCGATCGAGGCATCGAGAGTCGCGAGCCTTTGTTCTCGCTCCTGAAGAAGCCGCACCCCCTCCCGCAGAATATCGTCCTTCGATCGATATCGACCGGACGCCACGAGCTCGGCCACGAACTCCTCAAGCGCGTCTCCTAGATCGGCACTGATCGCCATGGGTCTCTCCTGGTCTAGCCTATAGTTATTGTTCGGGGCTTCGAATTCAATCGGATCTTGGCACCGCACGGCGATCGCTGGTTCTGGTCCATCGAAATCGCTCGAAACTTCCGCCATGAGCCTATCAAACTAGCTGCGACGTCTCGGGGGAAAATGGCCCTCATCCTCGCGACGCATCCCGCGCCCGAGCTGTGCCGATGGCCTCGCCCTCGATCAACAGAGGGCGCAGGGAGAGCCGGGTGCCGGTCGCACCCATGGCCCGCCAGCGGAAGAAAATGCTGGCGGCAGGAACCACAGGTACGCGCCGGATCATCCGGCCCTCCCTGCGCGATCGGTTTTAACGGCTGCTTCGCGTTCTCCCTGGTGCGCCGGGCTTGCTGGCCACCATCCCCAAGCGAAGCGTGAGCCTCGACATGAGTTGACATCAGCATCGGGATGTCAGGACCGCGCGACTTGACCGTGCGTGCCTCGCCGTTCGTCCGCGCGATTAGCT
>NZ_CAFJ01000158.1 GCF_000239795.1 Bradyrhizobium sp. STM 3809 | reverse complement strand
CTGATGACCAGAATGACAAGGGTCGGCACCGCCCCAAGTGACCTATAACAGATCCTGATGGTTGAAACTGAGACTCCGGTGTCATGCCGAGTGACTTGACACCGGGGTCTCGCTTCGTCTGCGAGCCGATCGTTTCGCGCATCGCAGGTGACGGGACAGCGTAGCCGTGGCGGCTCACAGCACGACCACGCCGGAATGCTTGGCCTTGTTCTCGGGCTCGACGTGGATGGTGATCCAACTGTGCTCGTCATCCTCGCGCAGGGCGGCCTCGATGCGGTCGCAGATCACGTGCGCCGCGTTGACCGACATCTCGCCGGGAACCACGAGATGAAACTCGATGAAGGTCATCCGGCCGGCATGGCGGGTGCGGACGTCATGCGCCTCCAGCGCGCCGTCGGCGTGCTGGCTGATGATCTGCCGGATGCGCGCCAGTGTGGCATCGGAGACCGCCTCGTCCATCAGGCCGCCGGTCGATTCCTTGAGCACCTGCCATCCCGACCAGAGGATGTTGACGGCAACCAGCAGGGCCAGGGCCGGGTCGAGGATCGGCAGATTCAGCACGACGGCGAGCAGCAGGCCGATCACGACGCCGCCCGAGGACACGACGTCGGTCAGGAGATGCCGTCCGTCTGCCACCAGCGCCGGCGAGCGCAGCCGCTTGCCGCGGGTGATCAGCAGCCAGCACCACACGGCATTGATCGCGCTGGCGAGGCCATTGACGGCGAGGCCTTCGGTCGGCGCCGCGAACGGCTGCGGCGCGAACAAGTTGCCATAGGCCTCGTGGACGATCAGCAGCGCCGCGACGACGATCATCACGCCCTCGATGACCGCGCTGAAATACTCGACCTTGTGATGACCGAACGGGTGATTGGCGTCCGCCGGCTTCGCCGCGATCCGCACCGCGAGCAGGGCGACGCCGGCGGTGACGACGTTGACGATGCTCTCCAGCGCGTCCGAATACAGCGCCACCGAGCCGGTGATCCAATAGGCGAAGAACTTCAGGCCGAGGACGAGCGTCCCGACCACGAGGCTGCCGGCGGCGAGCTTGATCGATTGCGAATGCATGAGGTCCTTCACCTGGGCATGCGCAGTACTCAACCCGGAGGAGGAACGCAACGGTCGCTTCTGCGAGCAAGTCTCGGTCGCGCCAGTCCTCGTCGGCGGCGCATGCGCCCGCTCAAGCAGAAAGGCCGTGCCCGTCACGATGAGCACGACCCTTCAACCTCGCAAGCGGGCGAGCGAAGATCCGGACGGTTACTTTTCCTTGATGACCGTGGTCGTGCTGCTGGTGCTGCCGACGGTGCCTTCGTCCTCGCAGACCTTGGTCTGCTTGATGCGGTCTTCGGCTTCGACACGGCTCGTGAACGCCATCGGCCCGATCTGGGTCACGACCTCACGGTCGGCCGGGCGCGTGGTGGTGATGGTGCAGTGGTGGCTCGGGCCCTGCACGACATAGTATTCGTCAGCGAGGGCCGCGGCGCTGGATCCGATGATCAGGGCGCCGGCAAGAAGAAGGGAAGCTTTCATCGTCGTCTCTCCGCCCAGTTGTGAGTCCAGATGCTGTCGAATGGAGAACTGACGCGAGGAACAGCGTTGCTGCTCATCGATCAAACCTCTCCGCGGCTGTGCAACTCTCGGACGCGCGCGGGGTTCCGGGCCTGGGGGAGAGAGCGCGGGCAAATCCGGGGCGGTCGCGGCGCTTGACGCCGGCCGCTGTCTCTAAGAACGGACAATGTGCGATGCCGCCCTACGTCGACCCGGCGTGTCATCGGGCCCGGCGCGACCCGAGCCTGTCCTCACACGGACCGATCGCCCTCGGGCTGGATCACGAAACGGCTAAGCTTCGCGACGGATCGTGTCACGCCTGAACAGCCGGAGTCGATGACGCAAGCCAGCCTCCCGCGACCTCGTCGTGCTCGACCAGCGTGATCAGCAGATCCAGGATCTTTTGGCTGGCACGCTCGGCCGATGCCGCATCGTTACTCCACATCAAAGGCTCCAGCTCGCGGAGCTGCTGAGACGAATCGACGAACGCCATCGACCACTCGCCGAAGCGGCGGCGCTGCGTCGGTTCGAAGGACAATTGCTTCACGTCGCAATGCCTGGGGTCGCGCTTGATCCGCTGGAAAGCCTGCTTGACCGCGGTCTCTGGTCCCTCGATCAGCTGGGCGAAATTGCTGTCGTTGAAGAGCAATGCGCCGGTGATGTCACAACAGGCGTTGAACTTGCGGGCGCCGCGGAGGATGGCGTCGATATCGCTCTGCGCCCCCGTGGTCTTGCGGCTGACATAGACGAGGGCGTAGAGATCGGACATTTGCTGACTTCCCGGCAGAACGTTTCACCGTCTGCTCATATCCTATCATATGTTAGCCAACGGTTATGCCGTCTCGTTGTACGTGAAGCAGCTGGCTACCTGCTGACATCGTAATACTACGGTGTTTGCCGCAATTCGATTACGCGAGGCGCGAAGCTTCATCGCGTTTTTTCCTCCGGCCGCAGCAGATCTGCCGTGCATGCGCAGGGAAGAATTGCGTCGCCGCTCGCGCGGCGAATCTCCGTAGTCATGCTGATGCGATGCGGTCCGCAGGCTATCGGTGCATGGTGGAATGTGACCGCGGCCGGCTCAGAGCCGTCGTGGTGCGGGTGCGGTGCTGCGTCGTCGGAGCGTGATCGCCGAGGGATGGTGCGCGAAGCGGTGGCGGTTTCACCTCAGACCGGCCCGGACCTGCCCGAGACGACGAACGTCTCGATCAAATGCGGTCGCAGCGGCCCGGCCGGCACGAAGCGCGGTTGCGCGGAATTTCCGGGCTTGTAGTCCGGATTCTCCCGCCATTCGTGGCGCTGGGGCACATCGTCGAGGCCGATGGCGTGAACCTGGACGTCGTCGCCCTCGATGCGCAACCGGAGGAAGTTGTTGTAGCCGCCGATCCGCAGCGCGCTGAAGGCATCGTTGCGGTTCATGCGCAGCCACCGGCAGGTGATGAGCATGTTGAGGCCGAAATAGCTGCTGCCGAGTACGAAGCCGACAACGCCCATTTCGGCTGCGAGAAGGCCGAGCCATTTCCACACGCTGTACCATTGGCCCGAAAGCGTGAAGTGATCCTGGTTGAACGACGCAAAGGCCCGGGCGGCGAACAGGGCGGTCGCGACATGGGCCGAGGCGTGGATCAGGCTGGTGATGATGACGACCATCGCCTTCCGGAACTGCAGCCAGAGATTCTCATTCGCCAGCGTGTCGAAATCGTCAGGCTTGATGCGGCGCCTGCGCCATTTGTGGTAGATCGCCGACAGCGAGACGTGCTCCTGAGCCGTCGTGTAGAAGACGATGCCGCCGCCGAGCACCAGCGCGACGATCAGGTGGATGTCGGGATAGTCCCGCAGGCCGACCAGAATGCCGACCGCGACATAGACCAGGCCCATGAAGATCGAGAAATCCCAGTTGGTGAGCGCGAACCACAGGTTTCGCCACAGCAGGCTGCGGCTGGTCGGCATCGGCGGGTAGGCCGCGGGCTCCTGGCCGCCGTTCCTGCGGCCGAGCGTCAGCGGCACCGTTCGATCGGTCCAGCGCACGCTGACATCGCTCTTCAGCTGGTGCGTGGGGTGCAGGAAGGCGCCGCCGCCGCCGGACGTCACGAACTGGGTGCCGTCGCCGGCCTGATAGCGGCTGTAGTGATGGGTGTCGCCGGAGAGCAGGAGAGGGATCGTGAGCTGCTTGTTGGCCTTTGCGGCGATGCCGAGCGCGTAGTCGACGATCTCCCACGATTTGGTGTTGGTGTCGGTGTAGAGCCAGCCGGGCTCCGCCGTGCACAGGATGATCCTGGAGCCCGGCAGAAGCTGGTCCGATTGGGCGATCAGGTTGAAATAGTCCGCCTGCGGCTGATCCATGTCGTCGGCGAGCTGAATGTCCATCGCCCAGATCCACCACGTCCGGGTCAGCTGGACGGCGAAATAGCTGCGGCTCTGCCGCGTGCGCCACGAGCCGAAATGGGTGGGGGTCGGCCGGGTGAAATAGGCGAGGAACTGCGACAGGCCGTCGTACCAGTCGTGATTGCCGGGGATCGCGAACAGCGGAACGCCGCGGTCGTCGGTCTTGTCATGGTCGGGCGAGGCCCATTGATACGGCCGCCGCAGCTGGTTCTTGTAGGTTTGCGCGTTGGCATAGGGGTAGACCTCGTCGCCGCCCATCACCAGGATCTGACCGCGCGGCAGCGGCTCGCCGTCGAACGTCAGGGAGTCGCGGGCGAGCAGGCAGGCGACCGCATAGGTGCTGTCGAAGCCGTCGCCGAGATCGGCGACGAAGTCGAGCCAGACCGGTCCGTCCCGCGTCGGGCCGAACTGGTCCACGAGCGCGGTCGCGCGCTTCAGGTGAACGGCGGGCGCCACGGTATCGAGCGCGGCGACCATCAGGCGCCGGTCGGCGTAATGGCCGAACATCGCCGAGGTGATGACGTTGTTGAGAAGCTTGATGAGCAGCCGCGGGTCGAACCAATGCGTCATCCCCGGATGGGTCTTGGTGTCCTTCAAAATGTCGATCGTCATGCCAATCAGCCCGTGAAAACGCTCGCCTCGCGCAAAGGCATCGTAAAATGCACCACATCAATCTCGTGCGGGGAAGACTAACAGGCGTGGTCCGGAATTCAACCAGGGGTCGCGCGGCCGCGCGAACGCCTGCGTTGCCGTCAGCGAGGCGTGCTCACGCCGGCCGCGTCGCGATCCAGATCACGTGGCGGGCACCGCCGCCGCCGCGGCCGGTGGCGCGGATCCTGATCTCCTCGGCGCCGAAGCCGGCCTTGCGCAAACGAGGCGCGAAGCGATCGTCCGGATGCGACGACCACACCGCGAGCACGCCGCCGGGCCGCAGCGCGGTGAAGGCGGCGCGCAACCCTGCGGGATCATACAGCGCGTCGTTGGACTCCCGCGTCAGGCCCTGCGGGCCGTTGTCGACGTCGAGCAGGATCGCATCATAACTGCCGCGCGCGGTCGCGATCAGCTTCACGACGTCGCCCTCGCGGATGTCGACGCGCGGATCGGCGAGGCTGTCGCCGGACAACTCGGCCATCGGCCCGCGCGCCCAGGCGATCACGGCCGGCACGAGCTCGGCCACCGTGACGCGCGCCTGCGGACCCAGCACCTTCAGCGCCGCGCGCAGGGTAAAACCCATGCCGAGGCCGCCGATGAGGAGATGCGGGGCAGGGCGGTCCTTGAGCCGCGCGCAGCTCAAGGTCGCCAGCGCCTCCTCGGAGCCGTAGAGGCGGCTGCTCATCAGCTCGTTCGATCCGAGCTTGATCGAGAAGTCGCGGCCGCGCTGCATCAGCCGCAGCGGCTCGCCGCCACCGGGCACCTCTGCGGTGTCGATCAGCTTCCAGGGGAGCACGAGGGATCAGCCGCCGGTGACGCTCATGTGCCGGCTGACGCTCGGGCGGTTGTGGCGGCGGTCGATGATGAAGTCGTGACCCTTCGGCTTCAGCCCGATGGCGCGGTCGATCGCCTCGCTGAGCTGCTCGTCGCTGGCCGAGGCGCGCAGCGGTTTGCGCAGGTCGGAGGCATCCTCGTGGCCGAGGCAGGTGTGCAAGGTGCCGGTGCAGGTGACGCGGACGCGGTTGCAGCTCTCGCAGAAATTATGCGTCATCGGCGTGATGAAGCCGATCGTGCCGCCGGTCTCGGCGACGCGGACGTAGCGCGCGGGGCCGCCGGTGGTCTCGTCGAGATCGGTCATCGTGTATTGCTGCGACAGCCGGGCGCGCAGCAGCGACAGCGGCAGATACTGGTCGATGCGGCCTTCGCCGATCTCGCCCATCGGCATCACCTCGATGAGCGTCAGCGCCATGCCCTTGCCGTGCGCCCAGTCGATCAGCGCGGGGATCTCGTCCTCGTTCATGTTCTTGAGCGCGACCGCGTTGATCTTCACCGCGATGCCGGCGGCCTGCGCCGCCTCGATGCCCGCGAGCACGCGGTCGAGATCGCCCCAGCGGGTGATGGTGCGGAACTTGTCGGGGTCGAGCGTGTCGAGCGAGACGTTGATGCGGCGGACGCCGCAATCGGCGAGCTCGGCCGCGTATTTGGCGAGCTGTGTCGCGTTCGTCGTCATCGTCAGCTCGTTGAGCGCGCCGCTCTTGAGGTGCCGCGACAGCGAGCGCACCAGGCCCATGACGTTGCGCCGGACCAGCGGCTCGCCGCCGGTCAGCCTGAGCTTCTTCACGCCCTTGTGGATGAAGGCCGAGCAGAGCCGGTCGAGCTCCTCGAGCGTCAGCAGGTCCGCCTTCGGCAGGAACGTCATGTCCTCGGACATGCAGTAGAAGCAGCGCAGGTCGCAGCGGTCGGTCACGGAGACGCGCAGATAGCTGATGCGACGGCCAAACGGGTCGGTCATAGGGCGCGTCAGGGTGGTTTCACTCAACGTCTCAGCGGTCATGGATGGCCTTGGCAGATGGCTGCAGCGCGTGGCGGCGATGCCACGCAGCGACCGCGCGAGGCGCACGGCCGGGTCCTGTTCCCAAGCAATCTAATCATGATCCGCGCGGCTCACAATCAGGCAAGCAGCGCCGTCGTTGCTGCGGCGCAAACGCGGCTGCCGACCCTACTGGCGCGCAGCGCCGGGCACCGGGGCGGGGAACGCCGCGGAGCCAGTGGCTGCGGGCGCGCCGGCCGGCGCTGGTGCGGCGGCCGCCTTGGGCGGCTTCGGCTTCTTCGGCCGCATGTGCTTGACGGCCTTGGGCGCCGGCGCCCCCGGCGCGGGTTGCAGCTCGGCCACGACCGGGCTCGGATCCATCACGACCGGCGGCGAGGTGTTGAAATCGCCGGAGTTGCGGATCACCTGCACCGGGATGGTCTGCGGCTGATATTTGTCCATCGTGAACGTGACGCTGAAGCCGGCATCGGGCGCCGGGACCGAGACGGTGCACGGCGTCTTGCAGCCCGGTCCGAGCGAGGTCTTGGCGTCGGCGCCCGGCGGCACCGATTCGAGCTGCACCGGAACCTCGGGCGCCGCCATCTTGAAGCTGTCCATGGAGAAGGACGAGCAGCCGGCAAGGCCAGCTCCCGCAACCGCAATTGCGATGACACGCCGCATCATGATGTCCGCCCCACACGCACGCCCTGCGGCCATCGGCCGCAATCCCAGTTCGACCATAGGAGTGTCCAAACAGCGGCGCAACAGCGGTCAACCCTATTCTCAACAGAACCTTGGCGTTCCCCAGAATGTTGCTTTTTGTTGCGGACACAGGGGGTTGGGGCGTGATTCTCCACCCGGAGCAGAACCGTTGCGCGGCAGGCCGGTTGCAGGACGGCGCCAACTCTCCGTCAGGGAGAGCGCGGCCTCGCAGCCGCTTTCCGCGCGTCTCGCAGTTCGGTCAGCGGATTTTGAGCGACGGCGCCAGCGTCGTCACCGCGGCCGGCAACTCGCGCATATGGTCGATCAGGTGGTCCGGATTGAGCTCGGCGATCGGCACATCCGTATAGCCGAAGGTGCAGCCGATCACCGGCACGCCGGCGCGTCGGGCGGCGCCGACATCGGTTCCAGCGTCGCCGACCATGATCGCGGCGCCGATCTCGCCGCCGGCCTGCGCGATGGTCTGGCGCAGGATCGCCGGATCCGGCTTGGCGACGCCGAACGTGTCGGCGCCGCAGATCGCGGCGAAGCGGGAGGACAGGCCGAGCTGGTCGAGCAGCCGCTTCGACAGCCATTCCAGCTTGTTGGTGCACACCGCAAACTGGCAGCCGCGGCCGGCGAGCTCGTCGAGCGCGGCCTCCAGGCCCTCGAAGGGGCGCGATTCGACGGCGATGTTGTCGGCGTAGAAGCCGATGAAATCGGCCGTGAGCTGTTCCATCTCGGCGGGGCTCGCGAAGCGGCCCTCCGCCTCGAGCCCGCGCTCGAGCAGCTTGCGCGCGCCGTGCCCGATCATCTTGCGCGCCGCGGCGAGCGGCAGCGGCCGCAGCCCTTCGCGCTGCAAGATGTGATTGAGCGCGTTGATGAGGTCCGGCGCCGTGTCGACCAGGGTGCCGTCGAGATCGAAGACGATGGTGCTGGAGATGGCCATCGGTATTGGCTAGCGACAGGCTTGCGCCCCTGCAAGGGGCCAACCGAGGCTTTTTGTCCGATTTCGTGACCGCTGAGAGCTAGGCCCCGCGGCAAAACATCGCTAGATATGCGCCGGTTTTCGGCCCCCCGCTTCCGGGGGGCCCGGTTGAGGGCGGGTTGTTGGTCGACATGGATGCTTTGAAGCGGCAGGCGGCGGCGCGCGCGCTGGAGGAGGTCGAGAGCGGCATGCGCCTCGGCCTCGGCACCGGCTCGACCGCCAAGCATTTCGTCGATCTGCTCGGCGAAAAGGTGCGCGCCGGCCTCAAGGTCGTGGGCGTGCCGACATCGGAGGCGACGCGGGCCCAGGCGGAGGCCTGCGGCGTGCCGCTGACCACGCTCGACGAGATCGACCGTCTCGACATCACCATCGACGGCGCCGACGAGATCAATCCGGCGCTCGACCTGATCAAGGGCGGCGGCGGCGCGCTGCTGCGCGAGAAGATCGTCGCCAGCGCCTCGGCTCGCATGATCGTGATCGCCGACGACAGCAAATGGGTGCCGCGGCTCGGCCGCTTCCCGCTGCCGATCGAGGTGATCCCGTTCGGGCTCGCCGCGACGCAGCGCGAGATCGGCGAGGCCTTCGCCAAGGCTGGTTTGAAGGCCGGCGTGGCCGGGCCGATGAGCCTGCGCAAGTCCGCAGATGGCCACGTTTTCGT
>NZ_CAFJ01000159.1 GCF_000239795.1 Bradyrhizobium sp. STM 3809 | reverse complement strand
CGGTCGACGAGAGCCAGATCGGCAAGACCGCCGCCGAGCTCGCCGCCACGGCCTAAAGCGTCACCGGTCATCCGGCCCGTCGTGTTCGACGGGCCGGGCGATCTCCGCAACCGATCATCGAGGAAAAAGCCAGATGAGCGTTACCGAGAAACAAAGCGTTGCCGAGATCAAGGCACGCAACAAGGAACTGATCGCCGAGGTCCTGAAGGTCTACCCCGAGAAGACCGCCAAGCGCCGCGCCAAGCACCTCAACGTCCACGAGTCCGGCAAGTCGGACTGCGGCGTCAAGTCGAACATCAAGTCGATCCCGGGTGTCATGACCATCCGTGGTTGCGCCTATGCCGGCTCGAAGGGCGTGGTCTGGGGCCCGATCAAGGACATGATCCACATCAGCCACGGCCCGGTCGGCTGCGGCCAGTACTCCTGGGCGGCGCGCCGCAACTATTACATCGGCACGACCGGCATCGACACCTTCGTCACGATGCAGTTCACCTCCGATTTCCAGGAGAAGGACATCGTCTTCGGCGGCGACAAGAAGCTCGCCAAGATCATGGACGAGATCCAGGAGCTGTTCCCGCTGAACAACGGCATCACCGTGCAGTCGGAGTGCCCGATCGGTCTGATCGGCGACGACATCGAGGCCGTGTCCAAGGTCAAGTCCAAGGAATATGACGGCAAGACCATCGTCCCCGTCCGCTGCGAAGGTTTCCGCGGCGTGTCGCAGTCGCTCGGTCACCACATCGCCAACGACGCGATCCGGGATTGGGTGTTCGACAAGCTGCCGGCCGATGCCGCGCCGCGCTTCGAGCCGTCGGATTACGACGTCGCGATCATCGGCGACTACAACATCGGCGGCGACGCCTGGTCGTCGCGCATCCTGCTCGAGGAAATGGGCCTGCGCGTGATCGCCCAGTGGTCGGGCGACGGCTCGCTGGCCGAGCTCGAGGCAACGCCGAAGGCGAAGCTCAACGTGCTGCACTGCTACCGCTCGATGAACTACATCTCCCGTCACATGGAAGAGAAGTTCGGTATTCCGTGGTGCGAGTACAACTTCTTCGGGCCGAGCAAGATCGCCGAATCGCTGCGCAAGATCGCCAGCTATTTCGACGACAAGATCAAGGAAGGTGCCGAGCGCGTCATCGCCAAGTACCAGCCCTTGATGGACGCCGTGATCGCCAAGTACCGGCCGCGCCTCGAAGGCAAGACCGTGATGCTGTTCGTCGGCGGCCTGCGTCCGCGCCACGTGATCGGCGCCTATGAGGACCTCGGCATGGAGGTCGTGGGCACCGGCTACGAATTCGCCCACAACGACGACTATCAGCGCACCGCCCAGCATTACGTCAAGGACGGCACGCTGATCTACGACGACGTCACCGGCTACGAGTTCGAGAAGTTCGTCGAGAAGGTCCAGCCGGACCTGGTCGGCTCGGGCATCAAGGAAAAGTACGTGTTCCA
>NZ_CAFJ01000160.1 GCF_000239795.1 Bradyrhizobium sp. STM 3809 | reverse complement strand
GAAGATGGGCGTGCCGTTCCGCCAGATGCACTCGTGGGACTATTCGGGCCCGTACCATGGCTATGACGGGTTCGCGATCTTCGCCCGCGACATGGACATGGCGATCAACTCGCCGGTCTGGAAGATGACCAAGGCGCCCTGGAAGCAGGCGCCGCAGCCTCTGCTCCAGGCGGCCGAGTAATTGGCAAAGTAACCACCACCACCCACGGCCTGGCTCTCCTTCGGCGGAGAGCCAGCGCTCCCTGATCGACACAGGAACATAGAGAGGGTTTTCCCATGACGCAGTCTGCCGAACATGTGCTCGATCACTTCGAGCTCTTCCGTGGTCCGGAATACCAGCAGATGCTGGCCAACAAGAAGAAGATGTTCGAAAATCCGCGCGATCCCGCGGACGTCGAGCGCATCCGCGAATGGGCCAAGACGCCCGAATATCGCGAGAAGAATTTTGCCCGCGAGGCGCTGACCGTCAATCCGGCCAAGGCCTGCCAGCCGCTCGGCGCCGTGTTCGTCGCGGTCGGCTTCGAGAAGACGCTGCCGTTCGTGCACGGCTCGCAGGGCTGCGTCGCCTATTATCGCAGCCATCTGTCGCGCCACTTCAAGGAGCCGAGCTCCTGCGTGTCGTCGTCGATGACCGAGGACGCAGCCGTGTTCGGCGGCCTCAACAACATGATCGACGGCCTCGCCAACGCCTACAACATGTACAAGCCGAAGATGATCGCG
>NZ_CAFJ01000161.1 GCF_000239795.1 Bradyrhizobium sp. STM 3809 | reverse complement strand
CCTTCATGATGCCGTGCTCCATCAGCATGTCCTCGAGCTCGTCCATCGTGATCGGAGTCGGGATGATGCCCTTGCCGGCATTGCCGTGGATTTTGGTCGCCAGGTTGCGGTAGTGGTTGGCCTGCACCGACTCCGGCGCATATTCCAGCACGGTCATGCGGCGCAGCTCGGCGTGCTGCACGATGTTGTCGCGCGGCACGAAGTAGATCAGCTGGGTGCCGAGCTTCTTGGCGAGAGCCTCGGCCAGCTCCAGCTCCTTGTCGGTCTGGCGCTCGTTGCAGACCAGGCCGCCGAGGCGCACGCCGCCGGAGTTCGCGTACTTCAGAATGCCCTTCGAGATGTTGTTGGCGGCATACATCGCCATCATCTCGCCGGACATCACGATGTAGATCTCCTGCGCCTTGTTCTCGCGGATCGGCATCGCGAAGCCGCCGCAGACCACGTCGCCGAGCACGTCGTAGGACACGTAGTCGATGTCCTCATAGGCGCCGTTCTCTTCCAGGAAGTTGATCGAGGTGATCACGCCGCGGCCGGCGCAGCCGACGCCCGGCTCCGGACCGCCGGACTCGACGCAACGGATGTCGCGATAGCCGACCTTCATCACCTCCTCGATCTCGAGGTCCTCGACGCTGCCCGCGGCAGCGGCCAGGCTCAGGATGGTGTCCTGCGCCTTGGCGTGCAGGATCAGGCGGGTCGAATCCGCCTTGGGGTCGCAGCCGACGATCAGGATCCGATGACCCATCTCGGCGAGCGCCGCCAGAGTGTTCTGCGACGTCGTCGATTTGCCGATGCCGCCCTTGCCGTAGAATGCGATTTGTCGAAGTGATGACATTCTGCTCTCCATCAACCGATTGCCAATGTCCCGCATGCGCCTTGCATGACCAGGACCGCGTCCTCTCTCCAGAACCGGCAGACGGGTTATTGGGAAGGAGAGCATCGCTCGTCCGAAGCGTCGGCGTGCACTCAGCCCTCAACCTTTGCCTGACCAGAGTTTTGCAACGGCTGTGCCAGAGCTTTGGAATCGTTAAAAAGGCCATGTTTTGAAAGAGATGCGGTCAAGCTCGAAGCTAGGATGAGCTTGTTGCAAACCCGACATCGGAGTTTTTCACCCGACGCTCCCGCGACGTGCTGTCCGAAACGACACATGTCGTCGCCGGCTCCACGCAGCGCCGCAGCGAACTTTCCTCGCAGCGCTTGTATGAAGCCCGCTCAGGCCGGCGGTACGGAGTTTGCTTGATGTAGATCAAACCCGTTTGCGGACGGGGCAGCAGGAGTATTTCGATGTCCGGCAAAGCTTGCGTCTTTGTCATTGAAGCCGACCAGGTGATCCGCTCGGCGCTCGGCTACATCCTCAGTGAGCGTCACGAGACCTTCACTTTCGCGGAGACCGCGGATGCGCTGAGCAAGGCGGCACGGGCTGTGCC
Source organism: Bradyrhizobium sp. STM 3809 (assembly GCF_000239795.1). Taxonomy (GTDB): domain Bacteria; phylum Pseudomonadota; class Alphaproteobacteria; order Rhizobiales; family Xanthobacteraceae; genus Bradyrhizobium. The sequence continues at coordinate 31,798 of NZ_CAFJ01000161.1, read as the reverse complement.
CGACGCGGTGCTGGTCGGCAGCAGCATTCTGGAGGATGGCGGCGCCGAGACGGTCGGCATGCTCGCCCGCAAGCTGCACCAGGCCGGCATCATCGTCGTCGCAGGCTCTACCAAATCGCCGCTCGCGCTCGCCGGGTTACGCCAGGGCGCCGAGGCGATCATCGCCAAGCCGATCACCTTCGACGGCGTGACCCATGCGGTCGACGCGGTGCTGGCCCGGCGCGGTACCGAGCCAAGCCTCGCGGCGCCGTCGCCGTGACGCACATTGAGATCAGCAGATGACCAGGAGAGGATCATGTTGAAGATGGCCCAGACCGGGGCGCCGGCGACCCCGGACATCGAGGACATCGTCGAGAATTTCTCCCTGCTCGACGACTGGGACGACCGCTACCGCTACGTCATCGAGCTCGGCCGCGGCCTGGCGCCTTTGCCCGATGCCGACCGGAACGACGGCAACAAGGTGCAGGGCTGTACCAGCCAGGTCTGGGTTGCCACGTCCGTGCGGCACGGTGCCGCAATGCCAGTGCTGGACTTCATCGGCGACAGCGACGCCCACATCGTCCGCGGCCTGGTCGCGATCCTCCTGGCGATGGTCTCCGGCCGCACCGCGCCGGAGATCCTCGCCGCCGATCCCATCGCATTGTTCGAGAAGCTCGGGCTGCGCGAGCATCTGACGCCGCAACGATCGAACGGCTTCCGCTCGATGGTGAGCCGGATCAAGGCCGATGCGCAAGCGGCGATGGCCGCGGCGGCGTAAGTCGAACTGGCTGGTTTGCTTGTTTAGTTGATCCCGTCTGGCGCGGCATACTCAATGCACCCTCTCCCCTTGTGGGAGAGGGTGGCGCGCACGAGCGCGGCGAAGGCGCGCTGGGTGAGGGGTTGCGTCGGCATACTCAGACGTCAGCGATTTGCGGAGACAACCCCTCACCCGAGTGAGTCTGGAGCTGATAGCGGCGATGCCCTCTCCCACAAGGGGAGAGGGCACAGTCATGGGCACCGCTTCTTCGCAACAATAGCGGTCGGAAAATGCCGCTACGAGAAAAACTCCTGCGCCTTCTTCAGCGCGCGGACCAGCACGTCGACCTCTTCCCGGGTGTTGTACATCGCGAACGATGCCCGGCAGGTCGCGGTCACGCCGAAGCGCTCCAGCAGCGGCATGGCGCAGTGGGTCCCGGCGCGCACCGCCACGCCGGAACGGTCGATGACCGTTGCAAAATCGTGGGCATGGGCGCCCTGCATCTCGAACGAGACGATGGCGCCCTTGTCGGCGGCGTTGCCGATGATGCGCAGCGAGTTGATCTCGCGCAGCTGCTCGGTGGCGTAGGTCACGAGATCATGCTCATGGGCGGCGATGCGCTGCTTGCCGATCGAGGCGACGTAGTCGATCGCGGCGCCGAGACCGGCGGCCTCGACGATCGGCGGCGTGCCGGCCTCGAAGCGGTGCGGCGGGTCGCCATAGGTCACCCAATCGCGCGCGACCTCGCGGATCATCTCGCCGCCCCCGTTGAACGGCGGCATCGAGGCCAACAGCTCGCGCTTGCCATAGAGCGCGCCGATCCCGGTCGGGCCGTAGATCTTGTGGCCGGTGATGCAGTAGAAGTCCGCGTCGAGATCCAGGACGTCGACCTCCATGTGCACCGCGGCCTGCGAGCCGTCGATCAGCACCGGGATACCGCGGTCGTGCGCGATGCGGATGACCTCCTTGACGGGGACGACGGTGCCGAGCACGTTCGACATCTGTGTCATCGCCACCATCTTGGTGCGCGGCGTCAGCAGCTTCTCGAACTCGTCGAGCAGGAAGTTGCCGTCATCGTCGACCGGGGCCCATTTGATGACAGCGCCCTGGCGCTCCCTGAGGAAATGCCAGGGAATGATGTTGGCATGGTGCTCCATGATCGAGAGCACGATCTCGTCGCCCGGTCCGATGCGCTCGCGGCCGAAGGTCTGCGCCACCAGGTTCACCGCCTCAGTGGCACCGCGGGTGAAGATGATCTGCTCGGGGCTCTCAGCGTTGAGGAACGACGCCACCTTGGCGCGCGCGCCCTCATAGGCCTCGGTGGCGGCGTTGGCGAGATAATGCAGGCCGCGATGCACGTTGGCGTATTCGGACGTATAGACCTGGTTCATCCGGTCCAGCACCGCCTGCGGCTTCTGCGCGGACGCGGCGTTGTCGAGATAGACCAGCGGCTTGCCATGCACCTGCATGCCGAGGATGGGGAAATCCGCCCGGATGCGGCCGACGTCGTAGCCGCTCCCGTTCACCGCTGCATGCATCATTTACTCCCGTCGTCCGAGCCAGCCCAGCAGCGCCCCGGTCAGCGCGTCGCGCACAGCCTCATTGGCCGCGCCCTCGATGATCTCGCCGATGAAGGCCTGGATCAGCAGCGCCTTCGCCTCATCAGGCGGAATGCCGCGCGCCATCAGATAGAACAGCAGTTCGTCGTCGATCGCACCGGTCGTGGTGCCGTGGCCGCATTGCACGTCATCGGCGAAGATCTCGAGCTCCGGCTTGGAGTCGGCCTCGGCCTCGTCGGAGAGCAGCAGCGCCCGAGACATCATCTTGGCGTCGGTCTTCTGCGCGCCGGGGGCGACCGTGATCTTGCCCTGGAACACCGCGCGCGCGGTGTCGCCGACCACCGCCTTGAAGGTTTCGCGGCTCTGTCCGTTCTCGGCCGCATGCTCGATCGCAAGCGTGGTGTCGGCATGCTGCGTCCCCGACAGCAGCGAACCGCCGCGGATGTCAGCGACTGTGCCCTCGCCTGCCAGCCGGACGAACAACTGGTTGCGGATCAGGCTGCCACCGGCGACGAAGCCGAGCTGGTTGAAGGTCGCGCGCGCGCCGATATTGGCGAGCAGCGAGCCGATATGCAGCGCGCTGTTGCCGTCGCTGACGACCTTGATGTGGTCGATCCGCGCCTCGTCGCCGACGACGAGCTGCATCGCGGTGTTGACCTGATACTCGCTGCCATCGGGTCCCTGATGCGACTCGACGATGGTGGCGCTGGCGCCGGCGCCGATATTGACCAGCGAGCGGGTGAACATCGAGGTCGCGACCCAATTGGTCGTGACGAAGGCGACATGGATCGGCCGGCTCAACGCGGTGCCCGGCGCGACCAGGATGACGACGCCATTGGCGGCCAGCGCGGTATTGAGCGCCAGCGCCGGATCGTCATCCGGCACGATCGCGCCGAGGCGCTGCGACAGCAGCGGCTTGTCGGCGGCGAGCGCATCGGCCATCGGCTGGATGGTGAGGCCGGTCTCGAGCTCGGCGAGGTCGGAGAGCTCCGGCACGAAGGCGCCGTCGACGATAACGAGCTTGCGGAAGCCCGCGCCGGCAAACAGATCCTTCGCCTCGCGCGCTTTGGCCTTGGCGGCATCGTCCGGCAGCGAAGCCAGCCGCTTGGCCTCCTTCATCTGCGTGCGCAGATCGGTGTAGCGCCACGCCTCGACGCGCCGGTGCGGCAGGCCGACGGCCGTGAAGCGATCGAAGGCGGCGGCGCGCACCGCCGTGATCTCCTCGCCGCCGGGCAGATAGCGGCGGGCGCCCTGATATAGGTCGGCCAGCCCGAGCTCGGCCTTGGTCTTGCGGATCGCGACGCCCATGCTCGTGCCCGCCCCTTATGCCGCTTCGCTCTGATACTGTGCGTAGCCGGTCGCCTCGAGCTCGCGCGCGAGATCGGCGCCGCCGGTGCGAACGATGCGCCCCGCCGCGAAGACGTGGACGATGTCCGGCACGATGTAGTCGAGCAGCCGCTGATAATGGGTGATCACGATCATGCCACGCTCGGCCGAGCGCAGCGCGTTGACGCCGTTGGCGACCACCTTCAGCGCGTCGATGTCGAGGCCCGAGTCGGTCTCGTCGAGCACGCAAAGCGAGGGCTGCAGTAGCGCCATCTGCAGGGTCTCGTTGCGCTTCTTCTCGCCGCCGGAGAAGCCGACATTCAGTGGCCGCTTCAGCATCTCCGAGTCGATGTTCAGGGTCTTGGCGATCTCGCGCACGCGCTTGATCAGGTCGGGCGAGGACAGCTCCTCCTCGCCGCGCGCCTTGCGCTGGGCGTTGAAGGCGGCGCGCAGGAACGTCAGCGTCGCGACCCCCGGGATCTCCAGCGGATACTGGAACGCCAGGAATACGCCCTTGGCGGCGCGCTCGTCGGCCTCCATCGCCAGCAGGTCCTCGCCGTTCAGATAGACCTCGCCCGCGGTGATCTCGTAGCCGGGCTTGCCGGCGAGCACATAGGACAGGGTCGACTTGCCGGCGCCGTTCGGGCCCATGATGGCGTGGATCTCGCCCTTGTTCACGGTGAGATCCAGCCCCTGAATGATCTTCCGACCCCCGGAGATCTCGGCATGGAGCCCCTTGATTTCGAGCAAGGCCGTCATCGAACACTCCTTCATGTTGTCGCCGCGCGCGACGTCCTCATCCGACTGAACCTTCGAGGCTGATCGAGATCAGCTTCTGCGCCTCGACCGCGAACTCCATCGGCAGCTGCTGCAGCACGTCCTTGACGAAGCCGTTGACGACGAGCCCGACCGCCTCTTCCTGCGAAAGACCGCGCTGGATGCAATAGAACAGCACGTCCTCCGAGATCTTGGAGGTTGTCGCCTCATGCTCGAACACCGCCGAGGAGTTCTTGGCCTCGATATACGGCACGGTGTGTGCGCCGCATTTGTCGCCGATCAGCAGCGAATCGCAGGCGGTGAAGTTGCGGGCGCCGGAGGCCTTGCGGTGGGCGCTGACGAGGCCGCGATAGGTGTTCTGCGACTTGCCGGCGGCGATGCCCTTGGAGATGATCCGGCTCGACGTGTTCTTGCCGAGATGGATCATCTTGGTGCCGCTATCAACCTGCTGGAAACCGTTGGAGATCGCGATCGAGTAGAACTCGCCGCTCGAATTGTCGCCGCGCAGGATGCAGCTCGGGTACTTCCAGGTGATGGCCGAGCCGGTCTCGACCTGGGTCCACGAGATCTTCGAATTGGCGCCGCGGCAGTCGCCGCGCTTGGTGACGAAATTGTAGATGCCGCCCACGCCCTCGGAGTTGCCGGGATACCAGTTCTGCACCGTCGAATATTTGATCTCGGCATCGTCAAGCGCGACCAGCTCGACCACGGCGGCATGCAGCTGGTTCTCGTCGCGCTGCGGCGCGGTGCAACCCTCGAGATAAGAGACATAGGCGCCCTTGTCGGCAATGATCAGGGTGCGCTCGAACTGTCCGGTGTTGCGCTCGTTGATGCGGAAATAAGTCGACAGCTCCATCGGGCAGCGCACGCCCGGCGGCACGTAGACGAACGAGCCGTCGGAGAACACCGCCGAGTTGAGCGTCGCAAAATAATTGTCGGTGGTCGGCACGACCGTGCCAAGATACTTCTGCACGAGATCGGGATGCTCGCGCAGCGCCTCGGAGATCGGCATGAAGATCACGCCGGCCTTCTTCAGCTCATCCTTGAAGGTCGTGGCCACCGAGACCGAATCGAACACGGCATCGACCGCGATCTTGGTCCGTGGCGCGGCCGCCTCGCCGTCCTCGGCTTCCACGGCTGCGGTGGGACGCTCGACGCCTTCGAGGATCTCGACCTCGCGCAGGGGAATGCCGAGCTTCTCATAGGTCTTGAGAATCTCCGGATCGATCTCGTCGAGCGAAGCCACCTTCTTCTTCGGCTTCGGCGCCGAATAGTAATAGAGGTCCTGATAGTCGATCCTGGGATAGCCGACGCGCGCCCAGGTCGGCTCGGTCATGGTCAGCCAGCGGCGATACGCCTCCAGCCGCCATTCCAGCATCCAGCCCGGCTCGTTCTTCTTGGCCGAGATGAAGCGGATGGTGTCTTCCGACAGCCCTTTCGGAGCCTTCTCGGATTCGATCTGCGTCTCGAACCCGTAACGATATTGATCGACGTCGATGCCCTTGACCCGATCAATGGTCTCCTGAACCGCTGCCATCTCTCACTCCGCTTCCAAGCTGTCGACGAGGTGCCCGCGTCAGGCGGGCACGCAGGTGTCCGGCACCGGACAGACGGCGGCGCATTGCGGCGCGTCGAAGTGGCCCTCGCACTCCGTGCACTTCTTCGGATCGATGATGTACATGTCGTTCTTCAGCCGGATGGCCGCGTTCGGACATTCGAACTCGCAGGCTCCGCAGACCGTGCATTGTGACGCGATGATCTTGTAGGCCATGTGCTGCTCCCCGCGCTTTCAGCGACATCGGACGATGTCATTCGGGCACCATCTTTCAAGCGCCGTGCCAGAGCGCATTTGGTTGATTTCTAAGGAAGATTCTAAATGGCCCGGGCGGCGGTCAGCTGTCGCGCTCCCGACAGCATGTCGTAAGTGCGACAGGGCGGGAGCAGCGAGGCACTCGCGACCTGACGGCCATTTGCGCTACGCTGCCGAAGCGAGGCGCGATTCTCTCCTGCGTCATTCCGGGGCGTGCGCAGCACGAGCCCGGAATCCATCGGACGGCAACACGCGCGCTGAAATGGATTCCGGGCTCGCCGCGCTTCGCGCGCCGCCCCGGAATGACGGCAAGTTTGGAGATCCGCCGGAGAATCAAACAGGAATGGTCAAAACAAAAGGGCGCGCCACCGCGCGCCCTCCATCACGACCGAACCCATCCGCTCAGAACCGCTTGACCTCGATGTTGTACTTCTTCAGCGCGTAGCCGATCTGCCGCGGTGTCAGCCCGAGCAGTCGCGCCGCCTTGGCCTGGACCCAGCCGGAGCGCTCCATGGCCTGCACGATGCGGTCGCGCTCGGGGACGGCGCCGCCGTCCATTATCTCGGCGTACTCGCCCTCGTCCGCTTCGGCCGCGGGCAGATCGACCGGAGTTTCGATCGGCGCGGAGGTGCGCGGCAGGATCGGCAGCGGCACCATGGGCTGACCGCGCGGCGGTGGCGGGGTCACGGTGTTGCCCTTCCACAGGATCGCCGACATGCATTCGTTGCGGCTGCAGGCGAAGTCGTGCTGGCCGATCGCCGATCCCGCGGCCAGCGTCGCCGTCCGCTGCACGCAGTTCTCCAATTCGCGCACATTGCCGGGGAAGCCGCAATGCATCAGCACCTCGATGGCGCTGACGTCGAATGTGAGGTCGCGCTCGTTCTCGCAATTGAAGCGGCGCAGGAACTCGCGCGCCAGCTGCGGGATGTCGCTGCGCCTGTCGCGCAGCGGAGGCAGCTTGATCGGCACGACGCTGATCCGATAGTACAGGTCGGCGCGGAATTCGTTGCGCGCCACCGCCTCTTCCAGATTGCGATTGGTCGCGGTGACGATGCGCACGTCGACCTTGATGGTCTGGTTGCCGCCGACGCGCTCGAACTCCTGCTCCTGCAGCACGCGCAGCAGCTTGGCCTGGAACGCCGGCGAGATCTCGCCGATCTCGTCGAGGAACAAGGTGCCCTTGTCGGCCAGCTCGAAGCGCCCCTTGCGCGCGTTGATCGCGCCGGTGAAGGCGCCCTTCTCGTGGCCGAACAGCTCGGACTCCAGCACGGTCTCCGGAAGCGCCGCGCAGTTGATCTTGATGAAGGGCCGCTTGGCGCGGTTGGACAGTTCATGGATCGCCTTCGCCACCAGCTCCTTGCCGGTGCCGGATTCGCCGCGCAGCAGCACCGGCGCGTTCGACTTGGCAACGACGTTGATCTTCTCCAGCAGCGCGCGCAGCGCCGGGCTGTCGCCGACGATGCCGTCGACCAGCACCTTCTTGCCCTTGGCCGGCGCCGGCTTCAGCTCCATCAGCTCCTTCTGCAGCCGGTGGCTCTCCGCCATCAGCCGCTCGCGGTCGCGCGCGACGACGCGATGCAGCTTGATGGTCTGGCCGATCAGGTTGGCGACCATCGTCAGGAAGCGGACATCGGAGTCGAGCCGGAACACCGCGCGGCCGTCCCAGACACGATCGATGGTCAAGGTGCCGACGACACGCTGGTCGATCCGGATGGGCACACCGAGGAACGACACGCGGGTGTCGGCGGCGGCGCCCAGCGTCACCGCGTCGGCCGCGCTGAACGCGGGATGGTCGGCGACGTTCTCGGCGATGAGCGGCACGGCTGTCGCCACGATCTGGTCGATCGCCTTCTGCGGCAGGCGCTCGCGATAGCGCTGGTCGCTGCCTTCGCTCCATCCGGCGCCCACGGCGAGATCCGGAATGCCGTCATCGGCGAGCAGCGACACCACGCCGTGGCGCATCTGCATGAAGGACTGCAGCAGGTTGACGACATTGGCGAGGGTGATTTCCAGCCGCGTCGGAGCGGCGAGAATTTTCGAGATTTCGAAAATTCCGGTCAGCGCGATCTCGCTGAGCGGTATCGGGGCGGCATTGGACCTGACGTCCTGAGCTTCGACCTGACGTGTTTCCGTTTGGACCATTGGTCGCTTCTCTGATCGTCACGGACGTCTGTTGCAAGCCGCCCGTGATTGTAGGTGTTCTAACATCCTCCTCTAAGTGCAGATGATTGTCGTGCCTAACTTTGCTGCATTGCCGCAGAAGTAGTGTGCAGCAAAGAGAACAGAAAAGCTGCAGGCTTTCATGATCTTAACAAATTAGTTTGCACTCGGCGTAATGCGTGCATCGCACGCCCCGGTGAGCCGCGACGGCGGTATGCCTCTCGAATTCGTGTTGTCTTACCGACACCTAATCATCAGCGACGCGGCACCTGCTTGCGAGCAGCTCGCAAGCAGGAAAACTGAATATCAACTTTCCACTTCAGCCGTGGCACTCGACGCTCTCGGCTGCCAGCATCTGGTCCCGCTGTCGTCACATCGGCGTGTCACTGCGATCAACCTAGAGGTGCTGTCCTCCATTGATCTGGATCTCCTCGCCGGTGACGTAGCTCGCCGCGTCCGAGCACAGGAAGAACAGCACCTTCGCCACCTCCTCCGGCGCGCCGATCCGGCGCATCGGGATCAGCGGCGAGAATCGCGCCTCGGTCTCCGGCGACACCATCTCGGTCTTGATCTCCCCCGGCGCGATCGCATTGACGCGGATGCCATGCGGCGCGAAGTCGTGAGCCATCTCGCGGGTGAGGCAGGCCAGCGCCGCCTTGGACGTCGCATACGCCGTGCCGGCAAACGGATGCACGCGGCTGCCGACGATCGAGGTCACGTTGACCACGGCGCCCTGCCCGCGCTTCAACTCCTCGAACAGGCCACGCGCCAGCAGGATCGGTCCGAGGAAGTTGACGTGGAAGACCGTCATCCAGGTCTCGACCGAGGTCGCGAGCGAGTCGAGCCGACCGCCGTCTTCGGCCTTGGGCGAGATCGCGGCATTGTTGATCAGCGCATGCAGCGGCGCGCCGTCCAGCCGCTCCTTGATGTCGGCGATCGCGCGCGGGATCGCCTTGCGGTCGCTGAGGTCGACCTGGACGTGATTGTCCGGCCCCGCGTCCCAGGGGCAACGGCCGCCGTCGAACGGCTGGCGCGAGCAGGTGATGATGCGCCAGCCGGCATCGGAGAACAGCCGGGCCGTCGCATGGCCGATGCCGCGCGAGCCGCCGGTCAGGACCAGCGTCTTCTGCTCGGAACGGCTTGGCCGCTCCGCCGCTGCCATATCGCGATGAAACGGACACGACTCGAGTCCCGGCGCTTCGATGACGGGCTCGTGGACGTCCTGGTCGAGATCGAGGCTCACCTCATCCGTCCTGATCCTGCACCGCGCTGCCCTGAAACTGGCCGCGGTATTGTCATGCGGCGGTTGTGCAGATTCCGGGCCAGCGAAAATCACGCGCAGGCGCGCGGGTTCCTGTCGGGTTCGCGACAGTTTGGCGGGTTCAGGACACGCGCGGCGTCGACTTTGCGCCACTCCGATCCCGCCAGGTTCAGAACCCAACACGTTCAAACGACGATTGTTTTCGCCATCGCCGGCGCTGGTCCAACTCTTGCTGAACGGATGTCGTCAATCGAACTGGAAGTTGGCTTTCCACTCTCGCGACGGAGAGCCACGAGAACGCCAAACGTCGCATGGACCGGGACATGGGGACGACAGCAATGCGCTTCGCCGTGGTCCTCGGGACCAACGACGTCGCATCGGCGATCGCCGTGCATCTGCACCGCGCGGGCTTCTGCGTGGTGCTGTCGCACGACCCCAATCCGCCGGTCATGCGGCGCAAGATGGCGTTTCACGACGCGCTGTTCGGCGATCCCGTCCGCGTCGAGAACGTCCTTGGCGAGCGCATCGACAGCACCATGGACGTGTTCAAGGCGCTCGGCGATCCCGCTCACGTCCTGGTCACCCCGCTCGGGCTGCTCGACCTGCTGCCGATCCGCGCCATCGATGTCCTGATCGATGCGCGGATGCAGACCCGCGAGGTCACGCCCAACCTGCGCGGCATGACGCGCCTGTCGATCGGCATCGGTCCTGGCTTCTCGCCCTCGGCCAATTGCGACGTCGCCATCGAGACCAGGCCGGACCGGCTTGGGCAGATCGTCGTCGACGGCTGGACGCTGGCGAAGGACGATGTCGGCGAGCTCGGCGGCGTCGGCGCCGAGCGCCTGGTGCTCTCACCGCATGAGGGCCGCTGGCACACGCCGGTCGAGATCGGCACGCGCGTCTACAAAGGCTTCGTCGTCGGCCATCTCTCCGGCATCCCGGTCGCCGCGCCTTATGACGGCATCCTGCGCGGCATCGTCCGCGACGGCAGCGATGTGCCGGCCGGCGTCGCGCTGGCCGAGATCGATCCGCGTGGCCGGCACGCGCAATGGACCGGCATCGATGCGCAGGGCCAGACGCTCGCCCAGGCGACGCTCGCCGCCATCCGGCTGCACGCCGCCGAACGCATCGGGGCGAGCGCCGCCGGCTCCCGCTGATGACAGCGCTTTCGAACGATTCTGATTAGTCCACATTCCTCCCGCCCGCTTTGGCATCGGGCTTGGCATCGCCGTTGCTTATCGTTGGCAGGAGCGAGCAACAGCCATGATCATTTGTTCCTGCAACGTCATCAGCGACACGGCCATCCGCGACGTCGTCACGGCCGCCGACATGACCTTCGGTTCGCCTGCGCAAGTGTATGATTGCCTGGGCTGCTCGGTCCAATGTGGCCTCTGCTCGCGCTCGGTCAAGCGAATCCTGGATGAACGGCAGGGCGACACGGCCACAGCCGCGGTCTGGCCGGTGCAGGCCGAGCCGGCGCCGTGCCAGCTGATGTCGGTGGCGTGAGGCGCAACCGCACCGTTGTGTCGCATCGCGCGCTGTCGGATGTCGGACAAAGCCGACACGAGCCGCTGAGCAGGCGCACGTCGAATAAGACGTCCGCAGCGGGGCCTCGCCCTTCGAGACGCCCGCCTCCAGCGGGCTCCTCGGGTGAGGGGCGAGACCTTAGCATCGAAGGATGCTCTCCATCGTTGCGATCACGAGCGTTGTGCCGCTCCGGCTTCGGCACTCTGCCTTACGCGAATACGCCTCGGCTTGTTCATGATGCTGAGTGCAGCGCCGCCCTGGACTCTCGACCCTCATGGTGAGGAGGCGCGGAGCGCCGTCTCGAACCATGAGGCCCGAGACGACCCCGCGGGTCCTCAAATGAACGGCTTCCCACCCGTCACCGCCACCGTCGTTCCGGACGTGTAGCTCGACAGCGGGTCCGCCAGCATCACATAGGCCGTCGCCAGCTCCGCCGGCTGCCCGGCGCGCTGCATCGGCACCTGCCGGCCGAAGCTCTTCACCCGGTCCTCGGACATGGTCGAAGGAATCAGCGGCGTCCAGATCGGGCCCGGCGCCACGGCGTTGGCGCGAATGCCCTTTTCGGCCAGCATCTGGGCGAGGCCGCCGGTGAAGTTCTGGATCGCGCCCTTGGTGGTGGCGTAGGCAAGCAGGCTCGGATTGGGCATGTCGGAATTCACCGAGGCCGTGTTGACGATCGCGCTGCCCGGCTTCATGTGCGGCACGGCCGCCTTGGTCAGGTAGAACATCGCGTGGATGTTGGTGCGGAAGGTCATCTCCCATTCCTCGTCCGAGATATCGCCGATATCGCTGAAGGTGGCCTGATGTGCGGCGTTGTTGACGAGGATGTCGATGCCGCCGAGCTCGTCGACCGCGCGCTGGATGATGGCCCGGCAATGCGCGGGATGCTGGATGTTGCCCGCCATCAGCACCGCCTTGCGGCCCTCCCTCTCGATCAGCTCCTGCACCTCGCGAGCGTCATCATGCTCCTCGAGATAGGCGATCAGGATGTCGGCGCCCTCGCGCGCATAGGCGATCGCCACCGCGCGACCGATGCCGCTGTCGCCGCCGGTGATGACGGCCTTCTTGCCGGCGAGCCTGCCCGAGCCCTTGTAGCTGGCCTCGCCATGATCGGGCCTCGGCCGCATCTCGGCCGTCCTGCCCGGCATGGCCTGCTGCTGCGGCGGAAACGGCGGCGTGGGATGATCGGACATCGGTTCTGCTCCTGACGATTGCTGCGGTTTCAATCGCAGGACGCAGACGGCGTTCCTGAGAGCCGCCAGATCGCAGCAGCCGGTCTGCTGCAGGGAACGGCAGCACCCGCGCCTGCATTGCCCTGATGCGGAGGCTGAGAAAGGACGCTACCGATGGCCAAGGATCTTCCCATCAACGGACGCGAGCCCGCCCGCTCCGAGGACGACATCCAGCGCGATGAGCTCGGCCCACGCGGCGTCCCCGGCGCGAAGGACCCGGCCAAGATGACACCGCAGCGCGAGAAGAAGACGCCGGAGGATGTCGATCCCGGGCATACGGCGTGAAAAGCCCCCGATCGGCTCTGCTCGTGTATCAGGCTTTCAGCAGCAGGGGATCGAAGCCCGTGTCGCTGCCCCTCCCCCCGCCCTCTCCCCGTAAGAACGGGGAGAGGGAGCGCACCGCCGCTGACGTGACGGGCGTATCTCCAAATGCTCGTCGAGATCGCTCACGCGAAGGTACAGCAGTGTGCCCCGAGCGCGCGGGGAGAGGGTTTGGAGTGAGGGGCAGCGACACGGGCGGTCTCAATGAAGGACGACGCCACCTACGGACCAACGCCTCGCAGCCAGCTCAATGCGTCTTGCTCTCGCCCCACTTCTCCAGATCCTTCGCGGCCTCCGAGCGCTGCTCCTTTTCCGGCTTCTCGGCCCAGGGCTTGTCGGTCTGCTTCATCGATCCCCAGTCGCTCTCCTGACGCGGATCGTCCTTCGGCGTTTCCTTGCTCATCGCTGGTCCTTCCGTTTGCGCGCGCCGTTCAATCCGGCAACATCGTCGGTGGCGGCGCCGTCGCCTCGTCGTGCAGCTCCTGCATCTGGCGGATCTCCTGTTCGGCCTGGTACCAGAACTCGTCCTCGCGGCCGTCCGGGCGCCCGGCCTGCTCCCACAAGTGGTGAGCGCGCTCGCGAATTCTGTCCTGAAGTTCGACGGGGCTGTTCTCGTCCATGATGCTCCTCGCAGGCGGCCGCGGCGGTGGCGCGACCTGCGTGGCAATCATCAGGATCAGACGAAGTTCCAAGATGGCGCGCGCGTCGGGCGATGCGCCGCAGGCATGCGGGCATCGGCAAACAGTCGCAGCGCCCTGCCTTCGTCAGCTCAGATTGCCCGGCATGAAGCAGCGGATCGAGGTGCCGAGTGTGCCCTTGATCGGCCACACCATCGTGCGGCCGGCGCGGTTGGGCTCGGTGATGACGGCATCGTCGGGCACGACGATCCATTCGCCGTCGAGGCGCACGCGGTAGTGCGTGCCTTGCAGATCCCAATCGGGATCGGAGACGGCCAGACCGTCCGCGTCCGAGCAGCACGGGCCGCGGCCGCTCTTCAGGCTGTCGAACCAACCCTTCAGTGGCGAGTTGGCATAACGGCCGTCGTCACGCGCGACGGCATGGTTGAACGACAGCGCAGCCGCCAGGGCGGCGCCGCTCAGCGCAAGCAAGGCTCTCGTCATCTGATCACCGCAAAACACTGGCGCGTGGCGCGGACATGCGGCGCACGCGGATCGCAAGTTGCCCGTTGAAATGCGGCGTCGGATCGTTGGTTCCTACCAGCTTCCGCTCGCCCTCAGGCGGCGTCCGCCGGCAGCATGGCGTCCGCCGGCACCATCGCCTCGATCGTGACCCCCGTGCCGCTCGACGTCACCGTCAAGGTGCCACCGAGCGCCAGCAGGCGCTCGCGCATGCCGGTGAGGCCGAAGCCGAGCTTGTGCTCGGGCTTGAGGCCGTGGCCGTCGTCGCGCACGCACACCCGCGTGAAGCTGCGGCGATGTCCGGCCGTGCTCTGCTGCAGCGGCTCGATGCTGACATCGACGGAGGTGGCCTCGGCATGGCGGAACACGTTGGTCAGCGCCTCCTGGACGACGCGGTAGATCGTCAGCTCGGCGGTCTCGTTGCCCTGTGCGACGCCATCGGTGAAGCGGGTGGCGATCGCCACCTCTGGCCGCGATTCCCGCCACAGCCGCACCAGCGCGCCGATCGCCTCGCGCAGGCCGAGCTCGGCGAGGCCGACCGGGCGCAGCCGCTCCAGGATGCGGCGGTTGAACTGCTGCACGGCGTTGACCTGGTCGAGGATCGCCTGGCCGTGCCGGCGCATCGCGCCGACGTCGAGCGTCGCCGCGTCGGGCAGCCGCATCAAGGCGCTGGCATGGGCGCGCAGCGCGAACAGATGCGGCCCGAACTCGTCATGCAGCTCGCGCGCGATCTCCTTGCGCTCGAGATCCTGCAGGGACACGGTGCGCTCGGCCAGCCGCCGCTTCTCCTCCACCGCCTCGCCGAGCGCGCCGGCCAGATGGTTGAGCTTGGCACAGAGCGCGGCCAGCTCGGGGGCCCCGCCCGGCGTCACCCGCGCATCATAGGCGCCGGCCTCGATCCGGCTCATCGCGTCGGAGAGATCCGACAGCGGCGCCAGCGCGCGGCCGACCACCAGCGTGGTGATCCCGAACAGCGCGAGGCCGACCAGCGAGCCGACCACCAGCTGGGTGAGAATGCCGTCCCAGATCTCGGCGATCTCGTCGTCGGGATGCGAGGTGATCACCAGCGTCTCGGCGCGGCCCGCCACGATGACGGGCATGCTGACCGAGGTCTTGTCCGGATGCACGAGCGCGATGAACCAGGCCGGCGCTGCGCGACCGATAACGGGCGGCGACGGCGCCTGCACCGCCGTTCCCTGCACCGCCGTTCCCTGCCTCGCGACGCTGACGTGACGCAGCTGGCCGAGGTCGCTGACGATCCGGTTCAGGCGGGCGTCTGGATCCGGCGCGTCGTTGACCTCATCCATGATGGTTTCGATGAAGGCGCGGGTCAGGCGGATGACGCTCTGGTCCTCGGCGAGCACGCGCGGCGCCGCCTCGAGCACCAGACGGCCGATATTGAGCGCGAGCCCGAGCGTCAGCACCAATGCGAGCAGCACGTTGATGCGCCTGCGCAAGGACCAATTCTGCCACATTGTCTCCGCCCCGAAGCCAGCTTGTTTCACGCGCACTCACATTGACAGACAAATCCGCCAGCGATCTAATTGCAACATGTTGCAGCACCGCGCAGCGTGCATCCATGATGCATCGCAACAATGACGCGGGTTGAATGTCCGGGACCCCAAGGTGACCCCAAGGCCATGCGCGTACTGATCGTCGATGATCATCCCATTGTGGCATCGGGTTGCCGTGCCCTGCTCTCCACCGATCCGGACCTCGAACTGCTCGAGGCCGCCGACGCCGAGAGCGGCGAAGCGAGCTTCGTCGCGCGCCGTCCCGACGTCTGCGTCATCGACATCAACCTGCCGACCGTCTCCGGCTTCGAGCTGGCGCGCCGCATCCTCGCCCATGACGGCCATGCGCGGCTGATCATGTTCAGCATGAACGACGATCCGGTGTTCGCCGCGCGCGCCATCGACATCGGCGCCAAGGGCTATGTGTCGAAGAGCGGCGATCCGAACGATCTGGCCGAGGCGATCCGCGAGGTCTCCAGCGGCGGCAGCTATCTGCCGCCGGCGATCGCGCGCAGCATCGCGTTCGCGGGCGCGGCCGTGGCGCAGAGCCCGCTGGCCAAGCTGACCTCGCGCGAGCTCGAGATCCTGCGCCTGCTCAGCGCCGGCAAGAGCCTGTCGGAGATCGCCTGGCTGATCCACTCGTCCTACAAGACCGTCGCCAACACCTCCTCGATCATCCGCCAGAAGCTCGGCGTGCGCACCTCGGGCGAGCTGGTGCGTCTGGCGATCGAGAACGGCGTCGCTTGACTTCCATCGCGTGACCGACGCAGCTTGGCGCGCGTTGACGCCGCGCGCGCCGGCCATCCCACATCCTTGCCGCACAGGTGATCCCATGACGCTCACGACCGTGTCCCAGAACAAATCCCATGGCGGCGTCCAGGGCGTCTATCGCCACGCCAGCCAGGAGACCAAGACCGAGATGACCTTCTCGGTGTTCGTGCCGCCGCATGCCCCGGACGCCAAGCTGCCGGTGGTCTGGTATCTCTCCGGCCTGACCTGCACGCACGCCAATGTCACCGAGAAGGGCGAGTTCCGCGCCGCCTGCGCCGAGCTCGGCCTGATCTTCGTCGCGCCCGACACCTCGCCGCGCGGCGACGGCGTGCCCGGCGATCCCAACAACGCCTATGATTTCGGCCTCGGCGCCGGCTTCTATGTCGATGCCACCGAGGCGCCGTTCGCGACAAACTACCGGATGTGGAGCTACGTCACCGAGGAGCTGCCGCACGTGGTCGCGGCGAACTTCCCGGTCGATCCGCGACGGCAGTCGGTGATGGGCCATTCGATGGGCGGCCATGGCGCGCTGACGGTCGCGTTGCGCAACCCCGACCGCTACCGCGCGGCCAGCGCGTTCTCGCCGATCGTCGCCCCCTCGCAGGTGCCGTGGGGCGAGAAGGCGCTGTCAGGCTATCTCGGCAGCGACAAGACGGCGTGGCGCAAGCACGACGCGGTGGCGCTGATCGAGGACGGCGCCCGCGTCTCCGACCTGCTGGTCGATGTCGGCACTGCCGACCAGTTCCTGACGCAGCAATTGCGCCCCGAGCTGCTCAAGGCCGCCTGCGACAAGGCCAACATCCCGCTGCTGCTGCGCAAGCAGGACGGCTACGACCACAGCTACTACTTCATCTCGACCTACATGGCCGATCATCTGCGCTGGCACGCGGCCCGTCTCGGCCGCTGAGATCCGCCACGGCCTGATTTGGCCGTCGGGCGCGAGGCCGCGCCGGGCATGGCGCGCCCTCAGCTGTGCAGCCGATCGATTCGCGTGCGCGCCGAAGCCGATTTCCGCTGGCTCCACAACGGGATCACCCCTGTCCAGTCGACGCGCGACAAAGAATTGTCTTTCGTTTTTCCGAAAGATATGATTGTCTAGGCGCATCCCGCCTCGTCGAGAGGGCGTATCGCGGTCGTCACGAACGTGGAGTGCGGGATGCGGTGGACGCCGGCGGCGCGCAGCATGGCTCGTGAGAGCGTGCGGACGAACGCGCCACGGCGTACGGCCAAGTCGCGTGGTCCTGGCATCCCGAAGCTGATGCCCCCGCGGCGGCGTGTGAGACACATGCCGTCGCGCACGGTGACCAGAACGCCCGGCGCACCGGGGAGAACGCGAAGCAACCGTGAAAACCATCCGCGCAGGGAGGGCCGGGATGTCCCAGCCGAACCTGTGGTAACTGCCGCCTGCATTCTTGTCTGCAGGCGGGCCATGGGGGCGGCAGGCTCCCGGCCTTCCCTGCGCCTCTCTGCTGTTCGAGGCGCGATCGATCCGCAAAGCTCGGGCGTCGTTCGCCGCGAGAACGTGAGATCATGTCCGGCCAAGGGACGCGCAGCAGCCGGGCCTCATGGTTCGAGACGCGCCGCCATTGAGCCCGATGCCGTGGTGGAGTGAGGTGCACGGCGCTCCTCACCATGAGGATCAGGCACCGCGCACGGCGCTGCATTCGCAGGCGAGGTCGTATTCGTTGAGACCATGGCGAGTTCGATGGACCAAGGCAAAGCCTTCGCCCCTCACCCTGAGGAGCCCGCCGCAGGCGGGCGTCTCGAAGGGCGAGGCCCCCGGCCCGGTCGGCGGCGCCCTCGCTGTGCTTTCGTGCCGGAGATATCTACTGCGCCTGCGGCGCGCCGTAGTTCGGGGCCAGCATGCGGTTGCGGATCAGCCAGGCCATGGTGCGGGTCCAGGACTCCTCGGTGTTGCCGCGCATGTCGGCGGTCATGGCCGCGACCGGCTTGCCGGTGTGCGCGTCGCGCAGATAGATGTTCATGTTGAGGATGAGGTTGGAGACCTTCTGCACCGTGCCGGTGATGGCGAGATCGGCGCCGATGTCGGACGCCAGCTTGACGTCGCAGCCGCCGCAGGCCTGCAGATTGCTGTGGTGCGCCGCATCGTTAACCGGGGCGATATCGAGCACGCGAAATTTGCCGGACTCCTGCAGCGCCGACCGCAGCTGCTCGGCCGCATGCGCCAGCCGCTGCTGCTCGTCCTGCCGCGGCCCCTGCACCTCGCCCTGCAGGCTGGTGTCGATCAGCTCGAAGTCGAACACAGCGACCTTCGGCGGCTCGGCGTAGGCAGACGTCGCGGACATCAGGACCAGCGATACGAGGAGGACAGCCAGTTTCAAGGTCGTGATCCGAATGACGCCACAGCGGCGAAAAGTGGGGTTGAAAGCTAGGCCAATTCGGTCATCTTGCAAGACGAAACCTCGCCAAAAAAGGACGGGGGAACAATGGGAGGACATGTGGTCCTGGGAGTTCTGACCCGATCCCTGATCGGTGCGATCGGCCTCATTGCCGCCGCAAATGCTGCGCGCGCGGCGGATCCGGTCGATATTGCGATCGGCTATCTCGGCCGCGCCAGCGTCCCGCAGACCCTGTCGCCGCTCGACCAGCCGGCGGCCGACGACGGCGTCGCCGGCGCCAACCTCGCGATCGAGGACAACAACACCACCGGCAAGTTCCTCAACCAGCGTTTCACGCTGATCGACCGCGGCGTCAAGGACGACGAGGATGCGGCACAGGCGGCCAACGAGCTCGCCGGCAAGACCGGCTTCATCCTCGCCGACCTGCCGGCGGATGCGCTGCTGAAGGTTGCCGACGGCCTGCGCGGCCGCGGCATCACCCTGCTCAATATCGGCGCCACCGACGACCGGCTGCGCGAGCAGGATTGCCGCGCCAATGTCATCCATGTCGCGCCGACGCGCTCGATGCTGGCCGATGGACTGGCGCAGTATTTGGTCTGGAAGCAGTGGAAGCGCTGGCTGCTGGTCACCGGCTCGCACGACAATGACAAGCTCTTCGCCGACGCGCTGCGCCGTGCTGCCACCCGCTTCGGCGCCAAGATCGTCGAGGAGCGCACCTTCGAGGACACCGGCGGCGCAAGGCGCACCGATAGCGGCGTCACCCTGATCCAGCGTCAGATGCCGGTGTTCACGCAGAAGGCGCCGGCCTATGACGTGCTGGTCGCCGCCGACGAGAGCGAGGTGTTCGCCGACTATTTGCCCTACCGCACCTGGGATCCCCGCCCCGTCGCCGGCTCCGCGGGGCTGAGGCCGACGAGCTGGGACCCGGCGCAGGATCAATGGGGCGCGACCCAGTTGCAGAACCGCTTCATGAAGCTCGCCTCGCGCCGCATGGATGCACTGGACATGCAGGCCTGGATGGCCGTGCGCATGGTCGGCGAGGCGGCGTCGCGCACCAACTCCGGCGACGCGAAGACGTTGACGGACTATTTGAAGGGGCCGAACTTCACGATCGCCGCCTTCAAGGGCACGCGGCTGTCGCTGCGCGACTGGAATCTGCAGCTGCGCCAGCCGATCCTGCTCGCCGACGGCCGCATGATCGTCTCGGTTTCCCCGCAGGAGGGCTTCCTCCATCAGGTCTCCGAGCTCGACACCCTCGGCGTCGACCGCCCCGAAACCAAGTGCAAGCTGCAATGATGTCGGATGTGATGATGCGGATGAAGCAGCTTTACGGCCCAGCGTCTCCCCTCACCCTGAGGAGCCCGCCAAAGGCGGGCGTCTCGAAGGGCGAGGCCTCGCGGGGGCCTCATGGTTCGAGACGCGCCTGCGGCGCTCCTCACCATGAGGGTCATCACCGGGCTGTCCTCCCCATGGAGAGTTTTCGATATCGCTCCGCATTCAGCCCTCGTCCTGAGGAGCCCGCCGGAGGCGGGCGTCTCGAAGGACGGCCACGACCTCGCAAGTACCTCAGCGTCGCCGCGTCGCTCCTTGCCGCGGCCCTCTCGCTGACCACCATCTCCCCCGCGTCCGCCTACGTCGCGTTCGTCTCCAACGAAAAGGGCAACACCGTCTCCGTCATCGACACCGACACCTGGACCGTGACGAAAACCATCAAGGTCGGCCAGCGGCCGCGCGGCATCGCGTTTACGCGGGACGGCAAGTTCGTGATGGTGGCGGTCGGCGACGACGATACGATCCAGCTGATCGACGCGAAGAAGATGGAGATCGTCGACACCCTGCCCTCCGGTCCCGATCCCGAGCTGTTCACGCAGGACGCCCAGGGCAAGACGCTCTACGTCGCCAACGAGAACGACAACACCGTCACGGTGCTCGACCTCGAGAAGCGCGTCCGCATCGGCGACGTCCAGGTCGGCGTCGAGCCCGAGGGGATGATGCTCAGCCCGGACGGCAAGATCCTGATCTGCACCTCCGAGACCACCAACATGGCGCATTTCATCGACACGGCCACGCGCAAGATCGTGGCCAACGTGCTGGTCGATGCGCGGCCGCGCTATGCCGAGTTCAAGACCGACGGCTCGGAGCTGTGGGTCTCCGCCGAGATCGGCGGCACCGTATCGATCATCGATCCGGCCAAGCGCGAGGTCACCGGCAAGATCAAGTTCGCCGTGCCCGGCCTGCGCAGCGAGGCGATCCAGCCCGTCGGCATTGCCCTGACCAAGGACGGCAAGACCGGCTTCGTCGCGCTCGGCCCGGCCACCCGCGTCGCCATCGTCGACGGCACCACCCACGAGGTGAAAAAGTATCTCCTGGTCGGCCAGCGCGTCTGGCACATGGAGTTCACGCCGGACGAGAAATATCTGCTCGTGACCAACGGCGTCTCCAACGACGTTTCGGTGATCGACGTCGCCGCGCAGAAGGTGATCAAGACCATCCAGGTCGGCGAGCTGCCCTGGGGCATCACGATTGCACAGCCATGAGCACGCAGAACGCACCCGCTCTCGATCAAGGCGCGGCACCGCAGCCCGCAGCCGGCCAGGTGCCGGCGCTCTCGGTTGCCGGCGTCAGCCATTCCTACGGCGCCCGCAAGGCGCTCAACGACGTCAGCTTCGCCGTGCGGCCAGCGAGCTTCACCGCCCTGCTCGGCCTCAACGGCGCCGGCAAGAGCACGCTGTTCTCGCTGATCACCCGCCTGTTCGCGGTTCAATCGGGCAAGATCGACATTTTCGGCCATGACATCGGCCGCACGCCGGGCGAGGCGCTCAGGCTGCTCGGCGTCGTCTTCCAGCCGCGCACGGTCGATCTCGATCTGTCGCTGCGGCAGAACCTGCTCTATCACGCCGCGCTGCACGGCATCTCGCGCCGCGAGGCCCGCGCCCGCAGCGAGGAGCTGCTGGCGCGCATTGGGCTGGCCGACCGCGCCGGCAACAAGGTGCGCGACCTCTCCGGCGGACAGATGCGCCGGCTGGAGATCGCCCGCGCCCTGCTGCACCGGCCGCGCCTCTTGCTGCTGGACGAGGCCACCGTCGGCCTCGACGTCAAGGCGCGCGCCGACATCGTCGGCCATGTCCGCCAGCTCGTCAGCGAGCAGGGCATCGGCGTGCTCTGGGCGACCCATCTGTTCGACGAGATCGCCGCGACCGACGACCTCGTGGTGCTGCATCAGGGCCGCGTGCTGGCGCGCGGGCCGGTGCCGCAGGTGATCGCCGAGGCCGGCGCCTCCGACGTCAACGCCGCATTCGCGCGGCTGACCACCCAGGCGAGCCCGGCCAGTGCAGGTCCGGCGCGGAGTGCCGACACATGACCGTGACGACCGTCCACACCCCCGCCCCGGCCCGCAGCGGCTTTTCGGCCGGCGAGTACATCACCTGCCTGATCGGCATCGTCTGGCGCGAGGGCCTGCGCTTCCTGCATCAGCGCGAGCGCTTCGTCTCGGCGCTGGTGCGACCGCTGGTGTGGCTGTTCATCTTCGCCGCCGGCTTCCGCCAGGTGCTGGGCATCTCGATCATCCCGCCCTACGAGACCTACATCCTCTACGAGGTCTATATCGCACCCGGCCTGATGGCGATGATCCAGCTGTTCAACGGCATGCAGTCGTCGCTGTCGATGGTCTACGACCGCGAGATGGGCAACATGCGCACCCTGCTGGTGAGCCCGCTGCCGCGCGGCTATCTCCTGTTCTGCAAGCTGCTCGCCGGCACCGCCGTCTCGGTGCTGCAGGTCTATGCGTTCCTGGTCATCGCCTGGTTCTGGGACATCACGCCGCCGCCGATGGGCTATCTCACGGTGCTGCCGGCGCTGATCCTGTCCGGCCTGATGCTCGGCGCCTTGGGCATGCTGATCTCCTCCGGCATCAAGCAGCTGGAGAATTTCGCCGGCGTCATGAACTTCGTGATCTTCCCGATGTTCTTCGCCTCCTCGGCGCTTTATCCGCTCTGGCGCGTCGAGGAAGGCAGCCCATGGTTGGCCTATCTGTGCGAAGCCAACCCCTTCACCCACGCAGTCGAGCTCATTCGCTTTGCGCTCTACGGCAAGCTGAACTGGGTGTCGCTGGCGGTGGTCGGCGGCTGCACCGCCGTGTTCATGATCGGCGCGATCCTGGCCTACGATCCGTCGCGGGGATTTGTCAGGCGCGGTCCTGGAGGCGAGGCATGAAGTCGAGATCGGTCCTGCTGGGCATCGCTCTGGCCGCATCGGCTGCCGCGGCAAACGCCGCCGATCCGCGTTATCCCGACTGGCCCTGCCCGCAGGCGAAGGTGCCGGAAATCTCGATCGCCGCCGTCTGGGCGGGACCGCCGATCGACGATGTCGGCGCGAGCTGGAAGGACGATGCGAAGATTTCGGAGCTCGTGGCCAAGCTCGCAGCGCGCCGCATTCCGCTGGAGCAGGCGCAGAAGGACGTCGCCGATTTCCTCACCGGCACGGCCGAGGAGAAGACGCGCAAGGGCAAGCTGCTGTTCGCCGGCCTGTTCGACACGCTCAACGCCCAGCGCAGCTCGGTGATGAACGGCCTCGAACGGGTCATGCGCAAGCAGCGCGATGCCGTCGAGAAGGTGCGCGGCGATACCATCAAGCTGCAGGAGATGCAGAGCGGCGACACGCGCGACGAGGCCAAGATCGGCGAGCTGAGCAATCAGTTGAACTGGGAGACCCGCATCTTCGAGGACCGCCGCCGCGTGATGAAGTTCGTCTGCGAGGTCCCGACCGCCATCGACCAGCGCCTGTTCGCCCTCGCCCGAGAGATCCAGCAGGACATGGAGTAGCTCCGCGGATGCCGCTCGCCAGACCAGGTCCCCATGTCGAGCGAGCGCACCGCCGCCTCCACGGCGTCATGGCCGGGCTTGACCCGGCCATCCACGTCTTTCCACGCGGTGACACGTGGATGCGCGGGTCAAGCCCGCGCATGACGAGCACGACAATACGCAGCCGCGCTCGTGAGTACGAGCGACAACGCTCACTCCTCCGGCCGCGGCTCGGGCTGGGTCTGCTGCAGCGGCAGGTCGGCGCGGGCCCAGCCGTCGGTGCCGTCGGGATACCAGGCGACGTTGCGGTAGCCGTAGGTCAGCGCGCGCTTCGCGGCGTTCCACGACATCCAGCAGTCTTCGAGGCAGTAGAACACGAGCTGACGGCCCAGGTCGCCGCCCGACGCCTGCGCCAGGCCGCGCTTCAGATAGTCCTCGGTGGCGGCAGCCAGCACGCCGTAGCCGGTGTCGGGCAGCCAGATGCTGCCCGGAATATCCAGACGCGGCTGCTCGCGCCACACCGTGCCGGCCGGCAGGTTCTTCGGCTTCGGCGGCCGCGGCAGGACGTCGATGAAGGCGGCGGACTTGTCGCGCCAGATCGCCTCGGTCTCCCGCGTCGACAGCACGCGAGCGCCTCTCAGCGTCGTCGGCACGGGCGCGCGGTAGGTCTCCGTCCGGTAGCTGTCCGGCTCCGGCACGAGATCATCGGCCCGCACCGCCACGGCGATCAGCAGCAGGCCTGCCAATGCCGCAGCGGTGAGCCGGCCGATCATGGCTTCGTCGCAGCCTCGGCGGTGATCAGATGATTGCTCTCGTCCAGCAGCGGCACGCCGAAATCGAGCAGGATCTTGTTGATCTCGCTTTGGTTCTCCTGGATCAGCTTGTTGAGCTGCCGCCGCCAGTTCTGGTCCGCCCCGCGCACGCCCATGGCGATGCGATAGATCAGCTTCGGTCCCGAGGTCTCTTTCACCAGCGGCGTCACATGCAATTGCGGGCTCGCCTGCTTGGCGTAGTAGCCGGCCATCGGACCCCACAGCACGCCGGCATCGATCTCGCCCGACTTCAGGTCGTTGATCATCGCCTCGGCCGACGAGTCCACGCGGGTGTCGATCATCAGCGGATAGGGCTTGGCTGTGGTCATCAGCCCGGCCAACGCCATGTTGGTGGCCGGCGGCGTGCCGGCCACGATGCCGATATGCTTGCCCTTGAGCTTGGCGTCCTCCAGCGTGGTGACGTCGGCGAGATCGGAGTCGGGCTTGGTGACGATCGCGTAGGCCGTCCGGTAGTAGGGACTGGTGCTCTGCACCAGATCGTCGCCTTGCGGGAATCCCATGATGACGTCGCAGCGATGCGAGCCGAGCGTCATGCGCACGAAGCCGGTGGCCTGCGGAAAGAACGTGTAGTCGACCTTCTTCTGCAGCTTGGCGGCCAGGAAATCCGCGAGCTTGTTCTCGAAGCCCTCGCCCTTCTCATTGGAGAACGGAAGATTGCGTGGATCGGCGCAGACGCGCAGCACCTTCGGATCGACCAGCTCGATCGACAGATCCAGGCCGTCATTGCTTTGCGCGTAGGAGGTGGCGGGTCCGAGCAGAGTGAGGCCCGCGGCGACGGCCAGCGAGCCGACAAGAGTCCAACGCTTCGTCATTCTCATTTCCATCCCTATCGAGCGCATCGAGGTCTTTTGGAAAATGCTAGGCCGCCGGCCTCGCGCGCGCAACAGCTGCCGTCATCGCGAAGAGGTGACCGGATGCTGCGCCGCAGCGTCGTCGATGAGATCCACACGTCCCACGCGAGCAAGGCGAACCGATGGTCAGCCGGTTGATCATCCTCATCATGGTCTGGGCGCTCACGCTTGGCGGAGTGGTGCATGCCGCGCCGGAAACGCTCGAGGTCAGCGAGATCGCGCCCGGCGTGTTCGTTTACATCGGGCAAACCGCGCTGATGACCGCCGGCAATGACGGCGCCATCGCCAATGTCGGCTTCATCATCGGCGACGATGCGGTTGCGGTCGTCGACACCGGCGGCAGCGTCCGCGAAGGCCGTGCGCTGCTCGCGGCGATCCGAGCCCGCACCGACAAGCCGATCCGCTACGTCATCAACACCCATGCTCATCCCGATCATGTGTTCGGCAACGCCGCGTTCCAGGCCGACGGAACCAGCTTCGTCGGCGCCAAGAACCTGCCCCGGGCGCTGGCCGTGCGCGGACCGCATTACATCGAGGCATTCCGGCGGCTGATGGGCCCGGAGCTGATCGACGAAGTCCGCCTGATCGCGCCGTCGATCCTGGTCGAGGACCGGATGTCGCTCGACCTCGGCGGCCGTTCGCTCACGCTGAAGGCCTGGAGCACGGCACATAGCGACTGCGACCTGACCGTATCCGACGATCGCAGCCGAACCTTGTTTGCCGGCGATCTCGTCTTCCTGCGTCACATCCCCGTGATGGACGGCAGCTTGCGCGGCTGGATCGGCGACCTCGGCGGTCTCGCTGCGATCGGGGCCGATCGCGTGGTCCCGGGCCACGGGCCGGTCAGCCCATGGCCGCTGGCGCTGAGCGACGAGCGCCGCTACCTCGATACGCTCGCTCATGACATCAGCGGGCTGATCAAGGCGGGCAAGCCGATCTCGGAAGCGGCGGGAGCGGCCCAATCTGAACGTGGTAAATGGGAGCTGTTCGACGACTACAATGCGCGCAACGCCACGGCAGCCTTCTCCGAATTGGAATGGGAATGAGGGTGGGGACGCGCTATGATCGCCAGCAAACCAGAACGCGTTTGGAGGACTGCGCCATGACCCGGCTCCGCCTGCCGTCCACATTGCTTCTCGGCGTCTGCCTCGCGCTTGCATTCGCACCTGCGAAGGCCGCTGACGGCTATGATCCGTGGCCGGGACTGGTGCAGGACATCTTCCAGAACAAGCCGATGCAGGATGGCGGCAATGTGCTGTCGATCGAGATGCCGGCGCGCGCCGAGGATGCATCGGTGGTGCCGGTCACCTTGCGCAGCAAGCTCTCGCCCGCGGACGAGCGCCGCATCAAGACGATCACGCTGGTGATCGACCAGAACCCGGCGCCGATGGCCGCCAAGTTCACGCTCGGTGCCGACGCCAACGTGACGGCGATCTCGACGCGCGTCCGCGTCAACAACTACACCGACGTGCATGCGGTGGCCGAGTTGACCGACGGCCAGCTTTACGTGGTCAAGACCTTCGTGAAGGCGTCCGGCGGCTGCTCGGCGCCGGCGGCGAAGAATCCGGACGAGGCCAAGGCTCGCATCGGCCAGATGCGCTATCGGCAATTCACGCAAGGAGGCGATGGCGCCAGCAGCGGCATCCGCGAGGCGCAGGTGATGGTCGGGCATCCCAACAATTCCGGGCTGCAGATGGACCAGGTGACACAGCTCTACATCCCCGCCTTCTTCGTCGACCAGCTGACGCTGTCCCAGGACGGCAGCCTGGTGCTGTCGGTCGAAGGCGGCATCTCAATCTCGGAGGATCCCAATATCCGCTTCACCTACGTGTCGAACGGCGCCAAGCATTTCCGCGCCGAGGCGCGGGATACGCAGGGCCACGTGTTCGAGCACGAATGGCCGGCCGAGGGTTCAGGCACCTGATGACGAGACCGGGCCGCGAGGCGTCAGAAGCATCTCACCTCGGCTTCGGCCTGGGCGCGGCGCAGATCGTTGAGTGCGTTGGCGGCCTGCTCGGAGGTGCGGAACTGGGTGCCGAGGTTGCTCTTCACCTGCGACATGCTGAGCACGGTCTCGGCCGTGACGTAACGTTCGTAGGGAATGATCGAGGCGATCACGTCGATCGAGCAGGAGCACTGCGTGATCGACTCGCGCGACTCGCCATTGGCCTTCATGCAGCCGAATACGTATTCGGCCCGCGCCGAGGTCGGATAGTCGTTGAGGTCCTCGGCCCGGCCCGGCCCGGCCAGCGCGGTCACGGCAAAGAAGGTGGCGACAATCGGTCCTACCGGAACAGCGCAACGCATGACAGTCCTCCGCAGCATCGCCATCCAGGCTATGCTAAGGGACTGAGGCTGAAAAGAACACATTTCGAGGAAACGCAGACGCGCCCATGACCCAGCTCGGTCGTTTGTTCATTGCTGTCATCGCATGCGCGCTGCTGCCGCTCTCGACGTCGCGCGCCGCCGAGACGGTCAAGGTTGCGGTGCAGAAGACCGGCACCTTCGCCTGGGAATTGGCCGTCGTCCGCGCCCATCAACTCGACAAGCAGGCCGACATCGCGATCGACGCCGTCGAGCTCGCGAGCCCCGAGGCCGGCAAGATCGCGCTGCGCGCAGGGAATGCCGACATCATGGTGTCGGACTGGCTGTGGGTGTCGCGCGAGCGCGCGCTCGGCGCCAGGCTGACCTTCTCTCCCTATTCCAGCGCGCTCGGCGCCGTGATGGTGCCGGCGAGCTCGCCGCTCAAGACGCTCGCCGATCTCAAGGGACGCAAGCTCGCGGTGGCCGGCGGCCCGCTCGACAAGAGCTGGCTGCTGCTGCAGGCCGCGCTCAAGCGCGACGGCGTCGAGCTGAAGTCGCAGGCGACCATCACCTATGGCGCGCCGCCGCTGCTCGCCGCCAAGCTGGCCGATGGCGAGATGGATGCGGGCCTGAACTACTGGAATTTCTGCGCGGCGCTGGAGGCCAAGGGTTTTCGCCGGCTCGCCGGCATCGAGGACATCCTGCCCGCCTTCGGCGCCAAGGGCCGCACCGCGATGATCGGCTACGTGTTCGACGAGGACTGGGCCGCCAAGCATCGCGATCTCGTCGCACGCTTCCTGTCGGTCACGGCCAAGGCGAAGGAGATCCTGGCCACGTCGGATGCCGAGTGGCAGACGATCGCGCCGCTGACCGGCGCGCCGGACGAGGCGACGTTGCGCGCCTATCGCGACCGCTATCGCGAGGGCATTCCGCGCCGCTCGGCGGCCGAAGAGGAGGCCGACGCGCGCATCCTCTACGGCGTGCTCGCCTCGATCGGCGGACGCGACCTGGTCGGCCCCGCCGCCGAGCTCAGCCCCGGCACCTATTACAGGGCGGATGCGAGGGACTAGTGCTGCGGCTGTTGTCCTTCGCGCTTCTGCTGGCGACCTGGTGGGTGGCCGCGACCATCGCCGGCAGCGCCAAGCTGCCGCCGCCGTCGGCCGTGCTGGCGGTGGCGATTGCGGAAGCCAAGTCCGGCGCGCTGTTTCTGCATCTCGGCGCCACGCTCGCCCGCGTCGCGTTGGCCTTCACGCTGTCGATGGCGATCGGATCGGCGCTCGGCTTCTGGATGGGCCGCAGCCGCATCGCCAACCGGCTCGGCGATCCCTGGCTGATCCTGCTCCTCAACCTGCCGGCGCTGGTGGTGATCGTGCTGGCCTATATCTGGGCCGGCCTCACCGAGGTCGCCGCTATCGCCGCGATCGCGATCAACAAGCTGCCGACCGCCGTCGTCACCTTGCGCGAGGGCGCGCGCGCGCTCGATCCGTCGCTCGACGAAATGGCCCAGGTGTTCGCCTTCCCGCGCGGCCGCATCCTCCGCCACGTCCTGCTGCCGCAGCTCGCGCCCTATATCGCGGCCGCCGCGCGCTCCGGCCTGTCGCTGGTGTGGAAGATCGTGCTGGTCGCCGAGCTGCTCGGACGGCCCAACGGCATCGGCTTCGAGATCGGCGTCGCCTTCCAGCTGTTCGACATCCCGCTGCTGCTCGCCTATTCCCTCAGCTTCGCCGCCGTCGTGCTGGTGATCGAAGCTCTCCTCGTGCAGCCGTTCGAGCAGCGCGCATCCAGGTGGCGGCTCCGTGCGGCTTGAGGTCGATATCCAATCGAAGAGCTACACCAGCGCCAACGGCAAGCGCCAGCAGGTGATTTCGGGCATTGCGTTCACCCTCGAACGCGGCGAGCTCGGCGTCGTCGTGGGTCCTTCCGGCTGCGGCAAGAGCACGATGATGCGAATCCTCGCCGGCCTGGATGCCGACTACGACGGGCGCGTCTCCCAGCCGGCCGGTGCGCGGCTGGCGATGGTGTTCCAGGAGCCGCGATTGCTGCCCTGGCGCTCGGTGGAGGACAATGTCCGACTGGCGGCGCCTGAGGTCACTGAGGAGCGGCTGACCGCGATCTTCGGCGTGCTCGAGCTCGAGGGGCACCGCAACCACTTTCCCGGCGAGCTGTCGCTCGGCCTCGCCCGCCGCGTCGCGCTAGCGCGGGCGTTCGCGGTCGAGCCGGATTTCCTGATTCTGGACGAGCCGCTGGCCTCGCTCGACGACGCCCTCGCCGCCAAGCTGCGCGAGGAGATCGCGACGCTCGTGGCGTCGCGGCCGATGATCACGCTGCTGGTCACGCACAGCATGGACGATGCGGTGCGGCTCGGCGACCGCATCTTCCTGCTGTCGTCACGCCCGGCCCGCCTGCTGCACGCCGTGCCGATCAGCGTGCCGCGCGCGCAGCGCAGCGACGCGACCGTAGCCGCGCTCAAGGCCGATCTGGCGCGGCGGGATTTTTCCATGTCATAGTCAGGAGAAAGGACACCAGAACCCAGGGAAACGCCATGAGATCCGTACGCGCCGTGACCGCGATCATCCTGTCAATCGTGCCGATCGCCGCGTTGGCGCAGGGCAAGGGCATCCGGCTGTGGAATCTAACCAGCGCGACCATGACCGGCTTCCAGCTGTCGCCCGCCGGCCAGAACAGCTGGGGTCCGAATCAGACGCTGAACGACAAGGACAAGGAGCTCGATCACGACGAGCGGCTGAAGCTCAACGGCGTCGAGCCGGGGCGCTATGATGCCAAGGTGAGCTACGCCGGCGATCGGCAGTGCATCGTCCGCGACCTCGATATCAAGGCCGACGCGGTGATCTCGGTGGCCGACAAGGATCTCAAGGACTGCACGAAGTAGACATCGAGCAGTCTGGGCCGACGGCTTCAGGCCTTGTCGTTGCTGTGCGGATACTCGCAGCGCCAGCGGACCGCGGTCCATTTCGGGTGCTCGCCGATCCATTGCGCGATGTAGGGCGGCGCCTTCATCGCGCATTGCTGCAGCGAGGCGCCGCCGTCGGCGAATACGAGATGCTGCTCCTCGCAGGTGGTGGGGGACAGCACCGCACAGACAGTAATGACGAGATCGATGGGGCTCATGGCTCGGTATCCTCGGCGAAGCCTGAAGCATATTATCTCAAACTACGACGTCCGGCTGCATCGGTTTCTGCCTGCACGACTTTTTCTGCGGTGGAACCCCGGCAGCGGGCGACCAGCAATGAGCTGGCGCGGTCCGGGCGCTTGATCCGGGCCGACAGATCGGCTGCAATGCGTACCGGTCGATCGACCTCAAAAAGACCAATGCGGAGGAAGCAGATGCCGAAGGTTCTCGTTCTCTATAAAACCCCCAAGAGCGCCGAGGCGTTCGACAAGCACTATATGAACGTCCACGTGCCGCTGGCGAAGAAGATCCCGGGCCTGAAATCCTATGACATCAGCCGCGGACCGGTGAATGGACCGGCGGGCCCGACCAACATTCATCTCGTTGCGACGCTGGTGTTCGATTCGATGCAGGCCCTGCAGGCCGGCATGGGCTCGGCGGAGGGCAAGGCGGCGGCGGGAGATCTGCCGAACTTCGCAGACGGCGGCGTCGACCTCTACATCTTCGACACCCAGAATGTCTGATACCTGGGTGTCTGACGCCAGGATCTCTGACCGACACCGCGCGATCCAGGCGCCGGCCTGACGACAATGGATCTGCCAAGTCTTCGGCGAACGGATCGTTCGCGAGACTTGGCAGATCGCTCCGGCTTACTTGCGGGCGGCGCAAGCGTACATGTTGATTTCCATGCCCACCGGCACTTCGACGATCTTCGGTGTCTTCCAGGCCATCTCAAGCTCCCAAGTTCTGACTATCATTGACTGGCGCGTCACGCGCGCCGACATCGAAGCTAGGGCCACGCCCGATCGAACGCAAGCCACGTCGGCTCCAGAGCGATTGTCCGAAGCCAACGTTCCGCCTCAATCATGACAGGCTTTGCGAGCCGCCGCTCACGCCCCGCCCGGCTGAACGTAGCAGAACACATAGCGGTTGCGGCTCAGGAAGATAACGCCGTGGCCGGTCGGATTTCCCTTGTCCCACTTCAGCTTATGATCAGGAACTTCGATCTCCGTCCCGACATCGATGTGCGGCCGCCCGCGCGGCTCGTCCGGGCGATCGTCGGTGATGGTCGCATAGGTCTTGCCGTCGCGGACATGGACCTCGTCGGCAAAATAGGCATCGGCCTCGCCGCAGCACGACGCGGTCGGCACGTCGGGCTGCATCAGCGCCTCGTACCATTGGCGCAACGCCGGATCGACCGCTCCCCATTGACCCAGATCACGCGCATTCGCACTCACCCAAAGGCAACACAGCATGCCGAGCCAAAGGATGGTTCGTCTCATCCGCCTACTCCTCAATGTTAGCCCGGCATGCTGCACTGAAGCAATCTTCATGCCGCATAGCAGCAAAAATCAGGTGCGATTGTGCCACTCCGATTGTTTCGACCT
>NZ_CAFJ01000162.1 GCF_000239795.1 Bradyrhizobium sp. STM 3809 | reverse complement strand
CCGCCCCACAATTCGGCGCGCGAGAGCGGCTGGTCCAAGCTGATCATCGACATCCCGAACTCCTCCCCATGATGCTGCTCCAAGGACGCCGGACGTCTGGCGCCGCCGACAGGGCTGCACAAAATTTTGGGTCGATCCTCAGCCTGACCTCATCGACCGGATTGGGTCGTCGCGTTTGCACTGTCGCGCATCAGCCGGTCGAGCTGCATGCGGATATGGGCCGCCTCGGCCGAGCTGTGCGCCAGCGCGATGGCGCGGTCGAACGCCGTCCGCGCCTCGTCGTTGCGCCCGAGCTGCATCAGCAGCGCGCCGCGCACGCCGAAGAAATAGAAGTAGTTGGCAAGGCGTCCCTCGAGCGGGGCGATCAGATCGAGCGCCGCCTCGGCGCCGCGCACCTTGGACACCGCAACCGCACGGTTGAGCGTCACCACCGGCGAGGGCTGCACCACCTCGAGCGCGCCATAGAGCAGGTCGATCTGGGTCCAGTCGGTATCCTCGGGCCGGGCCGCACGCGCATGCAGCGCCGCGACCGCCGCCTGGATCTGGTACGGCCCGCTGCGCCGGTGCCGCATCGCCTTGTCGATCAGCGCCAGGCCCTCGGCGATCATCGGCTGATTCCACAGCGTGCGGTCCTGATCCTCCAGCAGGATCGGCAGGCCCTCGGCGTCGAAGCGGGCCGCGCTGCGCGCGTGCTGCAACAGCAGCAGCGCCGTCAGGCCCATGATCTCCGGCTCGCCTGGAAACAGCCGCAGCAGCAGCCGCGCCAGCCGGATCGCCTCCTCCGACAGCTTCTGGCGCAGCGCGGCGGTCTCGCCGCTCGACGAATAGCCCTCGTTGAAGATCAGATAGATCATGGCGGCGACGGCCGTCAGGCGCTCGGCACGCTCGACCGCGCCCGGCGTCTCGAACGGCACGTTCGCCTGCGCGACGCGCGCCTTGGCGCGGGTGATGCGCTGCTCCATCGCCGCCTCGCTGACCAGGAAGGCGCGGGCAATCTGCTTGACCGTCAGGCCGGACACCACGCGCAGCGCCAGCGCGATCTGTTGCGTCGCCGGCAGCTCCTTGTGGCAGCAGATGAACAGCAGCCGCAGGATATCGTCGCGATAATGCGAGCCGTCCAGCCGGTCGACGACGGCGCTCTCGGCATCGCCGAGATCGGAGATCGCTTCATCCTCCGGCAGCGGCTGCTCGCGCCGGCTGCGCCTGACATCGTCGATCGCGGCATTGCGGCCGACCATGATCAGCCACGCCGCGGGATCGCGCGGCGGCCCGTTCTGCGGCCAGCTCTTCAGCGCGCGCAGGCAGGCGTTCTGGAACGCCTCCTCCGCCGTATCGAGGTCGCGGAAATAGCGCAGCAAGGCGCCGACGGCCTGGGGGCGTGCTGATGTCAGGGTCGCATCGATCCAGGCCGCGTCGCTCATGCCAGCGCTCCCCCCGGCCGGAAGGTGCCGACCGGGCGGATCTCGTAGGAGCCGCCGGGATTGGCCTCGCCGAGCTCGCGGGCCACCGCGAGCGCCTCGTCGAGATTGGCGCAGTCGACGATGTAGAAGCCGAGCAGCTGCTCCTTGGTCTCGGCATAGGGACCGTCGAGCACCAGCGGCGGATCCTCCTTGCGCAACGTCGTCGCCGCCGTCGTGGGCAGCAGCCGCGCCACCGGGCCGAGCCGTCCCTGCTTGGCGAGCCGCTCCTGGATGACCGCGAGCTTGGCCATGACCGCCGCATCCTGGTCCTTGCTCCAGGCGCAGACGACATCCTCATCGTGATAGCAAAGCAGCGCATACAGCATCGGCCGGCATCTCCGTTCGTCTCCAAGACGGCGGAGTATGCCCGGAGCCGACAGGCCCGCGAAGAATTTTCGCGGGTTCCGCCGGCAGGAACGACCGACCTACCAGGAGATGCCGTACTTGGCGGCGATGTTGCGCGCCCGCGTCTCCTGCGCGCTCTCGCGCGGCTGCTTCGACCGGCCCGCCTGCCGCTGCGACTGGCCCTGCCCGGAACCTTGCGCCTGACCTTGCCCTTGGCCTTGCCCCTGACCGGCGGCGCTCTGGCCCGCCTGCTGGCCGGCGCCCTGCGCCATGCCGGCCCCGCCAGCCTGCTGACCGGCCTGCGGCTGTCCGCCGCCCTTGCCGATGGAAATGCCGTTGGCCGACAGGATCGAGCCGACATCGATGGTCTGGGCCTGGGCCGAGGCGGATGCGACGACGAGAGCCGCGGCGAGAAGAATTTTGCGCATGACGATGTCTCCGTGTTTGATGCCCGGAGATTGGCCCGTCCGCCCGATCTGGTATGTGGGACAGATCACGCAAGCACAGAGGACCCTGCAATGACCAAAGGCGCGCTGGCGCTCCTGATCCATGGCGGCACCGATAACTGGTCGCCGCAGCGCTGGAAGGCGCGTTTCGACGATGTCTGCGCCGACCGCCCGGTGGTGCTGTTGCCCGATGCCGGGCTCGATCCGGCCAGCGTCCACTACGCGGCAGTATGGAAGCCGGTCCCCGGCGAGCTCGCCGGCTTCCCGAACCTGCGCGTGATCTTCAATCTCGGCGCCGGCGTCGACGCGCTGATGGCCGACAAGACCCTGCCCAGCGTGCCGCTGGTCCGGGTCGCCGTCGACGATCTCACGCAGCGGATGACGGAATGGGTCGTGCTGCACGTGCTGATGCACCATCGGCAGGAGCTGTATCTGCGCGAGTCGCAGCGGGTGAAGCGCTGGGCGCCGAAGTACCAATGGCCGGCGGCGGCGATCAATGTCGGCATCCTCGGATTGGGCACGCTGGGGATCGATGCGGCCGAGGTGCTCAAGCGCATCGGCTTCCAGGTCGCAGGATGGAGCCGCAGCAACAAGCAGGTCCAAGGCAACGAGAAGCGCATCGAGACCTACCATGGCGCGGCACAGCTCGATGCGTTCCTGGCGCGGACCGATATCCTGGTGTCGCTGCTGCCGCTGACGCCCGACACGCGCGGCCTTCTCGACCGCAAGATGTTCACGGGGTTGCGGCGCTCGTCGCCGCTCGGCGCGCCCATCATGATCAACGCCGGCCGCGGCGGCTTGCAGAACGAGGCCGACATCCTCGCCTGTCTCGACGACGGCACGCTCGGCGCTGTCTCGCTCGACGTGTTCGGCCAGGAGCCGCTGCCGGCCGACAGTCCGTTCTGGACGCATCCGAAGGTCGTGCTGACGCCGCACAACGCCGCCGACACCGACGCCGATGCGATCTCGCGCTATGTCGCCGAGCAGATCGTGACGTTCGAGGCCGGCGGCGCACTGCGCAACACGGTCGATCGCGTGAGAGGATACTGAGACGCTAGTTGCCGCCCAGCATGACATCGATCGCGCCCGCGACAATCGCCTCCAGCGCCTCGCGCGGCACCCGCGCGCGGGCGCGCACCGCGATCGAGTGGATCGTCGCCGACGCCATTTGCGCCAGCACGGCCGGATCGGCGCCTTCGGGCAGTTCGCCCTTCTCCTTGGCGCGCCGGAAGCAATGCGCAAACGCCTTGTCGAGCTCCGTCAGCGCATTCTGCACCATCGCGCGGATGTCGGGATCGGCCACCGCCTCCGAGCCCGCCGTCATCACCGTGAAACAGCCGCGCGGACCTTCCTCGCCGGAGAGATAGATATCGAGTGCGGAGGCAAAGATCTGCTCCAGCTGACGGCGCACGGGCCCATCGTTGCGGAAGACCTCGCCCATCAAGGCGCGCGCGTTGTCGCGGTAGCGCTGATAGCTCTTGATGTAGAGCTCGCGCTTGTCGCCGAACGCACCATAGAGGCTCGGCCGGTTCATCCCGGTGGCCGCGCTGAGGTCGTCGAGCGAGGTGGCAGAAAAGCCCGTCGTCCGGAACAGATCGAGCGCCTTGCCGAGCGCGACGTCCGGCTCATAGGCCCGCGGCCGCCCGCGCCGCTTCGGCTCCGCCGGTGCTGCAGGCTTTTCCGGGGGAGAGTCGCCTTGCGGCGGCCCTTTCTTTTTTTGTACCATTTCGCACTAAATTCCTTGACCCATCGCATATTATGCGGAACAGTATAAAAATCAATGAACGCTCCGGTCCGGAGCCCAGGGAGACGTCCATGGACCTTTATTTCTCACCGCTCGCCTGCTCTCTCGCCACCCGCATCGCGATCTACGAAGCCGGCGCCGCAGCGAATTATCTCGAGGTTGATCCGAAGACCAAGATCGTGATGCACGATGGCTCGGACTTCCGCGCTGTGAACCCGCTCGGCCTCGTCCCGACGCTGCGCACCGATGACGGCGACCTGCTCACCGAGAACGCCGCCATTCTTCAATATGTCGCGGACCGCTTTCCCGACGCGAAGCTCGGCACCGGCTCTGGCATGGACCGCAGCCGGCTGCATCAATGGCTCTGCTTCATCGGCACCGAGCTGCACAAGGGCCTGTTCATTCCGGTCCTCGACAGGACCGCGCCCGACGAGATGAAGGCCCATGTCCTGAAGAAGAACCTGTCGCGCCTCGATCATCTCGACAACCACCTGCGCGGTCGCGAGTTTCTGCTCGATCATTTCACCGTCGCCGACGCCTATCTCGTCACCGTGATCAACTGGACCATGGCCACGCCGCCGATCGAGCTCGCCAAATGGCCCGCCGTGAAAGCCTACTACGAGCGTCTGCGTGCACGGCCGTCGATCGCACGGGCGATCGCCGAGGAGTTCGAGCTCTACAAGGCGGAACTCGCGCGGCACAAGGCAGCCGCCTAGCCGCGATGCTTGACCGCGGTCACGCCGGGTTGCAATCCTCGAATCGCAGGAGGATTGCACGTGGCAGGCATATCCGTACGAGACCGATTGCTGGCGGACCGGCGCGCGCTGCTCGATCTGGGCACGCGCAACCGGCTCGTGCACATCCCGCTCAAGACCAAGACCACCCGCACGATCGACATCGTCGGCGCACGCTCGGCGACGCTGTTCGAGCTGCTCGGAGAAGGCAAGCGTCTCACGTTTCTGCCGACCAAGGCGGAGACGCCTGCAGAGAAGCCGGAAAATCCTGCGGCGACGGAGGACATCGCTCCGCCCCTCCCGCTGCCAGCACCGAGCGCGCCGTCCTCGAGCACAAGACAGACCGACAACGACTCTGAGACGCAGCCTCGGCCAGCCGATACGCGCCTCCAGACCCGCCTGTCGTCCGAGGCGCTGCAGAAGCGCCTGCTCGACATCTGGTACGACGCCCGCACGCTGGAGGAGGAACAGGGCGTCAACATCCTCTATCTCGCCTTTGGCCTGCTCAAATGGTTCGAGGACGACAAGTCGGACACCGAGCGCTTCGCACCACTCGTCCTGCTGCCTGTACGTCTCGAACGCAGCAGCGCGGCCGAGCGCTTCCATCTCGTGTCCCGCGCTGAGCCGCCCTCGCCCAACCTGTCGCTCCAGGCCAAGCTGAACGAGGAATTCGGACTCAAAATCGAGGATTTCGGCGACGAGGACGATGTCGATATCGCCGCCTATCTGGCGGGCATCGCCGAGACCGTCGCGGCCAAGAAGGGATGGGAGGTCAGGACGGACGCCATCATCCTCGGCTTCTTCTCCTTCTCGAAATTCCTGATGTATCGCGACCTCGATCCGGAGACCTGGCCGGCCGACGGCGCGCTGGACCGGCATCCGTTGATCACGGCGCTGCTGCAGAACGGCTTCGAAGCGTCAGAGCCGATCGTGGCCGACAATGGCAGGATCGATCCCGTGATCCAGCCAATCGCGATGAACCACGTCGTCGATGCGGATTCGTCGCAGGCTGTCGTGATCGAGGAAGTCGTCCGCGGCCGCGATCTCGTCGTCAAGGGACCGCCGGGCACCGGCAAGTCGCAGACGATCACCAACATCATCGCCGCGGCCGCGGCCGAAGGGAAGACGGTGCTGTTCGTGGCCGAGAAGATGGCGGCGCTGGACGT
This sequence comes from Bradyrhizobium sp. STM 3809, assembly GCF_000239795.1. Lineage (GTDB taxonomy): Bacteria > Pseudomonadota > Alphaproteobacteria > Rhizobiales > Xanthobacteraceae > Bradyrhizobium. The sequence goes on along the minus strand of NZ_CAFJ01000162.1, from coordinate 14,472 downwards.
CGTGCACCGGCGACTGAAAGCCGTCGGGCTCGGGTCCCTGGCGCTCGAGCTGCACTCCAACAAGGCGAACAAGCGGATCCTGCTCGAAGAGCTGAAGCGCAGCAAATCCGCCAGCGTTCCATCACCGCGTGGCGAGGCCACCTTGGTGCAGCGGCTGACCGACAGCCGCGACGGCCTGAACCAGCACGCCGACATGATGCACCAGCCGCATCAGCCCAGCGAGCTCACGCCGTTCCGGCTGCTCGGCCATCTCGTGCGTTGCGGCGAAACCTCCACGCAGCCGGCGCTGCCCTTGCAAGGCGCTGCATCCTGGACACCGCTGGACCTGGAGCGGCGGCGCGAGCTGATCGCAGAGCTGGCGGAACGCATCGCGGCCGATGGAGCCCCGCATTTGCACCCGTGGCGCGGCGTCGGCCGCGATGCGCTGGACCCTGCCGAGATGGCTGAGCTGCGGAAGTCGCTCGCGGATGTCGCAAGCTTGCTCGACCGTGTCGGCGCCGGGGGTACACGCATCGGCACGATGTTCGGGCTGCCGTCGCCGGCCACCTTGGCCGACGCCACGGGCATGCTGGGGTTCGCCGAAGCCGCGGCGGCCATGCCCGATTGCGACAGAGCTGCCTTTCGAGATCCCATCTGGAGCCGGCCGCACGAGATAGCCGACGTCGTCGACAAGGGCCTGCGCTACGCCAAATTGAAGACTGCCTTCGAGCAGGCTTTCGTCGATTCCGCCTGGGATGCATCGATGGCCGATTGCCGCAGGGTGATCGCAGAAAAAGGCGGTTCGTGGTTTCGACTGCTCAGCGCACGCTATCGCGGGCAGATGGCGCTGCTGACCTCGTACCTGAAGGTGCCGATGCCGAAAGCGCTCGATCAGCGGCTTCTGCTGATCGACGGCCTCATCGCCGCGCAGGCCGCGCGCAAATCCTTCGACGATGTGGCGAGCGCCGGCAGCGCGGCCTTCGGGACGGCCTGGCAGAAGGAGCAATCCGACTGGGATGCGCTCGCGAAGCTGGCGGCCTGGTGGACGGCGTTCCCGAAACTATTCGCCAATGCTGAGACGCGCCAACGTCTGGCCCAGCTCACGCTGTCCAGCGAGGACCGGCAAGCGATCGATGATTTCAAGGCCGATCTCGTTCGCATGAGGTCAGGCCTTCAGCGGCTGATCGATTTTCTGCAGCTGGACCCCAGCCGCATCCCGCTGAATCAAAGCGATCCTGTGCGCCTCGACTCGTTGTCGCAGACCCTGTCGGAGTGGCAGACCTCCACCGAGCGCCTCACCCGCTGGATCGCCTTCATGGAGCGCGTCCGCCTCGCGCGCGCCGACGGTCTCGCGGCGCTGGTCGACCGCGCACTGGATGGCTCGCTGCCTGGCGACTTGCTCGAACAGACCTTCGACACCTCCTACTATGACGCCATGCGCGGCGTGATCTTCGCCCAGCATCCTCAGCTCAAGCGCTTCGACGGCGAGTCGCATGACCGGCTGGTCGAGGGCTTCCGCAAGCTCGACGTCGAGCGCATGCAGCTCGCGCGCGACCAGATTGCCTACGAGCATGCCGCGGCACTGCCGCGCAATGCCGGCGGCATCGGCCCGCTCGGCGTGCTCAATGGCGAGCTCGCCAAGAAGCGCAATCACCTGCCGATCCGCCAGCTTCTGGAGCGCGCGGGTCCGGTCGTTCAGCAGATCAAGCCGATCTTCCTGATGAGCCCGCTGTCGGTGGCCCAATTCCTCAAGCCCGGCGCGATCGCCTTCGACCTGCTAGTCGTCGACGAGGCCTCGCAGATCGAGCCGGTCGACGCGCTCGGCGCGGTCGCGCGCTGCCGGCAGATGGTCGTGGTCGGCGACGAGCGCCAGCTGCCGCCGACGCGCTTCTTCGCCAAGCTCACTGGAAACGACGATGAGGACAATGAGGATGAGGATCAGCCGACCTTCCAGGTGAAGGATGCCGAGAGCATTCTCGACCTCTGCCTCGCCAAGGGCCTGTCGCATCGGATGCTGAACTGGCACTACCGCAGCAAGCACCAGTCGCTGATCGCCGTGTCGAACAAGCAGTTCTACGACAACCGGCTGTTCATCGTGCCGAGCCCCTATGACGCCGTGGCGGGCATGGGGCTGAAGTTCAACTACAACCCCGATGCGCATTATGAGCGCGGCAGCAGCCGGACGAATCCCAGGGAGGCTCGGATCGTCGCCGAGGCGGTGATGCGGCACGCTCGAGAGATGCCGGAGCGAAGCTTGGGGGTCGCGACCTTCTCGGTGGCGCAGCGCCAGGCCATTCAGGATCAGCTTGAAATCCTGCGGAAGGAAAGCCCCGGCACCGAGGAGTTCTTCTCACGCGGCACCAGCGAGCCGTTCTTCGTCAAGAATCTCGAGAACATCCAGGGCGACGAGCGCGACGTCATCTTCATCTCGATGGGCTATGGCCGGACGAAGGAAGGCTTCGTCTCGATGAGCTTCGGTCCGCTGAACTCCGATGGCGGCGAGCGCCGCCTCAACGTGCTGATCTCCCGCGCCAAGCTGCGCTGCGAGGTGTTTTCCTCCATCACCGGCGACGACATCGACCTGTCGCGCGCGAAAGGCCGCGGCATCGCCGCGCTGAAGACATTCCTGAACTTCGCGCAGACGGGCCAGCTCGGCATCGCCCAGGAGACCGGCCGCGATCCCGACTCGGTGTTCGAGGAGCAGGTCGCCGCCAGGCTGCGGGCGATCGGCCATGACGTGAAGATGCAGATCGGCACCGCCGGTTTCTTTGTCGATCTGGCGATCGTCGATCCGGATAAGCCCGGCCGCTTCCTGCTCGGCATCGAATGCGATGGCGCGCAGTATCACGCCTCCCGCTCGGCCAGGGATCGCGATCGGCTGCGGCAGAACGTGCTCGAAGCGCATGGCTGGGTGCTGCATCGGATCTGGTCGACCGACTGGTTTCTCCGGCCCAAGGAGGAAACCGACAAGGTTCTGCGCGCCATCGACGCCGCCAAGGCGCATTGGCGGGAGATCGACGAGGGCGCCGTCGAAGCGCAGCCGGTGCCGCAAGCAGGGCCCGACGTCGAAGCGCCGGAGCCGGCCGAAGAGCGCCCTGCAGAGGTCGTCGCCCAGGCGCCGACCGTGGTGCCTTACGAAGAGGCGAAGCTGCGGGTCCGCCGGGAGATCGAGCCGCACGAGACATCGCTCTCCAACATGATGCGGCACGTCGTCGAGATCGTCGCCGTGGAGGGACCGGTGCATGAATCCGAAATCATCGTCCGGATTCGATCGGCCTGGGGCCTCGCCCGCGCCGGCAACCGCATCCGCGATGCGGTGAAGGCGGCGCTGAATGCGGCCGCGGCGAAAGGACAGATCGCCGGAGGTCCGTTCTACAACATCCCGGGCCAAGCGATCGTCGTACGAAACCGCGAGGACGTGCAGTCGACGACCCTGCGCAAGCCCGAGATGCTGCCGCCGGAGGAGATCAAGGCCGCCATCCTGCAGGTCGTCGAGCAGAATTTTGGCGCCGAGGAGGACCAGTTGATCCAGGCGGTGGCCCGCCTGTTCGGGTTCGGGGCGACGAGCGCCCAGTTGCGGGAAGCCGTGTAGGGTGGCCTCAAAGACCTTCTCGATGCGGGACGGCTGCGGCGCGAGGGTGAGCTACTCACCAAGCCGGAGGCCTCGCCCGCCGCGCCGGCTTGATCCGCTATGCGAGGTCGGCCTTCATCAGGTCGCGCAGCGCCTTCGGAATCGGCTGCGCCTTGCCGCCGCTGATGAAGGCGACGCGGACGTCGGCCTTGACGAGCACCTCCTCGCCGCGCCGCACCTCCTGCGCCAAGGTGATCGACGCGCCCTTCACCGCGATCGGCCAGGTGACGACGTCGAGCACATCGTCCATCCGCGCCGGCCGCAGGAAGTCCAAGGTCATCGAGCGGACGACGAAGGCGAAGCCCGGGGCCTCGCTCGCCGCCTCCGCAAACAGCGCATGCTGCTCGGCCCCCATCAGCCGCAGGTGGTTGGTGCGACCGCGCTCCATGAAGCGGAGGTAGTTGGCGTGGTAGACGATGCCTGAAAAATCCGTGTCCTCGTAGTAGACGCGCACCTGCATGTGGTGGCGGCCGTCGCGGATCTCGCCGTCGAGATGTCTTTGGGTCACCGGAAATCCTCGATCGCAGGCAATGCGATCGTTTGGCGCAAGTGAACCGCGAGCGCAAGCTCAAGACGTCACTTCGGCCGATTCCCCACCGACGGTGACCTGCACGATCTCCGGCGGCATGCCGATCCGCACCGGCATGATGCTGCAGCCCAGGCCCCCGGAGACGATCACATCGCATTGCGTGCGGATGTGACCATAGGCGAGATTGACGCCGTTGCGCGTCGGCACGGCCGGCGACCAGCCGAGCACCCGGACCTGGCCGCCATGCGTGTGACCGGACAGTTGCAGTGCCACCCGCGAGGGTACGCGGAGCGCCACGTCGGGCTCGTGCGCGAGCAGGATCACCGGCGCGCTGTCCATCACCTTGCGGAGCGTACCCGCGAGATCATCGACGCCGATCCGCGGCACCGGCCGGAAGCGACGCGCCGGCATGTAGGCCAGTTGATCGCCGAGGCCCGCGAGCCAGAAGGCGTGGCCGTTCTTGGAGAGACGGACGACATCGTTCTCGTAGACCGGAATGCCGGCAGCCTCGAGCGCCTTCTGCGCAAAGGGAGCGCCCCGGCCGTCGCGCTGCACGGACCGGTCATCCCAATAATCATGATTGCCGAGAATGGCGTGAACGCCGAGCGGCGCCTTGAGGCCGCCGAGCACCGGCGCCCACTCCGAGGCGTCGATGCGGCCGATGTGATGACGATGACCGGCGACGTAGTCGCCGAGCAGGACGATCAGGTCCGGCTCTAGCGCATTGGTGCGCTGGACGATGCCGTCGATATGCGCGAGCGACATCCAGGGATCGCAGGCATGGATGTCGGCGATCGCCGCGATCTTCAACTGCAGCCCGGCCGGCCAGCCGCGCGGACGAACGTGGTAGTCGGTGACCTCCAGGCGGAGCGGCTCGACGCCGACGCCGTAGGTGGCGGTGGAAAAACCGGTGGCGGCAAATCCGCCGGAGAATGAGAGAAAGCGACGGCGTGACAGCATGGACGAACTCCTCGCAGCGGCTCCCTTCTCGCTGGTCATTGCAACCGATTTCGGGTGCGTCTGTGCAGATTGTCAGCAGTTTCGCTAGACATCGTCGTCATTGCCGAACAGCCCGATCTGGCTGGGATCGCGGTTTGAGGGCTCGGCCATGCCGAGATGCTTGAACGCGTGCGAGGTCAGGAGACGGCCGCGCGGCGTGCGCTGCAGATAGCCGCACTGAATGAGATAGGGCTCGATGATGTCCTCGATCGCATCGCGCGGCTCCGACAGCGCCGCGGCCATGGTCTCGACCCCGACCGGCCCGCCGCCGTAGTTCAGCGCGATGGTCGAGAGATAACGCCGGTCCATCGCGTCGAGCCCAGCCGCATCCACTTCCAGTGCGCTGAGCGCGTGATCGGCAATCGCGCGGTCGATCGCGCTGGCGTTGGCGGCCGAGGCGAAGTCACGGACACGGCGCAGCAAGCGGCCGGCGATGCGCGGCGTGCCGCGGGCGCGGCGCGCGATCTCGTTGGCACCATCGGCGGTCATGCCGACGCCGAGCACGCGGGCGCCGCGCGTGACGATGCCTTCGAGCTCCTCGACGGTGTAGAAGTTCAGCCGGATCGGAATGCCGAAGCGATCGCGCAGCGGATTGGTCAGCAATCCCGCACGCGTCGTGGCGCCCACCAGCGTGAATTTCGACAGGTCGATCTTCACCGAGCGTGCGGCAGGTCCCTCGCCAATAATGAGGTCGAGCTGGAAATCCTCCATCGCCGGATAGAGCACTTCCTCGACCGCCGGGCTGAGGCGATGGATTTCGTCGATGAACAGCACGTCGCGCTCTTCGAGATTGGTCAGCAGCGCCGCGAGGTCGCCGGCCTTGGCGATGACCGGGCCAGAGGTCGCGCGGAAACCGACACCGAGCTCGCGCGCGACGATCTGCGCCAGCGTGGTCTTGCCGAGGCCCGGCGGGCCGACGAACAGCACGTGATCGAGCGCCTCGCCGCGCTTGCGCGCCGCCTCGATGAAGATCGACAGATTGGCGCGCGCCTGCTGCTGGCCGACGAACTCCGACAGCTGCTGCGGCCGCAGCGCAGTGTCGCCGACATCGTCGGAGCGCCGCTCCGGGCTGACCATGCGCGCCGGCGGCTTCATTCGTTACCGCGCTTGTATTTGTTCGGCAGCAGCTCGCCGATGGTCACAACCTCGGGCGCCTTGCCGTTCGACGGCACGATGACGCGCGCCTTGGCATCGTAGTCATGAATCAGCTCGCGGCAGGTGCCGCAAGGCGAGACCACGGCGACTTCTCCCGGTTCGCCGGGTTTGGGATGCCGCACCGCGACGATGGTCTCGATGCCGTGGTCGCCGAATTCCGTGATGGCTCGGCCGATGGCGATCGCCTCGGCACAGACGGCGTTGCGGCCGAGATAGGCGTCGATGTTGACGCCGGTGATGATGCGGCCGTCGCGGGTGCGCATGGCGGCACCGACCTCCTGCCAATCGTTGCGGTAGCGGTTTTTCACCGCCGACGTGGCCGCCTCGATCAGCTCCTTGTCCTTCTTGCTCACCATGGGGAAGATCGTTGTCCTTCTGCTCGCCCGGTGCGGCGACCTAATTGGCAACCTATTTGGCCAGCTCCTTGAGGCCGAGGCGGATGAGTTGAGCGGTCTCGGCCTTGTCGCCGGCGGCACGCGAGGCTGCGGCGATCGCGGCGGCGGCCTGCGGCTGGCCATAGCCGAGATTGATAAGCGCGGAGATCGCATCCGCGATCGGCTGCGGTGCACGGGACTCCTCGATCGCCCCCGACAGGCGCACCACGCCCGGATCGACATCGGCGAAGGCCGGCGCCTTGTCCTTCAGTTCGGTGACGATTCGCTCGGCGACCTTCGGGCCGACGCCCGGCGTGCGCGCCACCGCGGCCTTGTCGCGCAGCGCGATGGCGTTGGCGAGATCGGCCGGCGGCAAGGTGCCGAGCACGGCGAGGGCGACCTTGGCGCCGACGCCCTGCACGGTCTGCAAAAGACGAAACCATTCCCGTTCGACATCCGAGCGAAAACCGAACAGCTTGATCTGGTCCTCGCGCACATAGGTCTCGATCGATAATGTGGCGGCTTCACCCGGCGACGGCAAGGCCTGCAGGGTGCGTGCCGAGCAGTGCACCTGGTAGCCGACACCGCCGACGTCGAGGATCACGAAATCCTCGGCATAGGAATCGATCAGGCCCTTGAGCTTGCCGATCATAGGCCGGCCACCTTCATGCGCAGCGCCTGGCCCTGGCGGTGATGCGCGTGGGTGATGGCGATCGCCAGCGCGTCGGCCGCGTCGGCCGAGGGCGGCTCGGCCTTGGGCAGCAGGATCTTCAGCATGACCGCGATCTGGCCCTTGTCGGCGTGACCCGCCCCGACGACGGTCTTCTTGACCTGGTTGGGGGCGTATTCGGCGACCGAAATTCCGAACATCGCCGGCGCGAGCATGGCGATGCCGCGGGCCTGGCCGAGCTTCAGGGTAGCAACGCCGTCCTTGTTGACGAAGGTCTGCTCGACCGCCGCCTCCAGCGGCTGGAAGTCGTTGAGGACCTTGGCGAGCCCCTCGTGGATCGCCAGCAGCCGGCTCGCCAGCGGCAGGTCATCCGGGGGCTCGACCGAGCCGCAGCCGACATAGATCAGCCGGTTGCCCTCGCTCTCGATCACGCCCCAGCCGGTGCGGCGGAGGCCGGGATCGATCCCGATGATGCGGATGGCTGAGCGAATCGGCTGGGCTTTCATGGGTAAGGGATAGCCTCGCGCCGCCCCGGAGGAAACATAAACGGAACGACCGGGGGGGCGTGGTTTACCGTCCGTCAACCGCCCATCTTCGCCATCAGCGCATCGGAAATCTCGAAATTGGCATAGACGTTCTGGACGTCGTCGTGCTCGTTCAGGAGATCCATCAGCTTGACCAGCTTCTCGCCGGTCTCGTCGTCGACTGACACCGTGTTCTGCGGCTTCCAGGTCAGCGCCGCCTTGCGCGGCTCGCCGAACTTGGCCTCGAGGTTCTTGGCGACCTCGTGAAAACTGTCCGGCGAGGCATAGACCTCGTGGCCGCCCTCGCCCGAGATCACGTCGTCGGCGCCGGCCTCGATCGCGGCATCGAGCACCGCGTCATCCGAGGCGACGCTGCGGTCGAATTCGATGATGCCGACACGGTCGAACATGAACGACACCGAGCCGGTCTCGCCGAGATTCCCGCCCGACTTGGTGAAGAAGGAGCGGATGTCGGAGGCGGCGCGGTTGCGGTTGTCGGTCAGCGCCTCGACGATCACGGCGACGCCGCCCGGACCATAACCCTCGTAACGGATCTCGGCGTAGTTCTCGCCCTCGCCGCCGAGCGCCTTCTTGATGGCGCGCTCGATATTGTCCTTCGGCATGTTCTCGGCGCGGGCCGCGACCACGGCGGCGCGCAGGCGCGGGTTCATCGCCGGGTCCGGCGTGCCGAGCTTGGCGGCGACCGTGATTTCGCGCGCCAGCTTGCCGAACAGCTTGGACTTCATCGCATCCTGCCGGCCCTTGCGATGCATGATGTTCTTGAATTGGGAATGGCCGGCCATGCGAGGTCTCTTGCAATCGTCTGGAGGTCAGTTGCGGGAAGCGCGGCCTTATAGGCCGGGAATCGTCAAAATCAAAGATTTGGGGTGGTTTCAAGGGGGGCGAGCAGCCCTGGGGACCGCTGCACCGCCTCGTCCCATAAGCCAAATGTTAACCATGGGTTCACTGTCAAGTGCAAGGATGCCGGCCTTCTGCAGCTTTTCACGCGCGACCAGGGGTCCTCCCCAATGGCGTTTGGTTTCCTTGCAAGACGTGCCCCCGCGCCCGAGCCGGTGGTCGAGCCGAAGCCTGTCGCCGCCCCTGAGCCGCCGGCGGCGCCGGACGATTCGGCCGGGGCGATCCTCGACCTGCTGGAGCTCGAGCTCGGCGGCATGATCCGCCAGCTGGAGCGCGCCGCCAATGCGGTCGCCAGCGGCGCCGAGGCCACGGCGGGAACGCTGACCGACATCCGCCAGCGCGCCGACGCCCTGTCCGGCCGCAGCAGTACCGCCCAAGGAACCGCCGCGACCTTCGCCCAGGCGGCCGAGAAGGTCACCCAGTCCGCCCATGGCATCCGCGCCCAGGTCCAGGATGCCGGCCAGCTTGCCGACCAGGCCAGCGCGGCGGCCCGCGAGGCGCGCGACAATGTCGACCGGCTGCGCGAATCCTCCGCGGCGATCGGCAACGTCGTCAACCTGATCTCGCAGATCGCGCGCCAGACCACCCTGCTTGCGCTGAATTCCACCATCGAGGCCGCCCGCGCCGGCGAGGCCGGCCGCGGCTTCGCCGTGGTCGCGACCGAGGTCAAAGCGCTGGCGGTGCAGACGCAGCACGCGACCGAGGAGATCACCCGCAAGATCGAGGCGCTGCAGAAGGATGCGGGCGGCTCGGCCGACGCCGTGCACCGTATCGCACAAGCCATCGAGGCGATCCGCCCGGTCTTCACCAACGTCAACGGCGCGGTCGCCGCGCAGAACCAGACCACCGGCGAGATGTCGAGCAGTGCAGCCCAGGCCTCGCAGTTCATCTCGTCCGTGGTCGACAGCGCCGCCGAGATCGGCAGCGCCACCCAGCAGGCCGAAAGCTATGGCGAGCGCGTCACCAGCGCCGGCCGCGCGGTGACGATGTATGCCCAGAAGCTCAAGGCGCGGTGCGCCGTGCTGCTGCGCCAGGGCGATCGCGCGGTGCGCAGCGGCAGCGAGCGCCTGCCGTGCCACCTCAAGCTCGAGATCAAGTCGGGCGGTCGCGTGATCACCGCACCGGTCTACGAGATCTCCAACGATGGCGTGCTGATCACAGGCCCCGAGGCCGGCCGCCTCGGCGCCAATGAGGTCGTCGACGCCGTGCTCGAAGATGTCGGGCCCTGCCGGCTGCGGGTGACCGAGCAGGTCAAGGCCGGCGCCCAGGCGCGGTTCGATGCGCCGGGCGCCGAGCTGCGCGAGAAGATCGAGGACAAGCTCTGGGCGCTCCACGAGGAGAACAACGAGTTCGTCGCCCGCGCCATGGAGGCCGGGACCGAGCTGAACCGGATCTTCGAGAGCGCTGTCAGCCGCGGCGAGATCACGCTCGAGGACATGTTCGACACCGACTATGTCGAGATCCCCGGTACCAATCCGCAGCAGCATCGCAGCCGCATTCTCGACTGGGCCGAGCGCGCTTTGCCCGCCTTCCAGGAGGCGTTCCTGGCCAGGGACCAGCGGATGGCGTTCTGCGTCGCGATCGACCGCAACGGCTATCTGCCGGTCCACAACAAGATCTACTCGCATCCGCAGCGGCCGGGCGACGTCGCCTTCAACACCGCCAACAGCCGCAACCGCCGCATCTTCAACGACCCGGCCGGACTCGCGGCCGGCCGCAACCAGCGGCCTTATCTGATCCAAAGCTACGCGCGCGACATGGGCAACGGCAACACCGTCATGATGCGCGAGATCGACGTGCCGATCCGCGTCCGCGGCCGGCACTGGGGCGGCTTCCGCACCGCCTACAAACTGTGAGCCGAGCGGTGAGATGCTGAATTTTTCGAGCTCTGGAGCCTGAACATGTCGGTCGCGCAACGCGCCATTCTGGAAAGTCATGATGCGCGCTCCGGCGCCGAACGCCTGATCGACGAGATCGCCGACCGCATCGGCGGGCTCGGCGTCGAGCTGGCCGACGTCGCCGGCAACGTGCAGGAGGTCGCCAACCGCGTCAGCTACCAGTCGCAGCGGTTCGGGCACCTGCAGGCCACCGCCAAGACCATGGTGGCGGCCAATCACGACATCGCCACCGCCTCGCAGGCGGTACAATCGGCCACGACCGCCGCGGTCGGCGACATTGCGCAGTCGCGCAACGTGGTCGAGACGGCGGTGCGGCACATTTCCGAGCTGGTCGATTCGGTCGAACGGATCGAGCAGCGGCTCGGCTCGGTCGGCGATGCCTTGTCGCAGGTCGCCAAGGTCTCGGTGGCGATCGAAGCGATCGCCAAGCAGACCAACCTGCTGGCGCTCAACGCCACCATCGAGGCCGCCCGCGCCGGCAGCGCCGGCAAGGGCTTCGCCGTCGTCGCGAGCGAGGTGAAATCGCTCGCCGAGGCGACGCGGCAGGCGACGCAGCAGATCGGCGATACCCTGCGCGGGCTGGATTCGCAGGTGAAGAGCCTGCTCGGCGAGAGCGGCCAGGCCTCCTCGCGCGCCAAGACCGCGGGCGAAGGCGCCCAGCAGATCGGCGGCATCATCGTCCGCGTGCAGGACGGTTTCACCAGCGTCGGCCAGGAGATCGACGGCGTGGCGAAGGCCGCCACCTCCAACCTCGCGCATTGCGACGCCGTCATCAGCGAGCTCGCCGAGCTCGCCAAGGGCGTCGACCAGTCGTCGCTCGAGCTCAAGCAGGCCGACAGCCGCATCGCCAAGCTGCTCGATCACTCCGAAGCGTTGATCGGAATGATCGCCGAGAGCGGCGTCGAAACCGCCGATGCGCCGCTGATCCGCAGCGTGGTCGAGACCGCCCGGCAGATCTCGGCGGCCTTCGAGGCCGGCATCGACAGCGGCGAGATCGCCCTCGCCGATCTGATGGACGAGAACTACCGCGAGATTCCCGGCACCAACCCGAAGCAATATCTCACCCGCTACGTCGAGTTCACCGACCGCGTGCTGCCCCCCATTCAGGACCCGATCCAGGGCAGCGATCCGCGCATCGTGTTCTGCGTCGCCTGGGCCCGCGGCGGCTACCTGCCGACGCACAACCCCAACTACCGCAAGCCGCAGGGTCCCGACCCCGTCTGGAACAACGCCAACTGCCGCAACCGCCGGCTGTTCGAGGACCGCGCGGTGAAGAAGGTAGCCGCCGCGAGCAACAAGCCGTTCCTGCTGCAGACCTACCGCCGCGACATGGGCGGCGGGCAGTTCGTGCTGATGAAGGACCTGTCCGCGCCGATCTTCATCAAGGGTCGGCATTGGGGCGCGTTCCGGATGGGCTTCCGGATCACGGTCTGACCCGCTCCGCTCAGGCCCCCCAGAATGCCGGCCTGGCCTGCGCCAGCCGGCCGCCGATGCGCACCGGCGCGATCCGCTCCGCGAGCCCCGTCGCGTCGTCGGTCTCGACCGCGACCCCGCTCAGCGTCGCCTCGCCCATCGCCGGCTCGAAGCGCGCCGACGGGATGCCGGACTGGAAGCGGCGCAGCGGCTCGTCCTTCTGCATGCCGATGATCGAGTCGTAATCGCCGGTCATCCCGGCATCGGTCATGTAGGCAGTGCCGCCGGGCAGGATCTGGTGATCGGCGGTGGGCACATGGGTGTGGGTGCCGACGACCAGGCTGGCGCGGCCGTCGCAGAAATAGCCGAGCCCCTGCTTCTCGCTGGAGGCCTCGCAATGCACGTCGACCACGACGGCATCCGCCGCCTCGCGCAACGGACAGGCATCGAGCTCCCGGCCGATGGCGGCAAACGGATCATCGAACGGCGTCATGAACACCCGACCGAGCACGTTGACCACCAGCGCTCTCGCGCCCGTCTTGGCCTCGACCAGCGCGGCGCCGCGGCCGGGCGTGCCGCGCGGATAGTTCGCGGGCCGCACCAGGCGCGGCGCGCGCTCGATGAACACCAGCGCCTCGCGCTGGTCCCAGGAATGGTTGCCGAGCGTCACGGCATCGGCGCCGGCGTCGACCAGCTCCTGATAGATCGCCTCGGTGATGCCGAAGCCGCCGGCCGCGTTCTCGCCATTGACGATGACGAGATCGAGCCGCCAGTCGCGGATCAGGCCTGGAAGGTGGTCTGTGACGGCGGTCCGGCCGGACCGGCCGACGACGTCGCCGACGAAGAGAATTCGCAACTCAATGGCTCCGGAAATCCAAGATCTCACGCTCGGTTAGCACATAATCCAGCGCCGCGTCGTGGGCCAAGGCCGGGACCTCCGCGGTTTCCTGGACGGCGAAGCCGAGGCCTATGCCGATGACGTGATGCGTTTTGCGCAGGTGCGAGAAGGTGTAGTCGTAGTAGCCGCCGCCATAGCCGATGCGGTGGCCGCTGCGGTCGAAGGCCGCGAGCGGCACCAGCATGATGTCCGGCACCAGTTCGGCCGCCACCGGCGACGGCTCGGGAATCCCGAGCGCACCGAGCATCAGCCGGTCACCGGGCGCATAGGCGCGGAACGACAGCGAATGGCCGCGCGCCAGCACCACCGGCAGCGCCAGACGCGCGCCCTGCCCGGCCAATTCGCGCATCAGCGGCATCGGATCGAGCTCGTTGCGGATCGGCGCATAGCCCGAGACCACCAGGCCCGGCTTCAGCGCGAACGGCAGGCCGCGGGCCGCGATGGCCTGCGCGGCGGCGGCTCTGTCGTCCTCGCCGAGGGCGTCGCGCGCCGCGAGCGCCGCGGCGCGGAGCTGCTGCTTGGTGTGCTGAGCGGCCTTCATCGGCATGCGACGGGACCTCCGTTCCAGAGCGCGCGAGCGCGAGCACGTCAACGTTGCAGAAACGCGGCAGGTCGGCAACCGATGGGGAACAGGCAGGGGCAGGAGGATGGGCAGGACGATAAGAGCGAAGCCGCAATCGCCGTTGAAACGCTCGATCCCGGAGTTCCCTACGAAAGTAGGTGGGCACCATATGTCCGGGTCCACGGACCCGGCCAGGGACAGTTCCCTAAAGGATCGATAAGGCCCCGGGGATATGTTGGTTCCGGACGCGCGTCGCAGCCTCGCCGGGCCAATGTAACCATGGCCGGGTGATTTTGCCAGCTTCTGTGACGCCACGGGACCGGATTGCGCCACGCCCGCCACCCTCGGTGCTTGATCCTCATGGCGCGGAGCGCCGCCCTTGCGGCGCGTCTCGAACCATGAGGCCACGACGGGGCCTCGCCCTTCGAGACGCCCGCCTCCGGCGGGCTCCTCAGGGTGAGGGTTGAGGACGTGCGGGACGAAAGAGCACGAGACCGAATTGCGCCGCTTTCCACGAACGCGTCTCCCGGCATGTTCACGGCCAATGTGCGGCGCCGCGCTCGGCTCTCTCCCCTCTTCATGGGGACGCTGCACGTGGGCGATGCGTTACGCCGCGCTCGGTGCCGAACCCTCATGGTGAGGAGCGCCGGGCTCCGAAGCCCGCCCCGCGACAGCCGCCCGCAGCGGCGCGCCTCGAACCATGAGGCCGCCGCTGGCGCGGGCACTGGACTGGACAGAACCGCATCGACCGCATCATGTCGGCGTCCTCCGACGGGCCCATCCCAATGGACAGCTTCTGGCATGGCTTCGCACCCTCGCGGCGCCTGGCGTCCGAGTTTGTTGATCGAGGTCGCCCCCTTCGAGACAGAGGGCGCAGGGAAGGCCGGGCGTCGGCTGACGCCCATGGCCCGCCTGCGAGAAG
>NZ_CAFJ01000163.1 GCF_000239795.1 Bradyrhizobium sp. STM 3809 | reverse complement strand
CGCCCCGCAGCAGCCTGCGGCTCCTGCTCCGGCCCCCGCCACGGTTGCTGCCGCTCCCGCCGCGACTGCGCCTGCGCCGGCGCCGGCCGCCGATCCGAACTCACCGCTCGGCCTGTGGGCCACCGAGGGCGGCAAGGGCAATGTCGTGATCGAGCCATGCGGCCCCAACATCTGCGGCTTTGCGGAAAAGTCGCGCGAGAAAATCCTGATCAACATGAAGCCGAAGGACAGCAAATGGGTCGGCCGCATCCATGATCCCGACGGCGGCGGCAACTACGACTCGACGATCGTGCTGAAGAACCCGACCACCTTGCGCGTCCAGGGTTGCGCCTTCGGCGGCCTGTTCTGCGGCGGCCAGACCTGGAAGCGGATCAGCTGACGCCGCCCCCGTCGTCAGCGATGCGAGGCCCCGCCGGGACCAGTCCCTCCGGCGGGGTCTTTCGCTTCACGCCACCTTGGCGGCGATCGGTGCGACGGCCGGCAGCCCCGCGCGCAGCGGCAGCGACAGCCGCACCCGCAGGCCGCGCGGCATGTTCGGCATCAGCGCGATCGCGCCCTCATGCTTCTTCATGATCTCCTGGGCGATCGAGAGGCCGAGCCCGAAGCCGCCGGCGGAGCGCGCCTGGTCGAGCTTGACGAACGGCTCCAGCGCGCGCGCCTGCAGCGCCTGCGGGATGCCCGGCCCGTCATCGGCGACCTCGATGGCGATCAGGCCATCAGCGGTGCTGTCGAGGCTGACGATGACCTCGCTGCCGTGCTTGACCGCGTTCTCGACCACATTGGTGACCGCGCGCGACAGCGCCCGCGGCCGGCCCTCGCAGACCAGCCGCTGCGGGCCGCGATAGGTGACGGCGTGGCCGACATCGGCGAAGTCGCAGCAGATCGTTTCCAGCAGGCTCGACAGCTCGATCCGTGCCGGCTGCTCGGCCTTGGTGTCGTCGCGCAGATAGTCGAGCGTCTCGTCGAGCATGCGGCTGACCTGGTCGATGTCGCGCAGCATGGCGCTGCGCATGTCGCCCTGGCCGATCCGCTCCGAGCGCAGCCGCAGCCGCGTCAGCGGCGTGCGCAGGTCGTGGCTGATCGCCGCCAGCATGCGCGTGCGGTCGTCGAGCAGCGCGCGGATGCGCGCCTGCATCTCGTTCAGCGCATCGGCGACCTGGACGATCTCCTTCGGCCCGCGCCGGCCGAGCGGCTCCTGCGCCCCCGGCAAGCGGCCGAACGCGGCCGCCGCGCGCGCCATCTCCGACAGCGGCCGGATGATCGCCCGCGCCGCATAGATCGACAGCAGCACGCCGAGGATCAGGATGAGGAAGAGGAACACGGCGGTCGGCTTCACCACGATCGACCAGAATTCCAGCCGCGGCACGTCGTCGAACACCAGCGCGCGCTCGTTATCGACCTGGACGATGATCTGGGTCGGCGGCGCCGCGCCATAGCTCACGCCATGCAGCAGGGTGACGTCGCGCAGCACGGCGAGCTGGCGGCGCGCGAGCTTCGACGTGAACGGCACGTTCCGCGCCGGCGTGGCCAGCAGCGTGAGCGCGGTCAGCGGCACCAGCTCGACGGGGATGCCGGAGCTGCGCAGGCTCGACAGGCTGCTCTCGACGGCCAAGGGATCATTCGCGGCACGGACGAAATGCACCGCCTCCGCGACGCGGGCGACGCCATAAGCCGGCGATTCCTGCTCGTCGGGCGGATCGAAGAACAGCAGCACCGCCGCGATCATCAGCACCATGCCGAACAGCACCGAGAGCGACGCCAGGGTCACGATCTGCGTGGTGAGGCCGAGGCGCGGGCACGTCTTGGTGTCAGGCTTCATCGAGGGTCTCGACTCTTGGCGTGAAGACGTAGCCGCCGAGGCGCACGGTCTTGATCATGCTCCAGCTTCTGGCGCCGGGCTCGATCTTCTGGCGGATGCGGCTGATGTGGACGTCGATGCTGCGCTCGACCGGCCCGGCGTGGCCGCCATGCGCCAGCTCGATCAGCTGTTCGCGCGACAGCACCCGGCCGGCGTTGCGGCAGAACGCCAGCAGGATGTCGAACTCGGCGCTGGTCAGCGTGATCTTGACGCGGTCGGGATCGAACAGCGTGCGCGTCGCCGGCTCGATGCGCCAGCCGTCGAAGCTCATCGCCGCCTGCCGCGCGGCGATGACCGCGGGATGCAGCTGCGAGCGCCGCAGCAGCGCGCGGATGCGCGCGACCAGCTCGCGCGGATTGAACGGCTTGACCACGTAGTCGTCGGCGCCGAGCTCGAGGCCGAGGATGCGGTCGATGTCCTCGCCCTTGGCGGTCACCATGATGATCGGCACCGCCGAGATCTGGCGCAGGCGGCGGCAGATGCTCATGCCGTCCTCGTCCGGCAGCATCAGGTCGAGCATGATGAGATCGACCTGCTCGCGCTGCAGGACGTCGTTCATCGCGGCGGCCGAGGCCACGAAGCGCGGCGCGAAGCCGTGCTCCTGCAACAGCTCGGTGAGCAGCGCCGCGATCTCGCGATCGTCCTCGACACAGAGGATGCGCGCGGCGGACGGCAGGTTCGCGTCGAGGGTCACGGCGGTATTGTGTGACGACATCATGCGCGGAACATGGTCGATTTAGGCCGAAAAGAACAGTCCGAAGCCGCGTGCGATCGTGGCGAAATCAAGTTGTATTGTTAAGGCGGAAACATTTCTTCACGCGACTTAACCCTGCGCAACGGCCATCGCGCCTAAGGCTTGGCGGATCAGACAACCATCAAACAGGGAAGTCCTGCGGCGAGGCTGACCGGCCGGCGCGGCCCTCCTCCGAACCGCGACGCTCAGCCCCGTGAAGCTCGTCCTGCTCGCCATCTGCCTCGCGTCCCCGCTGCTCGCCGGCTGCGCCGTCGGGCCCGACTACGTCACGCCGGATTTCGGCACGCCGGCGCGCTGGAGCAGCGACCGCAACCAGCCGGCGCAACAGCTCAAGCTCGCGCAATGGTGGCGCAACCTCGGCGACGCGCAGCTCGATCAGCTGATCAGCGAAGCCGTCAGCGGCAATCTCGACGTCGCCGCGGCCAAGGCGCGCATCCGCGAGGCGCGCGCCACGCAGCGCCAGGCGGTGGGTGCGTTGTTTCCGATCGTCAGCGGCACCGGCTCCGCGACCGAGACCCGCAGCGCCGGCACGGCCACGAGCGGCATCGCGATCGCGCCGACCACCTACAGCCAGTTCCAGGCCGGCTTCGATTCGAGCTGGGAGCTCGACCTGTTCGGGGCCAACCGCCGCGCCGTCGAAGCCGCCAGCTACGCCGTCGACGCCGCCGAGGATGATCTGCGCGCGACCCTGCTGACGCTGATCGGCGACGTCGCCTCCAACTACATCGACGCGCGCGCCTACCAGGCACGGGTGGCCCTGGCGCAGCGCACCGCCGCCTCGCAGCGCGAGACCGCGGCGCTGACCCAGCGCAAGCAGGAGGCCGGCTCGGCCTCGGCCGTCGACACCGCCAAGGCGAGCGCGCTCGCGGCCAGTACGGAAGCCACCATTCCGACCTATGAGAGCAGCTACCAGCAGGCGGTGCATCGCCTCGGCGTGCTGCTCGGGCGCGACCCGACCGCGCTCAGCCAGCGCCTGTCCCGAAGTCTGCCGATCCCCGCGCCGCGCCGGCCGCTGCCGAAGGGCATCCCGGCCGATGTGCTGGTGATGCGTCCCGATGTCCGCAAGGCCGAACGGCAGCTCGCACAGTTCACCGCGAAGATCGGCCAGGCGACCGCCGCGCTGTATCCGGATGTCAGCCTGACCGGCACGGTCTCGACCTCGGCGCTCAAGCTCGGCGATCTCGGCAAGAGCTCGACCATCGGCTGGTCGATCGGCCCGAGCCTCTCGGTGCCGATCTTCAATGGCGGCAAGCTGCAGGCAGCGGTCGAGGTCGCGGAGGCGCAGCGCGACGAATATCACGTGGCGTGGCGCAGCGCGGTGCTGAGCGCGCTGGAGGACGTCGAGAACGCCATCGTCAACCTCGGCCAGGAGCGGCTGCGCATCCGCAGCCTGACGGAATCGGCCCGCCGCTATGGCGAGGCCGCGCGGCTGTCACGCGCGCTCTACCAGACCGGCTCCAGCACCTTCCTCGACGTGCTCGACGCCGAGCGCTCGCAATTCACGGCCGAAGACATCCTCCTCGCAAGCCGCGCCAATGTGGCCAAGGATTATGTCGCGCTGGCCAAGGCGCTCGGCGGCGGCTGGAGCGGCCCGATCGACAGCTCGGTGCCGGAGGTCGTCGACGGCGGCACCGGCCCGCATCTCGCGCAGGCCGCCGCGCCTCGATGACCAACTGTAATCCACCAGCGTGCGAAGTCGCCTGATGAATGCACCCCTGCCACAGATGACCCAGCCGGTCGCGGTCGAGGATGGCGTCGCGTCCGCGTCCAAGCCGAAACGACGGCGGCGCTGGCCGCTGATCGTCACCGGCCTGGCCGTGCTGGTGGTGCTCGGCGTCGGCGTCAAGCGCGCGACGCGCAATCCCAACGCCAATCTCGCCACCGCTCCGGTCACGATCGGCGACATCGAGCAGACCGTGCTCGCGACCGGCACGCTGAAGCCGGTCAAGCTGGTCGCGGTCGGCGCCCAGGCGTCGGGCCGGCTGGTCGCGCTCAACGTCAAGCTCGGCCAGAAGGTCAAGGCGGGCGAGCTCATCGCCGAGATCGATTCGCTGACCCAGCAATACACCTTGCGCACCAACGAGGCCGCCTTGCGCAACGTGCGCGCCCAGCGCGACGAGAAGCAGGCGACGCTGGCGCTCGCCGAGGCGAACCTGGCGCGGCAGCAGACCACGCTGGCGCAGAAGGCCTCGTCGCGCGCCGACTATGACAGCGCCGAAGCCACCGTGAAGCAGACGCAGGCGCAGATCGCGCAGCTCGAGGCGCAGATCGTCGAGGCCGAGGTCGCCATCGAGACGGCGCGCGTGAATCTCGGCTACACCAAGATCACCGCGCCGATCGACGGCACCGTGCTGTCGATTGTCACGCAGCAGGGCCAGACGGTGAATGCGGTGCAGTCCGCGCCGACCATCGTGGTGCTCGGCCAGGTCGAGACCATGACCGTGCGGGTCGACATCTCCGAAGCCGATGTCGTCCGCGTCAGGCCGGGCCAGAACGTCTACTTCACGATTCTCGGCGATCCCGATCGCCGCTACGAGGCGACACTGGGATTCATCGAGCCGGCGCCGGAATCGATCAAGAGCGATTCGAGCTTCTCCACCAGCACCACCACGACGTCGAGCAGCAGCAGCACGTCGTCCTCCTCCACCTCGTCGGCGATCTATTACGAAGGCGTGTTCGACGTCGCCAACACGGACGGGCGGCTGATGACCTACATGACCGCCGAGGTCCACATCCTGCTCGGCGAGGCGCGCAAGGTGCCGACCATCCCCTCTTCCGCGCTGGGCAATCCCGAACCCGACGGCAGCTATCGCGTTCGCGTGATCGACGGCGCGGGCGTGCTGCAGAAGCGCAACGTGCGGATCGGCCTCAACAACAAGATCCGCGCCGAGGTGCAGTCCGGCCTGCAGGAGGGCGATCGCGTCGTCATCTCCGCGGCCAGCGAGGGACCCAAGCAGACCATCATGCCGCCGCCGCCCGGCGCCGGAGGTCCGTGATGCCCGAGGTCCTGATCGATCTCCGGAACGTCGGACGGCGCTATGCCTCGGGCGAAAGCACCGTCCATGCGCTCCGCGGCGTGGACATCCAGATCGCGCGCGGCGAGATGGTCGCGATCATCGGCCAGTCCGGCTCCGGCAAGTCGACGCTGATGAACATTCTCGGCTGCCTCGATCGGCCGACCTCCGGCAGCTACAGGATCGCCGGGCGCGAGATGAGTTCGCTGGACCCGGACGAGCTGGCAGCGCTGCGCCGCGAGCATTTCGGCTTCATCTTCCAGCGCTATCACCTGCTTGGCGAATTGACGTCGGCCGAGAATGCCGAGGTCCCCGCGGTCTATTCGGGGCTTTCGCCCGCGGCGCGGCGGCGCAAGGCCGAGGCGCTGCTGCAGCGGCTCGGCATGGGCAGCCGGATCGGGCACAGGCCGGGCCAGCTCTCGGGCGGCCAGCAGCAGCGGGTCTCGATCGCGCGCGCGCTGGTCAACGATCCCGACGTGATCCTGGCGGACGAGCCGACCGGCGCGCTCGACCGCGCCAGCGGCGAAGAGGTGCTGCGCATCCTCGACGAGATCAGTGCCTCGGGACGCACCGTCATCATCGTCACGCATGATGCCGGCGTCGCCCAGCGCGCCCGGCGCATCATCGAGCTGCAGGACGGCCGCGTCATCTCCGACCGGCCCAACCCGCGCGCATCAAGCCTTGCGACGTCCGGCGGGGGCGAGGACCATCCGGCTCCGGTCGTGTCGTGGTGGCGCAGCCATCTCGATCGCCTGCGCGAGGCCGCGCGGATGGCGCTTCTCGCGATGAACGCGCACCGGCTGCGCGCCTTTCTCACCATGCTTGGCATCATCATCGGCGTCGCCTCGGTGATCCTGGTGCTGGCGCTCGGCCGCGGTTCGCAGGCGCGCGTGCTGGAGAACATCAACCGGCTCGGCACCAATACGCTGGAGTTCTTCCCCGGCAAGGATTTCGGCGACACCAAGGCCAGCAAGATCCGCACGCTCGTGCTCGCGGACGCCAAGGTGATGGCCGAGCAGCCCTATGTCGATGCGATCTCGCCGACCGTCTCGACGACCAGCACGCTGCGCTACGGCGCGATCGAGGTCAGCGCCCAGGTCTCGGGCGTCGGCGAGCAGTATTTCCGGGTCAAGAACACCGAGCTCGCCGAAGGCAGCTATCTCGACGCCGAGACCATCAGGTCCTATGCGCAGGATGCCGTCATCGACGATAATGCGCGCAAGGCGCTGTTTCCCGATTCCGATGTCAGCCCGCTCGGCAGCGTTGTCCTGATCGGCAAGGTGCCGTGCCGGGTCGTCGGCGTCACCAAGCAGCAGCAGGCAGGCTTCGGCTCCAGCTCGACGCCGATCGTGTACCTGCCCTACACCACCGTGCAGGCGCGCTTCATCGGCAATCAGGTGCTGCGCAGCATCAGCATGCGCGTCGACGAGGCGACGCCGATGGCGGACGCCGAGCGCGCGGCGACGGCGCTGCTGACGGCGCGGCACAATGCCAAGGACTTCTTCGTGCTCAACACCGACGACATCCGCAAGACGGTCGAGAGCACGACGCAGGTGCTGACGCTGCTGGTCGCGGCCATCGCCGTGATCTCGCTCCTGGTCGGCGGCATCGGCGTCATGAACATCATGCTGGTGTCGGTGTCCGAGCGCGTCGGCGAGATCGGCGTGCGCATGGCGGTCGGCGCTCGGCGCAGCGACATCCTGATGCAGTTCCTGATCGAGGCGGTGCTGGTCTGCCTGCTCGGCGGCGCGCTCGGCCTGGCGCTCGCGGTCGGCTTCGGCGCCGTCTTCAACGCGCTCGACGTCGGCTTCCAGCTGATCTACTCGCCGCTCGCCATGGCCGGCTCCGCCGTCATCTCGATGGCCATCGGCATCGGCTTCGGCTACATGCCCGCCCGCAACGCGTCACGGCTGGATCCGGCGACCGCGCTGGCAAGGGAGTAGGCGGTAAGAGATGCAGGCTTTGAGCTGACCAAGTAGAGTGCCTCGCGGCGACGACAGTCTGCTCCCTCTCCCCGTTCTTACGGGGAGAGGGAGCGCAGCGTCGCTCGGAGCGCGTGCTTCTCTCCCGCCTATCGCGGCCAATCATCTCTCACGATCTGCTTCCGCACCTTGCCCTAACGCTTCGCGGCCATCTGCGTGCTCGCCTGCGCGTCGGCCGGCGCGCCCTTGTCGACCCATTCGGGCGGCGCGCCGAGGTGGTTGGCGAGCATGCCGATCAGGCCGGGGTCGCGGCCATAGGCCTCGCAGGCCGGGTTCTTCGGCTTGCCGCCGAGCGCGGCGCCGATGCGGTCGATCGAGGGGATCTTGGGCGGCTTGCCGAAGGGCGTCTCGCCGGTCACCAGCAGCTCGCTGAAATCGGCGCTGAACGAGCCCGCCAGATCATAGGCGTCGCCGGCCTGCGAGATCACCGGCGAGTTCGTGAACGAGTTGGCGCCGCGCGCCCACACCATGGCGGCCTGCTGCCGGCCGCGGCGATCGACCGCCTCGGCTTCGATGGTGAGGCTGCCGAGTCCGATCGGCAGCCGCGGCACCGGAACGGGCACACCGAGCGCGCCCGGCACGGCGGAGACGACCTTCGAGGCGCCGGCCGCCACGGGGTCCGTCGCCGCCGCCTGCGTGATGAAGGTGCGCGTGGTCAGGTCGGCTCGTTCGTTCGGCGGTACCACCGTGAAGCGCTCACTGAGATCGAGGCACAGCGCGCGATCGACGGCGTTCGCCACCAGCCTTTGCTGCGGCTCGCTGAGCACCGCCCCGACATCGCCCGCGAACGTCGTCGGCATGATCCGCACCGTCGCGGCGGCCAGCACATTGTCCTTGTTGACGTTGAGCACCGATTTGGCGAGCAGGCCGTTCGACTCCTCGAGGGTGCGATACGACGCGAGCGCACCGCTCTGCGTGATCGGCGCGGTTGCGCAACCGGACAGGCCGAGCGCCGCGCACAGCGTGGCCAGATGTGTGACGGTCAGAGACCTTCTTGACCTGACCAAACGCTGGATGTCGTCCATGCCGGGACCGCCTCACGCTCACCGATTTGCGCCGGCTGTGGCGCTGCCTGCTTGTCCTCCGACAATCCGGACAGCATGGGGCGGAAGCGTGGAGAGATGTCACCGAGCGCCGCCAACCAAGGAGAGACTGCGGCAAGATTGGTCGCGGTACGATAGCGGGTTTCAAAACCCGCCCGCGATTGCGGCGGTGCTCGCATCGTCCTGTGCGGAGTTCAACCCCTCACCACAAGATCAATTTGCAGCGCCGCACTCGGCTTCGTGCGGCGCCGATCGCGGAAGTCGACCCTCATGGTGAGGAGCGCCGCGCCTATTCTGTCAATTCGAGGCAAGGCGCCGCTCGCGGCGCGTCTCGAACCATGAGGCCCCAGCGAGGCCTCGCCCTTCGAGACGACCGCCTTGAGGCCGGTCTCCTCAGGGTGAGGGCATGAAGCTGGTGCGAGGAGACAGAACAAGATCGAAGAACAGCAGTATTCACGAACACGATTCCCTGAGTGTTCATGGGTGGGTATGCAATCGCCAGCGCCAATCAATTCAGATGCATGCGCCGGAGCAGATTCACCCCACCAGCTTGTCCAACGTGATCGGCAGGTCGCGCACGCGCTTGCCGGTGGCGTGATAGACCGCGTTGGCGATCGCGGCGGGCACGCCGACGATGCCGATCTCGCCGACGCCCTTGATGCCCATCTTGTTGATGATGCGGTCCTCCTCCTCGACGAAGATGACCTGGATATCGTGGACGTCCGCGTTCACCGGCATGTGATATTCGGCGATGTTGGCGTTCATGATGCGGCCGAAACGGTGATCGATCATGGCTTCCTCGTGCAGCGCCATGCCGATGCCCATCACCACGCCGCCCATGATCTGGCTGGAGGCGGTCTTGGTGTTGAGGATGCGGCCGGCGGCGACGGCGTTGACGATACGCGTCACCCTGATGACGCCGAGCTCCTCGTCGATCTTCACTTCGGCGAAGACCGCCGAATGGGTATTGTGGGCGTGCTTGTCGTCCTCCTCGAAGTCGGCGCCGCGTTCCTTCTCGATGCGGTCCTTGCCGCCGTGGCGCATGACGTCCGACATCGCCACCGACCGGCTGCGGTCGGCGATAGCGACGACGGCGCCATCGGCCAAGGTCACCTCGTCGGCCGTCAGCCCGTTCAGCGGCGAGCCCGGCATGGTCTGCGCGATCGTCAGGAGTTCGGCGCGAATGTCGTCGGCGGCGTTGACGATGGCATGCGAGATCGAGGCAGCGGTCCAGGAGCCGCCCTCGACCGGCGTCTTCGGCAGGGTGGAATCGCCGAGCTTCACGATGATGCTGTCGAGCGGCACGCCGAGCATGTCGGCGGCGACCTGCGCCATGATGGTGTAGGTGCCGGTGCCGATGTCCGAGGTGGCGCTGGCCACCTCGACATGGCCGTTGGCGGTCATCACGATGCGCGAGGCGAACGGCATCTGCATCGCCTCCCAGGCGCCGCTCGCCACGCCCCAGCCGACCAATTCGCGGCCGTCACGCATCGAGCGCGGCTCTGCGTTGCGCTCGGCCCAGCCGAACGCCTCGGCGCCCTGCTGATAGCACTCCTTGAGCCGCTTGCTGGAGAACGGCAGGTTCTTGTCCTGGTCGCGCTCCGAATAGCAGCGCAGCCGCAGCTCCAGCGGATCCATCTTCAGCGCCACCGCGAGCTCGTCCATCGCGCATTCCAGGCCGTAGACGCCGCTCGCCGCGCCGGGCGCGCGCATGTCGCCGGGCGTCGGGACGTCGAGCTTGGCGAGCCGGTGCGTCGCGCGCGACGTCTCCGAGGTGTAGAGCACCTCGCCCCAGCCGATGTCGTTGCGCGAGAACGCCTCGTGCCGCGAGGTCATCGCGATCGCCTCATGCGTCAGCGCCGCCAGCGTGCCGTCCTTGGCGGCGCCAAGCGCCAGCCGCTCGATCGTCGCCGGGCGATAGCACAACCCGTACATCTGGGCGCGGCTGAGCACGACGCGCACCGCGCGCTTGAGCTTCAGCGCGGCCATCGCCGCCAGCGCGACCTGGAACTGCGGCCGCAAGCCCGAGCCGAAGGCGCCGCCGACGAACGGCGACATCACCTGGACGTCGTCCTCCTTCAGCTCGAACACGCTGCAGACATAGCGCTGCACATTCTGCACGCCCTGGGTCTTGTCGTAGACCACGAGCCTGCCGCCGTCCTTCCAGAGCACGGTGGAGCCGTAGAGCTCCATCGGATTGTGATACTCGATCGGCACGCCATAATCGGCGTCGTGACGCACGGCCGCGCCGGCGAGCGCCTTGGTCGCGTCGCCGCGCGGCTTGACCGGCTTGTCGACCTTGAAGGCCCGTTCGCGCGCGGCATGCAGGTCGGTCGCGAAGTCCTCGGTGTGATAGCGGACGTCGACCAGCGTCGCGGCGAAGCGCGCCGTGTCCTCATCCTCGGCGATCACCAGCGCCACCGGCTGGAAGTTGAAATGCACGCGATCATCATACAGCGGGCGATACGGCGAGCCGTCCTCCGGCGCGACCTCGTCGCGGTAGCCGTCGTCCTTGTCGGCCATGCGGACCCGGTTGGTGTGGGTGAGCACGTCGATCACGCCGTCGACGGCCCGGGCGCGGCCGGAATCGATGCTGACGATCCTCCCCTTCGGAATCGTAGAGCTGACCACGACGCCGAAGGCCAGATCGGGCGCATTGAACTCGGCCGCGTATTTGGCGGCGCCGGTGACCTTGGCGCGGCCGTCGACGCGGGAGGTGGCGGTGCCGATGTGAGCTGTCATGAGATCACCGGATGGACTTGATGGATTGGATCTGCGGCGTGCCGTCGGCGGCCTGCGTCAGGGTCCTGACGATGGCGCGGCGGGCGAGCGGGAGCTTGAAGGCGTTATGCCGGTGCGGCCTGGCGTCGTGGAGCAGGATGTCGGCCGCGCGCTCGAGGGATGCGCGCTCCGGCGTTTGGCCGCGCAGCGCCGCTTCCGCGGCTTCGCTCCTCCACGGCTTGTGAGCGACGCCACCGAGGGCCAACCGTGCCTCGCGGATGCGGCCATTCTCCAGTTCGAGCGCTGCGGCGACCGAGACCAGCGCGAAGGCATAGGACAGCCGATCGCGGATCTTGAGATAGCTGTAGTTCGCGGCAAAACCCTGCGCCGGCAGCTCGATCGCGGTGATGATCTCGTCGGCGCGCAGCGTGTTGTCGAGATCGGGCCGGTCGCCCGGCAAACGATGGAAATCGGCGAAGGCGATGCTGCGCTCGCCCTGCCCTCCCGTGACATGCACGGTGGCCTCGAGCGCGGCAAGCGCCACGCACATGTCGGACGGATGGGTCGCGATGCAGGACGCACTGCTGCCGAGGATGGCGTGATTGCGGTTGAGGCCCTCGATCGCCGAGCAGCCATCGCCCGGCCTGCGCTTGTTGCAGGGCGTCGAGACGTCGTAGAAATAGGCGCAGCGGGTCCGCTGCAGCAGGTTGCCGCCGGTCGAGGCCATGTTGCGCAGCTGCGCCGAGGCGCCGGCCAGGATCGCGCTCGCCAGTAGCGGATAGCGGCGCTCGATGACCGGGTGATAGGCCAGCGTGCTGTTCGGCACCAGCGCGCCGATCCTGACGCCACCGGTGCCGGTCTCCTCCACCGCGTTCAGCGGCAGCCGGCTGATGTCGA
Organism: Bradyrhizobium sp. STM 3809; assembly: GCF_000239795.1. Classification (GTDB taxonomy): domain Bacteria; phylum Pseudomonadota; class Alphaproteobacteria; order Rhizobiales; family Xanthobacteraceae; genus Bradyrhizobium. Next base: position 21,285 of record NZ_CAFJ01000163.1, on the reverse strand, counting down.
TCAGCCGGCGCGGCTGCTCGACGTGATACTTCATCAGGTCGATCAGGTTGGTCCCGCCAGCGATGAACTTCGCCTCCGGCGTCGCCGCCTTCAGCTTGACGGCCTCGGTGATGTCGGTTGCGCGCGCGTAGTCGAAATTGTTCATCGGCCGCCTCCCATCGCCTGCTCGATGGCGCCGACGATGTTCGGATAGGCGCCGCAACGGCAGATGTTGCCGCTCATCAGCTCGCGGATCTCGTCCTTGGTCTTCGCTTTGCCCTCGGCGATCAGGCCGGCGGCCGAGCAGATCTGGCCCGGCGTGCAATAGCCGCATTGAAAGGCATCGTGGTCGATGAAGGCCTGCTGCAGCGGATGCAGCTCGTCGCCCTTGGCGAGCCCCTCGATCGTGGTGATCTCGGCGCCGTCTTTCATGACCGCGAGCGTCAGGCAGGACAGCGCGCGGCGGCCGTCGATCAGCACCGTGCAGGCGCCGCACTGGCCGTGGTCGCAGCCCTTCTTGGTGCCGGTCAGGTCGAGGTGGTTGCGCAGGAGATCGAGCAGCGTGGTCCAGGGCGCCACCGACAGCGTGCGGCTGTCGCCATTGATCCGCAGCGTGACGGACAGCGGGGCAGGTTTTGCAAGGGATGCGGCACTCTCGCGCGGCGGGCTCATGCGGGGGTCTCCGTTGACGGACCCGCATCAACCCGCAATGGCGCGAATGGTTCTCAGCAATTTTGCCCTGCGAAAGCCGGGATGGGCCTGCCCAGGCCGCCGCGGATCGCGCGTGGCGTGATCCGAGGCGCGGCGATCATCCCGGCGCCGAGCCTGCTCAGGCGGCTCGGCCGAGCCAGGCGCGCATCTTCTGCGCCAGGCTGCGCCGGGAGCTGCCATCAGACGTTTCGGCGGCCGCCGCGCTGTCGGGGGTCGACTGCGCCGCGGCGCCGGACATCGGCGGGTCGGATGGCGCGCCGCCATGTATCAGGCTGCCCTCGGCGGCAGCGGGATCGCGGCTGGGCAGGAGCGATTTGATCGCGGCCGCGACCGCCGCGACGCGCTCGAGATCCGCCGGCGCGCGGTCGGCGGCGGGCGCTTCGGTCGGCAGCGGCACGGCGTCATCCTGCGGCTCGGCCAGCGCGGGGGTCTCCGCCGCCACCGGCTCGGGTTGGTCGGACGGGAGCACCACCTCAGACGCCGCTACGACCTGGGGGATCGGCTCCGCCGGTAGCGGTGCGGGCGGCGCTTCCGGCAGCTGCGACGGCTCCGGCGGTGTCACCACGCGGCTGCGCCGCTTTTTGGCCGTCGCGGATTTCTCGACGGCGGGCTTCGCGACCGCAGCCGCCTTCTCCGAGGCCTTCGCGACAGCCGCCTTGTCGGCCTGCGCCTTGACCGGTTCCTTGGTTTGCTCCTTCGCCGGCTCCAGCGCGGGCTTCGCCTTCGCCTTGCGGATCAGGCCGGCGAGCGCATAGGGGCCGACCGTCTCCAGGAACGTCTTCTCATGCTCGCGCGACAGGCGCTCGACGGCGGCATCGAGCGGCAGCCAGTCGACGGCGCGGACGTCGTCCATCAGCGGCTGCGACGCCTCGCCGGCCGCTTCCATGCGCCAGTAGTGCACCACCTTGGCGCGCGTGCCGGTGTCGTGGACGAGCGTGCCGAGGAATTCGTGCACCGTCACCTTGTGGCCGGTCTCCTCCAGCACCTCGCGCTTGGCCGCGTCGCGCGGCGTCTCGCCATCATCGAGCTTGCCCTTGGGCAGCACCCATTCGTCGCGCTTGCGCAGGCGCACGACCGCGATCCGCGGCGGTTGCTCCCGCCGCAGCACGATGCCGCCTGCTGCCATGATGGACGTTCTCGCCATTGCCTCTCCCACATGACGGGTTGCAACCCGTGCGATTCGCCAGTTCAACGCCAGGATATGGCGACGCGCAACGGTGAAATCGAGATGGCCGTCGTGCGCCCGTCACATTCAGCCGGCAGCGACGCGCCTGCGCCACAGTGGCTGGCCGGCCTTGACGCGCGCGCCCTCGGCGATGCCGGGCGCGAACGTGAAATCGCCGGGCGCGAGCAGGATGATGGTCGAGCCGTGCTCGAACCAGCCGAGCTCGTCGCCCTTCTTCACCGCCTTGTTGCAGGAATAGGTCAGCGGCCGTTCGGTCTGCGCGTTCAATACCCGGTCGAGCGCGTGCAGCCGGATGCTCGCGACCAGGATCGCGGCGACCGGCACGATCGTGAACGGCTCGCCCGTGGCGAGATGCGTGCGGATCACGGCGCGCTCGTTCTTGCAGAACAGCCGCTCGACGCGTTTCAGCGCGATCGGATTGACGTTCCAGACGTCGCCATGGATCAGGCTGACATGCTCGAGCGTCATGTCATCAGGCGCGTGGAAGCGGTGATACATGCTCGACGTCAGCCGGATCGTGACGAAGCTGCCGTCGCGGTGGGTCTCGACCACGGCGGGATCGGCGACCAGGTCCTTCAACGCATAGGGCGCGCCCTTGATCTGATAGAGCTCGCCGTCGCGGATCTGGCCATGGGCGCCGATGATCCCGTCCGACGGCGTGGTCACAATGGCGGGATCGGGATCGAACGGGCGCAGGCCGGGCTTCAGCTCGCGCGTGAAGCAGGCGTGCAGGCTCTTGAACTCGGCCTCCCTGGCCTCGGACAGGTCGAGGTCGGAGAACAGCTTCCACAGCGCGATGGAGGCGTCCTTCACCAGCGGGTTCTCGATCCTGGAGAACCAGCCCATGAAGCGGGTCAGCGCGGCGCGCGGCACGCGGTTGGTGAGCAGGAAGTTGAGGTCTTCCTGTTGGGTGACGGAGGCGATCAGGCTTTTGACTGTCATGAATCTGTCAGCAGGTGGGGTTAGCGCTTTTGGACATGATGGAAACCTCGATTCCTTATGTATCGCTCGCCGTTGGCGCTGCCGTGACGGCCGCCGTCGCCCCCAAGGTCAAGGCCCGCATCGAACTGTCGCGCGCCAAGCACCGCTCGCTGGCCGGCCATTCCAAGATGTCGCGCCGGATCTCCAAGATGATCCCGCGCTACGAGTTCGACATCCACGATTTCTTCCGCTCCGACGGCGCCCCGCCGGACATCGCCACCAAGCGGCAGGACGGCTTCTTCCGGCTCGGCGCACTGTTCCAGGAGAAGTTCGCCAAGAGCCGCGCGCTGACGGCGGAGGCCGCGAGCCGCATCTCCGACCTGCAGTTCACCCAGAGCTACCGGGTGCCGTTCCAGTACAGCAGGCTCGTCAAGGAGCAGCTCGGCGCCGGCTCGTTCATGCAGGCCTCGTCCGGCGTCACCATCACCGATCTCGACGGCAACCAGTTCTACGATCTCACCGGCTCCTACGGCGTCAACATCTTCGGCTACGACTTCTACAAGGAGTGCATCGCGGCTGCCGAGCGGCGCGCGCAGGCGCTCGGCCCGGTGCTCGGGCTGTATCACCCGATCGTGGCCGACAATGTGAAGCGGCTCACCGAGCTGTCCGGCATGGACGAGGTGTCGTTCCACATGTCCGGCACCGAGGCCGTGATGCAGGCGGTGCGGCTCGCCCGCTACCACACCGGCCGCAGCCATCTGGTGCGCTTCGCCGGCGCCTATCACGGCTGGTGGGGCGACGTGCAGCCCGGCGTCGGCAATCCGATCGCGCCGCACGAGACCTACACGCTGGCCGAGATGTCCGAACGGACCCTGCACGTGCTGCGCACCCGGCGCGACATCGCCTGCGTGCTGGTCAATCCGCTGCAGGCGCTGCATCCGAACAGCAATGCGCCCGGCGATTCGGCGCTGGTCGATTCCTCGCGCAAGGGCCGGTATGACCGCGAGGCCTACACGGCCTGGCTGAAGCAGTTGCGCGAGGTCTGCACCGAACGCGGCATCGTGCTGTTGTTCGACGAGGTCTTCCTCGGCTTCCGCCTCGCGCCGGGCGGCGCCCAGGACTATTTCGGCGTCAAGGCCGACATGGTGACCTACGGCAAGAGCCTCGGCGGCGGCCTGCCGATCGGCGTGGTCTGCGGCAAGAAGGAATATATGCGCCGCTTCCGCGACGACCGCCCGGCCGACATCTGCTTCGCCCGCGGCACCTTCAACTCGCATCCCTACGTCATGACGGCGATGGACGAGTTCCTGAGCCGGCTCGACAGCCCGAACTTCCGCACCATCTATGACGGCCTCGACGACACCTGGAACGGCCGCGCCGCGCAGCTCAATGCCGAGCTCACCGCCAAGGACCTGCCGGTGCGCGTGTCCAACATGCAGTCGATCTGGCTGGTCGAATACACCGTGCCGTCGCGCTACAATTGGATGCTGCAATATTATCTGCGCGCCGAGGGCCTGGCGCTGAGCTGGGTCGGCACCGGCCGCTTCATCTTCAGCCTGAACTACACCGACGCCGATTTCGCCGAGGTGACCAGGCGCTTCGTGGCCGCCGCGGAGCGGATGAAGCAGGACGGCTGGTGGTGGAATGACGGCACGCTCACCAACAAGGCGATCAAGCGCCAGATCTTCAAGGAGATGCTCGGCGCCGCCTTCAGCCGCTGAGTTCTGCGCCGCGCTTCCCCCGAGGGATGGACGGTCGCATCTGATGCGCGCGCCTGCCTCCACGCCGTCATGGCCGGGTTCGTCCCGGCCATCCACGTGGCCCGGCATGCGCGGAGCGACGTGGATGCCCGGGACAAGCCCGGGCATGACGGAGCAACTGACTGACCGCCTTGCTCGTCGCGACAGCCTCGCAGCTTCACCGGCCGTCTCCCGGCCTGCAGAAGCGAGAGTGAGCACACTGCTCCAGCCGCGCCAGCCTCCGTTCAACATCAACAATTCCCCACAAACACCGATGCCCGGGCTTGGCCCGGGCATCGCATCAATTTCGGCTTGACGACGGCTCAGGCGTGCTGCTCCTCGAGATGCTCGCCGATCAGATCCAGGCCGGGATCGATCAGCTCGCCGCGCAGCAGCGCGATCGGCGCCTTGCGGTAGAGCATGAAGTCGTTGAACGGATCGGTGATGATCTTGGTCATCCAGACGAGGCCGGTCTCGACGTCGCGGATGAAGAACAGCTGGATGGTGCGGAACAGCAGACCGCCGATGCCGATCACGAGCCAGAGCTTGGCCATCTCGCGGAAGAACTCCATGGCCGAGGTCCAGGGCGTGAACAGGCCGAAGAACGACGGCTGCAGATAGAGCACCACCGGCGCGGCCGCCCAGATCGACATCAGGACGACCTTGCGCTGCAGATTGTAGCCGACCTTGATCTCTTCCTTGTGCTCGTGGGTGGCCTGGTTGATGTGGTCGTAGCCCCTCGGCTCGAAGAAGAAGTGACCGGCCTGGCGCGAGGTCATCGACACCAGCCACCCGATCAGCGCCGAGATCAGGGGATCGAACACCATCATCACATAGGCGATCATGAAGCTGACCGCGCTGACGAAGTGCAGGCTCTGATTGATGCGGCTGTGGTGATAGTAGCGGTGGTCGTCCCAGCGCTGGATCCGCAGCTGCTCCAGGAAGTGCTTGATCATGGTTGCTCCGAAGAATGAGTTGCAGGTCGTTTACAGGGATTCGGTGTAGGTCGTGTGACATCATCAAGATGTCACGCGATCGGACACGAGGAAACGCCGAAGACTACGGGGAGGCGGAAAGCGGAGGTAGGAGGCTGCCGCGCCCTCAGGCGGCGGCAGCGAGGTCCATCTTGCGGAAGCGGACCAGCGAGAAGTGGCCGAGCGGCGGGATCAGGCGGCGCTCGACCAGCTCCATGCGCTGCGCGCCGGCGAGCCAGCGCATGTAGCGCGACCAGCCGAACTCCGCGGTGCGGAAGCCGAGGCGGCGCACCACGGGCTGCAGCGCCTGCTCGATGACACGACGCAGGCCGTCATCGGCGCTGACGCGGGTCAGGATGATCAGTTCGCCGCCGGGACGCAGCACGCGGGCGAACTCGTCGAGCGCGACCTCCGGATTCGGCACGGCGGTGACGACATATTGCGCCATCACGACGTCGAACGAATCGTCGGGGAAGTCGAGGTTCTCGGCGTCCATCACCGCCAATCCCTCGACGTTCTTCAGGCGCTGCTCGGCGACGCGGCGCATCGCCTTGCCGAGCATCGCCTCGGAGATGTCGGTGCCGAACACGCGGACGTGCGGCGCATAGAGCGGCAGCGAGATGCCGGTGCCGACGCCGACCTCGAGCACGCGGCCGCCCATCTTGTTGGTGGCTGAGATCGCGGCCTTGCGGCCCTTCGCGAACACGCCGCCGAACACCAGGTCGTAGATCGGCGCCCAGCGGTCATAGGCCTGCTCGACCTGCTCGCGGTCGAAGTCGAGCTCCCGCGCGCCGTCGAGCTTCATGGTTTCTGCCATCGTTACATCTCACTTGGTTTTGGAATGAATGAAGTCACGCGCCGCAGGCCGATCAGCCGCGCACCACGCTCTCGCCGGCGAGCACCGGTGCCGATGCCGGACGAAGCACGCGCGAAGGCTGGAGAATGGCGAGGTTGCCGATGAACTGGCGGGCGCTGTTCTCCCAGGAGCGATCGAGCGCGAACGACCGGCAGTCGGCCCGCGACATCGTCAGCGCCTTGAGGCAGGCGGCGCGCAGATCCCAGTCGATCGCGCCGATCGGATGATCGGCGATCACGTCGAGCGGGCCGGTCACCGGGAACGCCGCGACCGGCGTGCCGCAGGCGAGCGATTCCAGCTGCACCACGCCGAAGGTGTCGGTCAGGCTGGGAAACACGAACACGTCGGCCGCCGCCATGTGCGCCGTCAGATCCGGGCCGGTCTTCTCGCCGAGGAAATGCGCGGCCGGGAAGCGGCGCGCGAGCTGGGCCTTGGCCGGACCGTCGCCCACGACGACCTTCGACCCCGGAAGATCGAGCGACAGGAACGCCTCGAGGTTCTTCTCGACCGCGACGCGGCCCACCGACAGAAAGATCGGGCGCGGCAGATCGAGCGTCGCCGGCGCGTCCGGATTGAACAGCCTGGTGTCGACGCCGCGGGTCCAGAAGCCGAGCCGCTTGAAGCCGCGCGAGGCGAGGTCCTGCCGCAGCGAGTTGGTGGCCACCATGGTCATCGCGGCCGCATCATGGAAGCGGCGCATCACCCAATAGCCGACCGCGTCGGGTATGCCCGTGCGCACCGAGACATATTCGGGAAACCGCGTCGTGTAGGACGTCGTGAACGGCAGGCCGTGGCGCAGGCAGTAGCGCCGCACCGCCCAGCCGATCGTGCCTTCGGTCGCGATGTGAATCGCATCCGGCGCGGCGGCCTCGATGCGCCGGGCGATCTCGCCCGCCCGGGTGATGGCAAGCCGCAGGCCCGGATAGGTCGGCACCGCGAAGGACGGAAAACCCTCCGGTGTGAGGAAGGTGATGTCGGCGCCGAGGCCGGCGGCGGCACGCGAGAGCGATGTCAGCGTGCGCACGACGCCGTTGACCTGCGGGTGCCAGGCGTCGGTTGCGATTAAGATCCGCATAAGGCGATCCGGAAAGTTGCAGCGATTCTGAACGGCCGCAAATTCCGACATTGTTATTTCAGGCGTGTGACGTCATCGAACTGTCGAAGGTTCTTTTTACCGCCCTCCACTGCTCGGAACGCCCGGGCAAGCGCGCCCTGTCGTGAAACCGTCATGAAACAAACGGTTAAGCCGACGAAACCGTTTTGCCTGCAGCGTGCAAACGCAGCGAAACTTTTCTCCCTTATGAGTTGCAGCATCGGGCGCAGATCAAACGGCGCCACAAGCGATGATGACAGGCAACTGATTTCAACGAAGCCGGCCGAGACAACGGGCAGCACGCATCGAGCGATCAAACAAGGGGACGTCCATGTTGACATCGGGCACAGTCCGTTCACGTTCCCGCCATCTGTTCGGCGCGCTGATCGCCGGTGCGGTCGTGGCTGCCACTCCGGCGCTCGCCGCTTCGCCGGCGCCACTCCCCTTCCCGTTCCTCCTGCCGCCGCCGGTCGCGACCTACGAGCCGCCGGCGACGGCGCCGCAGGCCATCGAACCGCAAGAGGACGAGGCGGCGCCTTATGAGTTGCCTGCCCGCCTGCGCCGCCAGGTCGTGAGCTACACGACCCGCGAGGCGCCCGGCACCATCGTGATCGATACGCCTAACAAGTACCTGTACTACGTGCTCGGCAACGGCCAGGCGATGCGCTACGGCATCGGCGTCGGCCGCGACGGTTTCACCTGGTCGGGCGTGCAGTCGGTGACCAGGAAGGCCGAATGGCCGGACTGGACGCCGCCGCCGGAAATGATCGCGCGCCAGCCCTATCTGCCGCGCCACATGGCCGGCGGCCCGGGCAATCCGCTCGGCGCCCGCGCGATGTATCTCGGCGGCACGGTGTATCGCATTCACGGCACCAATGCGCCGGAGACGATCGGCACGCATGTGTCGTCGGGCTGCATTCGCCTGACCAACCAGGACGTCATCGACCTCTACTCCCGCGTCAATGTCGGCGCCAAGGTGATCGTGCTGCCGATGGAGCGCCGCGCCGATCTCGGCCGCATCACCCGCTGATCGGCGACCGCTTCCCGCCCCCTTCTCTGATCCTCCCTGACTGGACCGCCGCGGCCCCGTGCCCGGCGGTCATTTCTTTGCGCAGATCGGGGCGTTCACCATCACGGCCGATTGATGGCCCGAAGCTTTGCGGGCTGCTCTGGCGCGCCTCGGTCCGGCCCTGTAAGCTCGGCAATCTTGTATTAACCGCGATCTCGCCGCGTCCGGATTCGAGCCGGCTCCGCGGCAGCCTGGAGTCCGTGGATCCGACATGAACCTTCCAACGCCGCGACCGGATTGGCAGAGCAGGCCTCACCCGCTGGCTCCGAAATCGCAGCGGCCGCCGCGGCGCTCGCCACCGCGGCTGCGGCTGATCCTGATCGGCGCCGCGGGGCTCGCCGCCCTCGCGCTGATCGGCATCATCGTCGCGGAGGTGTTCCTGTTCTCCGGGACGACGCCGACGCCGCAGCTGACCCAACTGCCGCCCCTGCCGCCGGCAACGCGCAACTCGATCGTGATGGCGCCGATGTCGATCTCGCTCGGCGCGATTCGTGACGCCGCCGAAAAGGCGACGCCGCGCAATTTCGCCGGCAAAGCCGACAACCCCGTCAGCCAGATCCTGCAGAACGCCGACATCGGCTGGACCGTGAATCGCGGCGCGATCGCCGCGACCGGCACCCAGGACACGCTGTCGCTGGCGACGCCTCTGTCGGGGCGGCTCAACGTCACCGGCTCGCTGTCGTCGAAGGCCACCGGCGCGATCGGAGACGCGCTGGGCGGCCTGCTGGGCTCGGACGCGGCCAAGCAGATCGGCGGCATCAACATCAAGAACCTGAACGCCACCGCCGACATCAAGGGCAATGTCCTGATCGCGATGCGGCCCCGCGTCGCGGCATCCTGGTATGTCGAGCCAAACTTCTCGGCGCAGGTCAATCTCGGCGACACCGCGCTCACGGTCGCGGGCGCCCGGGTCAACGTTCCGGCTCAGATGAAGCCGGTGATCGACAAGACCGTCAACGAACAGCTTGCCGCGCTCAGCGACCGTCTGCGCAAGGACCCGACGCTGAAGCGCAACGCGCAGGTCCAATGGGCGCGCGCCTGCCGCTCGGTGCCGCTGCAGGGCACGGCGCCGGGGCTGCCCGCGGTCTGGCTCGAGGTCAAGCCGACGCGCGCGCTGGCGGCACAGCCGGTGATCGATACCGCGACCGCCAGCATCACCGTGGGAATCGAGGCGGAAACCAGGGTGACGGCCGCGGAGACCAAGCCGGTCTGCCCGTTCCCCGAGAAGATCACGATCGTTCCGCCGACCGCGGGCGGCATCAACGTCGCGGTTCCGATCGACGTCCCCTTCACCGAGCTCAACAAGCTGGTCGATTCGCAGCTCGCGGGCCGCACCTTTCCGGAGGATGGTTCGGGGCCTGTTGCCGTGACGGTGAAGCACGCGACCGTCGTGCCTTCGGGCAACCGCCTGCTGATTTCGCTGCAGGTCAAGGGCAAGGAGAAGGAGAGCTTCTTCGGCTTCGGGGCCGAGGCCACCGTGCATATCTGGGGACGGCCGATGGTTGATCAGGCGCAGCAGATCCTGCGCCTGTCGGACCTGCAGCTCGCCGTCGAATCCGAAGCGGCGTTCGGCCTGCTCGGCGCCGCCGCCCGCGCCGCCGTTCCGCATCTGCAGCGCGCCCTGCTCGAACGGTCGGTCATCGACCTCAAGCCGTTCGCCGACAACGTCCGCGAGAAGATCGCGAACGCGATCGCCGAGATGCAGAAGAACGAGAACGGCGTCCGCGTCGACACCGACGTCAACAACCTGGCGCTCACCGACATCGCCTTCGACGCAACCACCCTGCGCGTGATCGCGACCGCCGAGGGCACGATGACTGTTCGCATCAACACGCTGCCGGGGCTGTAGTCCGGGAGCCGGCGAGCGATCATCGCTCCACCGGCGGCGGCAATGAACGGACATGTCCCAGGCGCCCTCCGGACACGCGCGGTAACATTTGGCAGCAGAGAGTCTGCGATCGGCTGAACCTACATTTAAAGGTTGGGGCCTACTCGTTGCCGCGTAATTAGTTCAACTCATCATCGGATTTTACGAGGACGGTATCAATGTCGGTCATCCTGCGTTTCCTGAAAGACGAGAGCGGAGCCACGGCCATCGAATACGGCCTGATCGCCGCGGGCATCTCGATCGCCATCATCGCCTCGGTCAACGGCCTCGGCAGCAAGCTGAACACGAAGTTCACATCGATCAACAGCAGCTTGAAGTAGTCGATCGCGACGGCATGAACTCGAGCGCGCCAAAGGCCGTGCCGGCTTCAGCCCGCTCGAAGGATCGTCTGGCCGAACCCGCGGCTCCATGCCGCCGAAAGGAATTACGACAGCTTGATCGATCCTCCGCGGTTCCCGTCTCGATCGGCTTCCGCTCGGGTTTTTCTTGGCCGGTGCAGCAAGACCGGCTAGAGAGCAATGACCAACGAGCAAACATCGAGAACGGGAGAAAACAATGAGGCCCTCGACGCAAGCCGTCGCCGCCGCCATCGCGCTTGCAGCGCTTTGCGGAACCGCTCACGCGCAGACGATTTCCGACGATATCGTGAAGATCGGCGTGCTCACGGACATGTCGAGCCTCTACGCCGACGCGACCGGCAAGGGCTCGCTGGTGGCGGTGCAGATGGCGGTCGAGGATTACGGCGGCAAGGTCAGGGGTAAGAAGGTCGAGGTGGTCTCGGCCGATCACCAGAACAAGCCGGATGTCGGCGTCAACATCGCCCGCAACTGGTACGACAATGAGAAGGTCGACGCGATCTTCGACGTGCCGACATCGTCCGTCGCGCTGCCGATCTCGGCGCTGACGCGGGAGAAGAACAAGATCCACATCAATTCCGGCGGCGGCTCGTCCGACATCACCGGCACGCAGTGCTCGCCCAACACGGTGCACTGGACCTACGACACCTATGCGCTGTCGAACGTCGCCGGCAAGGCGATGGTCAAGCGCGGCGAAGACACCTGGTTCTTCATCACCGCGGACTACGCGTTCGGCCAGGCGCTGGAGCGCGACGCCGCCAACGTCGTGAAGGAGGCCGGCGGCAAGGTGCTCGGCGACGTGCGGCATCCGCTGAACTCGTCGGACTTCTCGTCCTTCGTGCTGCAGGCGCAGGCCTCCAAGGCCAAGGTCGTGGGCCTGGCGAATGCCGGCGGCGACACCCAGAACGCGCTGAAGCAGGCCGCGGAGTTCGGCCTGGCGCAGAGCGGCCAGAAGATGATCGCGCTGCTGATGGAGATCACCGACGTGCATTCGCTCGGCATCAAGTCGACCTCCGGCCTGATCGTCACCGACGCGTTCTACTGGGACATGAACGACGAGACCCGCGCCTTCTCCAAGCGATTCAACGAGAAGGTCGGTCACATGCCGACGATGATCCAGGCCGGCCTCTACTCCGCGACCATGCACTATCTGAAGGCCATCGAGGCGATCGGCACCGACGAGGCGCCGAAGGTCATGGAGCAGATGCGCGCGATGCCGGTGAACGACTTCTTCGCCAAGAACGGCAAGATCCGCATCGACGGCCGCATGGTCCATGACATGTATCTGTTCGAGGTCAAGAAGCCCGAGGAGTCGAAGGGCGACTGGGATCTCTACAAGCTGATCGCGACGGTCCCGGGGGACGAAGCCTTCCGCCCGCTCGACAAGGGCGGCTGCCCGCTGGTGAAGTAGGTCGGATCGAAACTCATAGACTTTGTCGCAGCACCGCTGCCCAATACAGCGCCCTCTCCCCTTGCGGGAGAGGGCAGCTCCGGCCCATCCTCTTGCTCGCTCCGGTGAGGGGTATCTCGCCGCGGGCTCGCTCGTGGAGAGATACCCCTCACCCAAGCGAGTATGCCGCTCTGTTCTGCATGCCCTCTCCCGCAAGGGGAGAGGGCGCATCAACTACCAGCATCGTTTGTGATGAATCTGGGATTGCTAGGTAATCCGGTGCAGTCCCCCCACCTTGGCACCTCTCCGTCCCGCGCCGCGCTTGACGCCTCCATACGAAAGCCGCAACACGGGTCCAGACGATGTCCCGGCCTTGCCGGACTTTGCCGCCAGGAAACATTCCGTAACAAAAAATTTCGCAAAACGCCGCGATTCTAGGTCAATTGATCAGCATGGCCCAGACACAACCCCACATCCTTGTCGTCGAGGACGACCGCGAGACGCGGACGCTGATCGCGAAATATCTGCGCAACAATGCCTGCAACGTGACCACCGCGACCGACGGCCGCGAGATGAGCCGGATCATGGGCGATCACCGCATCGACCTCCTGATCCTCGACGTGATGCTGCCGGGCGAAGACGGCCTGACCCTGTGCCGCAAGCTGCGCGCGGAATCGCAGGTGCCGATCATCATGCTCACCGCTCGCGGCGAGGACGTCGACCGCATTCTCGGGCTGGAGATGGGTGCCGACGACTATCTGCCGAAGCCGTTCAATCCGCGCGAGCTGCTCGCCCGCATCAATGCGGTGCTGCGCCGGCAGGCGGCGGCGATGACGGCGAGCGCCACCGAAGGCGCGACAGCGCTGAGCTTCCTCGGCTGGAAGATCGACTTCCGCCTGCGGGAGCTGCGTAATCCCGAAGGCGCGCGCGTCGCCATGACCAGCGCCGAATTCGACCTGCTGCGCACCTTCTGCGAGCGGCCAGGCCGCGTGCTGTCGCGCGACAGCCTGCTCGACCTGACGCAGGGACGCAGCGCCGGCTCGTTCGAGCGTTCGATCGACGTGCTGGTCAGCCGCATCCGCCGCAAGATCGAGCCCGATCCGCAGGAGGCGACGATGATCAAGACCGTGCGGTCCGGCGGCTACATGTTCACGCCGGTCGTCGAGGTGGTGACCGCGCCCCAGAGCCACTGACGGAGCGGATCGGTAGCCGTGATGATTTCGTTCGGCTTTCTCAACCTGAAGGGAATCCGCGGCCAGATCACGGCACTGGTGGCGATCTCGATCATCGCGCTGCACGCCATCATCACGGCGACGTTCCTGATCTATCGCGCCGAGCAGCCTCCGGGCGAGACCGAGGCTGGTCCATTCCAGCTCGCCACCGTGATCCGCGTGCTCGGACGCGCTCCCGCGGATGAGCGGGCGCGCCTGCTTGCCGACATCGCGCGCGCCTATCCCGAGTTCGACATCAAGCCGCAATCCGGACCGCCGCCGGAGCTGGCACAGCCGGGCGGCGCAGCGGAGCGAGACGGCGCTCCGCGTGGCGGCGAGCCGGATGCCGGGTCGCGCGGCCCGCCCGAGGGCGGCCACGGACCCGGTGGCTTTCGCGGCCTCGGCCCGGGATACCGCGTCTTCATGCCTCCGCCCGGATCGCCGCTGCACCGGGTCGTTTTCGCTCTGCCCGACGGCGAGCTGATCTCCGCCAAGGCGCCGGACCGGCCACACCGGCCGCCATTCTGGGGCGCGCCGTGGCTGACGACCATCCTGTTCGCGCTGATCAGCACGACGCTGCTCGGTCTGTGGGCCGCGCGCGCGCTGACATCGCCCTTGTCGAGCTTTGCCAAGGCGGCCGAGAATTTCAGCCTCGATGGCGAAGGGCCGGCGCTCCCGGAGCGCGGCCCCGAGGAGATCCGCTCGCTGGCGCGGGCGCTGAACCGGATGCGTTCGCGCATCACCGCATTGATCAACGACCGGACCAAGATGCTCGCGGCGATCAGCCACGACCTGCGCACGCCGCTGACCCGCATGCGGCTGCGCTGTGAGTTCGTCGAGGACGAGCTGCAGCGCAGCCGCATGCTGGCCGACCTCGATCAGATGCATGCCATGCTGGGCTCGGTGCTGTCGTTCCTGCGCAACGGCCGCAAGCTCGAGCCGATGACGCTGGTCGACATCGCGAGCATTTTGCAGCTCGTCGCCGACCAGTTCGCCGATGTTGGCCATCATGTGAGCTATGTCGGCCCGACGCGCGCGATGGCGACGGTGCGGCCGGACGATTTGATGCGCTCGGTGACCAACCTCGTCGAGAACGCCGCGAAGTACGGCAAGGAGATCGTCGTCCGCCTGACCGTCGCCGGCAAGCGCCTGACGATCGACGTCGAGGATGACGGTCCGGGAATCGCCGATGCCCGCAAATCCGACATGCTCGAGCCGTTCGTTCGCGGCGACGACGCCCGCAACATGGACGAGGCCACAGGCTTCGGACTTGGGCTGTCGATCGCCAAGGCGATCGTCCTGGCGCATGGCGGCGAGCTGTCGCTGCACGACCGCAAGCCGCACGGGCTGATCGCCCGCATCGAGCTGCCGCTCAACCAGACCAAGCTGCGTCCTGCAGCCTGATACGCAAACGCGCCCGGATGATCCGGGCGCGCCGCGTCGAAACGATCAATCGATCGAAGGGGGCGTCGTTACTCCGAGTACTTGAACTCGGGCATCGACTTCAGCTGGTCCTTGGTCGCGTTGATCATCGCGTGGTCGGGATACCAGCGGCTCTTCGAGGAGCTCATCGACGAGGAGGACGAGGTGCCGGTGGCGGCGCCCGTCGTCGTGGTCGAAGCCGGCGGGTTGGTCGACGAGGTCGTGCCGGTGGCGGGCGCGTTCGAGGCCGTATTCGACTGCACCGGCTGATCCGAGAACTTCACCTGGTCGAACGCGATGGCAACGAGGTGCTCACCCATGCCGAGGAAGCCGCCGACGCCGATCACGACGCCCTTGATGTTGCCGCTCTTGTCGACGAGCATGTCGTCGATGGAGCCGACGTTCTCGTTGTTGTTGTTGTAGACCTTCACGCCGACGAGCTTCGAGGCGCGCCAATCACCCTGATAGGACGCCGCCGTTGTATCGCTCTTGATCGTGGTGTGGGTGGTCGTGGTGGTGCTCTCCGCGGCAAAGGCGGCGGTCGCGAGCAGCAGGGAACCGGCGAGGCCGGCCGCAACAGTCTTCATCACCATGTGGGTGTCTCCTCTCAGTGAATGGTGACGAGAGAACTGCACCGGGCAGTCGGCGTTCCCCGGGAACCACGATTTCGCCATGCTGCGCGACAACCGGTCTCACCGCAGCGCGGAAGTGTTACTCAGTGACGGTTCGATGGAGATGGCTGTGGTGTCGGCACGGAGATGCCTGACGCGTCCGCGGAGTCCGAGCTGTTCACCGCGCTGACGGTCTGCTCCCTCTCGCCATTCTTCACAGGGAGAGGGAGCAGACCGTCAGCGCGGTTGCAGCTCGAAGAGAAGATCCGCACAGTCTTGGTGAGCCGCCTCGGGCAGCTCACCGAACTACGCGGCCAGCGCGCCGTCGTCGTCGACGGCCTCGGCGTAGAATGCAATCGTCTCGTAGCGATAGTCGCAGAGGCGGCAGTGCCAGAGGTAGGCGGTGCGCCGGCCATCCTTCTCGACCCAGGACGGCAGCGCGATCGGTTCGCCGCATTGGGCGCAGGGATTGTTGCGCGGCAGGTCCAGCACGCGGACCGCGGACTGCGCATTGTCGGGCTGGCTGAAATACACCTCGGTTGCCTTCACGGCCATGACGCGCTCCCTTTCTGTTCAGGCTTTTTGGCGGCTTTGAATGAGTCAGGCTTGCTGTCGAACCGACTTGCTGTCGAACTGACGGCTTGCACGATAATCGCGGAGCGCGGCGTTTGCACGCGCCGGGATGCCGCGCGACATCCGACCTCACGCGGTTGCGATCGTCGTCGATCAATCGCTGATCGGGCGGACGGCCGGTTCCGCCCCATGACGTGCAGTCGGCTCGCGGAGGTGAATCGTGGCGATGTCGTCCGAATAGACCCTGTGCCAACCGTCGACATGGTCGAGCAGCTTGGTCGCCGCACTCTGCGTGCGCAGCAGGGTCGCCTCGATGTCGTAGTCCTTCAGCAGACGGAACAGATTGTCCGGCTCCATCAGGCCCGAGGCGGCGTTGTGATCGACGAAGAACTTTTCGCCATACAGCTCGGTGCGGCCGTCGATGAAGGGCGCAACGCCGGAGGCGATGAGATAGCCGCCGAAATCGTAGTCGTTGAGAACACGCGCGAGGTTGAGCTTCTTCAGCTCGGCGACGGCGGCGACCGGCGTGCCGCGCATGTTCGGGGCAAAGGACAGGATCGAAGCCGAAGCCAGCGTGCCGAGCCCGAGCGCGAGGACCGTCGCGGCGATCAGCGACGGCCGCGGCGCGCTCAGCGTCGGCGTCTCGGCGCCGGGCTGCCGGGCGAGCGGCGCTGCCAGCACCAGGGGTCCGATCAGCGCCAGCAACTCGGCGGCGCGCGCCTGGGCCAGCGCCATGTGCAGCAGGCCGAGCAGCATCAGGATCCGCACCGGCGGCAGCTTGACGCCATGCAGCAGCGCGAAGCCGATGGCGAGCAGAAGGCAGATCTCGAACGGACCGAGGCTCTGAAAATCGGTCGCCTTCCATTCCATGATCAGCGGCAGCGCCTGCCCCAGCGACAGGATCTTCTGCGATGCCAGCAGCGCGTTCCAGCCATAGGGCGTGCAGCAGCTCGCCGCCAGGGCGAGCGCGGCGAATGCAGCCCAGCGCAGCGCCAGGCTGCGACGTGCCGCCGCCTCCGCGTTGACCAGCGCGTCGAGCGCCGCCGGCGCGATGAAGAACAGGCCGAACACGAAGCCGCCATGCAGATTGGCCCACAGCGCGATCAGCACGACCAGCGCAACGGGCGGCGCCTGCCTGCGGTCGGCGGCGTCGAGCAGCCCGGCCATCCAGGCGACGAGAATCGGAAACGCCAGCACATGCGGCCGCGCCAGCAGATGCGGCAGGCAGAGCAGGAACGCCGCGACGACGAACAACAAGGTCGTGCTGTCGCGCAGATGCCGGCTCAGCATGCGCGCGAACAGTGCGAATGACAGTGCGATGGCGGAGGCCGCCAGCACGACCGGCCCGGTCCAGCCGGCGAGCTTGTAGACCGAGGCATAGGCGACCTGCGCCAGCCATTGCGTGGAGATCCACGGCGCGCCGCGCATGGTGAAGGAATAGACGTCGACCTCGGGCACGGCCCGATGCTCGATGATCCACTGCCCGACCGTGATCTGCCACAGCGTGTCGGGATCGTTGAGCAGCCGGTTGCCGGAGAGGATCAGCAGCGCATAGACGGCGGCGCCGACCCACAGCGGCAACAGCGCCTGCGCGGGTCGCGCGGTCGCTTCGGTATGGGTGACGGAAAGCGTCATTGCGGCGTGACCCTGGCTGAGAGACCCGCCAGCCAATCACGCCGCGCTCTAATTCGCGGTAAACTGCGGGGGGCCGATGGGCGCGGCAAGCCGCCTCCGGCATTTTGCCGGGGCCTTTGCCGCATTTATGCCATATTATCGCCCGGCGTTCGCGCCAATTACGGTGCGTAAAGTGTTAAACGCGTGTCGGGGGGCTGCTCGGCACGCGGGTGGTTCCCGGGGGATCCTGACAAATGAAACGTCTCGTGCTGACGGCCTGCCTTGCGGGCTTTGCGATGGCTGGTCACCTGCCGTCCGTCATGGCGGCCGAGGATGCGAACGCCGCGTCGGACAGCGCCACATCGGAGGGTGCCAAGGCCCGGACCGGCAAGGTCAAGCTGGCCCATGTCCGCGCCGAAAGCATCAAGGATCTGGCCGCGCGCAGCGCCGTCACCAAGACCGCGCGCGAGGTCGAGGCGATCGAGGCCGTCAGCAGCGCCGACTCCGGCCAGCCGATGGATGCCAATGCAGCCGCGCCGGCCGATGCCGACGCCGTGCCGGCCGATGCGCCCGCCGTCGAGCCGCGCGATGGCAAGGCGGCCGAGGTCAAGTCCGATAGCAAGCCCAAGCACATGAACACCGGCCATCCGCACATCGACGCGCTGGTCGCCGTGCACGCCGCCGCCAACAACATTCCCGAGTCGCTGATCCACCGCGTCATCGTGCGCGAGAGCAAGTATCAGCCGAACCTGGTCGGCCGCTGCGGCTGCATCGGCCTGATGCAGATCAAGCTCGGCACCGCGCGCGGCCTCGGCTACACCGGCGACGCGGCCGGCCTGCACGATCCCAACACCAACCTCACCTATGGCGTGCGCTACCTCGCCGGCGCCTATCGCGCCGCCCATGGCGACCACGACCGCGCGGTCGCCTATTTCGCGAAAGGCTATTACGAGGAGGCCAAGCGGCAGCGCCTGGCCGACGCGCGGCCGGTCAGCCGCGCCGAGCGCGTGAGCGCGCCGCTCGACATCACGCCGAGGATCGAGACCCGCCGCCACGCGCGGGCGCACTGACGCGGTTTGGTTCCTAAACGCTGCGCAGCGTCTTTCCGTGACACTCCGTTGACACGGAGCCGTATCGGTCTATTTTAAGCGCGTTCCGAGGGGAGCTCCGAGGGGGAGCTGAGATACCGCAGCGCGAATGCGGTGACCCTTTGAACCTGATCCGGGTCATGCCGGCGAAGGGACAGGGATGCAGCAGACAACGACCCGCGGGGATCGTCCCGTATCCATCATCGGCGCCGGTATCGCGGGCGCCTGGCAGGCGCTGATGTTCGCGCGCGCCGGGCACGACGTGACCTTGCATGAGCGCAGCGACGCCGGCCTCATGCTCGCCACCAGCCATTGGGCCGGCGGCATGCTGGCACCGTATTGCGAGAGCGAGGTCTCGGAGCCCCTCATCACCCGGCTTGGCCTGTCGTCGCTGGACCTGTGGCAGCGCGAAATGCCGGAGACGCCGTTCAACGGCTCGCTGGTGATCGCGCATGCCCGCGACCGCGCCGACTACGACCGGTTTGCCCGCCGCACCTCGGGCTATCAGCGCCTCGATGCGGCTGGTCTGGCGGAGCTCGAGCCGTCGCTGGAAGGCCGCTTCCGCGAGGGTCTGTTCTACCCCACCGAAGGCCATGTCGAGCCGCGCCGCGTGCTGCCCAGGCTGCACCAGCGGATCATCGAGGCTGGCGGCCGCGTGCTGTTCAACAGCAACGTGGCGGCCGCTGATCTCGACGGTCTCGTCATCGACTGCCGCGGCCTCGAGGCGCGCGACGCCGAGCCGGAGCTGCGCGGCGTCAAGGGCGAGATGATCCTGATCGAGACCTCCGAAGTGCAGCTCGCGCGCCCCGTGCGGCTGATGCACCCACGCTTCCCGCTCTATCTGATCCCGCGCGCGGACAATCTGTTCATGCTGGGGGCGACCTCGCTCGAGGCCGAGGACACCGGCGTCAGCCTGCGCTCGGCGCTGGAGCTGTTGGGCGCCGCCTATTCCGTGCACCCGGCGTTCGGCGAGGCGCGCATCCTCGAATTCGGCTCCGGCCTGCGGCCGGCCTATCCCGACAATCTGCCCCGCATCACGGTCACCGGCGAGCGCGAGATCCGCGTCAACGGCCTCTACCGCCACGGCTTCCTGATCGCGCCGGCGCTGGCGCAGGCGACGCTCAACTATGTGGAGCGCGGCCAGATCGACAACGAGGTGATGCGATGCGCGTGACGGTCAACGGCGAGGCCCGCGACATCAGCGCCACCGACGTCGCCGCGCTGCTGTCGGAGCTCGACTACGAGGGCAGCCATTTCGCCATCGCGCTGAACTACGACGTCGTGCCGAAGAGCCGCTGGGCCGAGACCGCGCTCAAGGCCGGCGACGAGATCGAGATCATCACGCCCCGGCAGGGAGGGTGATGATGGCCCGGCTCGCGCGTCACTCTCTGCTGTCGTCCCGGCGAACGCCGGGACCCATAACCACCGTCGGCGGTGATGGCCCTCGGTCTCTCCTCGCGTGCCCCAAGCCACATCACGCGGTATGGGTCCCGGCGTTCGCCGGGACGACAGCTGTATTCGCGGCGACCACCGTCCGACATGACGGAGACAATCGATGCTGAAATTCTACGACAAGACCTTCACCTCGCGCCTCCTCGTCGGCACCGCGCTCTATCCCTCCCCCGCCATCATGCAGGAGTCGATCCGCGCCTCCGGTGCCGAGATCGTCACGGTGTCGCTGCGGCGCGAGGCTGCCGGCGGCAAGACCGGTGATGCGTTCTGGAAGCTGATCAACGCGCTCGGCGTCACCGTGCTGCCGAACACCGCCGGCTGCCGCAGCGTGCGCGAGGCGGTGACCACCGCCAAGCTCGCGCGCGAATTGTTCGGCACGGCCTGGATCAAGCTCGAGGTCATCGGCGACAACGACACGCTGCAGCCCGACGTCGTCGGACTGGTCGAGGCTGCCACCATCCTGATCAAGGACGGCTTCGAGGTCTTCCCCTACTGCACCGAGGATCTCACCGTCGCGATGCGGCTCGTCGATGCCGGCTGCAAGGTCGTGATGCCCTGGGCCGCGCCGATCGGCTCGGCCAAGGGCATCATCAACCGCGACGCGTTGAAGCTGTTGCGCGACCGCCTGCCCGACATCACCCTCGTTGTCGATGCCGGCCTCGGCGCGCCCTCGCACGCGGCGGAAGCGCTGGAACTCGGCTACGACGCGGTGCTGCTCAACACCGCGATCGCCAAGGCCGCCGACCCCGTGGCCATGGCGCGCGCCTTCAAGCTCGGAGTCGAATCCGGCCGCACCGCCTACGAGGCCGGGCTGATGGACGCCCGCGATTTCGCCTCGCCATCCACCCCTGTCGTTGGGACTCCGTTCTGGCATGCCGTATCCTGATCGCTTCTATCCCGTCGTCGACTCGCTCGCCTGGGTCGAGCGCCTGACCAGGCTCGGCGTCGGCACCGTGCAACTGCGTGCGAAAAATCTCGACGACGGCCAGGCGCTGCAGATCGTCACCGACGCGCTTGCGATTACCAAGGGCACCGCAACCAAGCTGATCGTCAACGACTACTGGCACGCCGCGATCGTCGCGGGCGCGGAGCACGTCCATCTCGGCCAGGAGGATCTGGCGGAAGNAGATGTGAAGGCGATCAAAGAGGCCG